>NZ_JBVVQD010000048.1:0-32012 GCF_055811755.1 Mesorhizobium sp. WSM4840
CGAAAACTCGCAACCTGGGATACCGACTACCTGATGGCAGCTCTCCAAGCCCGTTAACCTGGACTCGTTGCCCTGCGGCTGGCGTTGGTGATGGCAGGCGGTCCTCGACGTTGAATGCAGTGCTCGATGGCATTTGCGCCGGAGCCGGCGCAGGCTAGGCATTGGCGCGGACACAAACATCACAAGTTATGCCGCATCGTGGTCATCGCAAGGTCATCCGCTACAAGGTACGGCGCGGCCACCGGGCCTGGTAGCACCGGCTTTGTGTTTGACCGCTGGTTGGTCAAACGTGGACCCGGAACCGACCGCCCATTGGGGGGTGCGCCAGTCGGACGCGCGGCGGGCTAGTGTTTCGATTTCTTCTCGGGCAGGTCCTTATGCTTGGTCTCGGCGAATTCCTCGAGCTGCTTTTCGCTCATGGATTTGTACATTCCCTTCGAAGGGCCTTTGAGTTCGCTCTTTTTGGTTTCGCCACGCTTGGCGGACAATGCCGCGCCGGCGGCTTTCTGCTGGGCCTTTGATGTGGCTGGCATGATCGTTTCTCCCGTCTTGCAATGAGGGAAAACGCACCGGTCCGGGTGATGTTCCCAGATATCAGGAAATCGCCAGCCCAAACCCCTGCATCAGGCGGCGAGTCGGGAAATCAACTCTCTTCGAGGTGAAAACAGCAAGGTCGGCACCTTCCGGCAACGCCTCGCCGCCATTCCTGGCCTCGGTGTCCGCGAGCAGCGAGAGCGCCCGCCGTGCGATCGCCTCGGCGGGATCGAGCCAATCGACCGGCCAAGGTGCTGTCTTGCGCATGCGGTTGGCCAGAAAGGGGTAATGGGTGCAGGCAAGCACGACGATGTCGGTCCGCAGCACATCATGTTCGACGAAGCACGGCGCGATCTCGGCACGCACAGCCTCTTCATCGACAAAGCCTTCGCGCATATAGACCTCGGCCAGTCCCGCCAGATTGTCGCTGCCAACGAGCCGGACATGGCATTTCTGCGCCCATTTGCCGATCAGGTCGCGCGTATACTGGCGCTTGACGGTGCCGGGCGTCGCCAGCACCGAAACCAGCCCGGAGCGCGTGCGTTCCGCCGCCGGCTTGATCGCCGGCACCGTGCCGACGAAAGGATGGCCGGGAAATCTTTCGCGCAACGCATCGATGACCAGCGTCGAGGCGGTATTGCAGGCGATGACCGAAATGGCCGGCGAAAAACGGTCGAGCAGCTTGCCGAACAGTTCCAGTATATGCGCCCTCAGTGCCGGCTCCTCCCAAGCGCCATAGGGGAAAGCCGCGTCGTCGGCGACATAGACGAATCGGCGGTCGGGCATCAGCACGCGCGCTTCGCGCAGCACCGTCAGGCCGCCGATGCCGGAATCGAACATCAGGATCGGGCGGGCGTTTGAGAGATCGGTCATTGTCATTCAGGAAAGGGAGCTGGGGAGAGAAGGCTGGCCTAGGCTTAGGCCAATGATGCGTTTACCTGGCACGGTTCTATCTGCAACCATCATGGCCTTGATGCGGCGAGATGATCACACAAGGCCCCGCTTGCCGAAGCCGCCGGACCGCGGCCGGCTGTTTGGCAGAGACGCAGGTTGAGATGCAGGATGGTTCGACGGCGCCGGTGCGGCGCGCATGGCGTACGCCGGAGCCTGGGCCGTCACGCCGGCGGCCGACTCTGAATGGGGCGCCCGGCCGCCGCGCAACGGCCTGGGAGGGTCGAGATCATCGAAACTTAGGGAAGACGCCATATCCGCAAAGCTGCCCCCCGCCGGCTTGGCCGCCAAGATGACCGCCCAGAGCCCGACGAGAGCGAGTCCCAGCAGGTTAAGGCCGGAATGCGAATCTTCGCCGTCGAATTTCACGACAAGAACAGTGCCGGCCTGCAGAATCGCAAACAGGGCCGAGAACACAATGTACGACCAAAGGATCCATTTGGGTCCTTGCGCGTCGCGGCTTCGACGCCGGGCGAAATTCGCGCGGAACAGCACGATCACCAGCGAAGCGACGAGAACGGCCGCGGCCAGCCCTTCCCTGGAAGGACCAGGTTTCGAATTGGCCAATCCCTCGATGCCGATGGTCGATACGACGCAAAGCACAAATGTCACAATTTCCGCAACCAGCAGGGCCGCGGAATAGAAGAAAAAGCGAAGACGACCGATATTTGAGTTAAACATCCGAGGATCCACCCTTCGCCGGACGATGGATCATATCGAATAAAATTCAGTTACTGGTGAAGCAGCCGTTCTCACGATCGGTTCTATTCTTTGTCTGTCACCTTGCGGGCGCGTGCCGCCGCTGCCGGAAGCCGTCTTGGATCATCGCCCGGCGATCCGTCGCCGCGCGGCATGGCCGGCGAGAACCTGTCCAGCGATGATATTATGCCGCGCAGCACCTTGAGCTCCGGCTCGGCGAAGCCGGCGCGCGTCAGCACCGCGCGCAGATTGTCGACCATCTTCGGCTTCTTCGGCGCCGGGCGGAAATAGCCGCGCGCTTCGAGCGCCCCTTCCAGATACGCGAACAGGCCGTGCAATTGTTCCTTGGTCGCCGGCATCATGTCAGGGCTGGAAAAATTGGTTTCCGTTTCATCTTCCAGGCCCGACTTCATCCATTCATAAGACATCAGCAGGGCCGCCTGGGCGATGTTGAGCGAAGAGAAGGCGGGATCGACCGGGAAGGTGACGATCTCGTCGGCCAGGCCAACCTCGTCATTGTAGAGCCCGAACCGCTCGCGGCCGAACAGGATGCCGGTTTTCTGCCCGGATCGCTGGCGCGCTCTCAGCGCCCTGCCCGCCTCGACCGGTCCGCGCACCGGCTTGAAATTATCGCGCGCGCGCGCCGTGGTGGCGAAGACGAAGTTCAGGTCGGCGACCGCCGAGGCAAGATCGTCGAACACTCTGGCGGCATCGATGACATGGTCGGCGCGGCTCGCGGCAGCGCGCGCCTTTTCACTCGGCCAGCCGTCGCGCGGATTGACGAGGCGCAGTTCGGCAAGGCCGAAGTTCGCCATGGCGCGCGCGACCATGCCGATATTTTCGCCGAGCTGCGGCTCGACCAGGATGATCGCCGGGCCTGCGGCAGGAGGGATGTCGTTGCTGGCTTGCATGGGTGTCAATGAACTGCTGTTTGCGGCATTTCAGCGTCCCCTGCCATATCCGGCCGCGAAAATGAAGCTTTCACAAAGAGCGGCCGATGGCGATGGTCGAGCCAGCCCACGCGGATCGCCGTTTGCGTGGCCAAAAATGCTTTGATATACGGGCGCATCCCCGGCCAAAGCCATGCGGGCAAGGCCGTCCCGATCCCCAACAATGAGGCATTCTTTCCATGGCGAAGATCAAGGTGGCGAACCCGGTCGTCGAACTCGACGGCGACGAGATGACCCGCATCATCTGGCAGTTCATCAAGGACAAGCTGATTCACCCCTATCTCGACCTCAAGCTTGAATATTACGACCTCGGCATCGAGCACCGCGACGCCACCAACGACCAGGTGACCATCGATTCGGCCAATGCCATCAAGAAACATGGCGTCGGCGTGAAATGCGCGACGATCACGCCCGACGAGCAGCGCGTCGAGGAATTCAAGCTGAAGAAGATGTGGAAGTCGCCGAACGGCACCATCCGCAACATCCTCGGCGGCACCATCTTTCGCGAGCCGATCATCATGAAGAACGTACCGCGGCTGGTGCCCGGCTGGACCAAGCCGATCATCGTCGGCCGTCATGCCTTCGGCGACCAGTACCGCGCCACCGACTTCCGCTTTCCCGGCAAGGGCAAGCTGACGATCAAGTTCGTCGGCGAGGACGGCACGGTGATCGAGCATGATGTGTTCGATGCGCCGGCCGCCGGCGTCGCCATGGCCATGTACAATCTCGACGAGTCAATCCGCGAATTCGCCCGCGCCTCGCTGAATTACGGCCTGCTGCGCAATTATCCGGTCTACCTCTCGACCAAGAACACCATCCTCAAGGCCTATGACGGCCGCTTCAAGGACATTTTCCAGGAAGTCTACGAGGCTGAGTTCGAAGCCGAATTCAAGGCGAAAAAGATCTGGTACGAGCATCGGCTCATCGACGACATGGTCGCCTCCAGCCTGAAATGGTCGGGCGGCTATGTCTGGGCCTGCAAGAATTATGATGGCGACGTGCAGTCGGACACGGTGGCGCAAGGTTTTGGGTCGCTCGGCCTGATGACCTCGGTGCTGATGACGCCGGACGGCAAGACGGTGGAGGCGGAGGCCGCGCACGGCACCGTCACCCGCCACTATCGCCAGCATCAGAAGGGCGAGGAAACCTCGACCAATTCGATCGCCTCGATCTTCGCCTGGACCCGGGGCCTCACCCATCGCGCCAAGCTCGACGACAATGCCGAGCTGAAGCGCTTTGCCGAGACGCTGGAAAAAGTTTGCATTCAGACCGTCGAGGCCGGCTTCATGACCAAGGATCTGTCGCTGCTGATCGGTCCCGACCAGCCATGGCTTTCGACCACCGGCTTCCTCGACAAGATCGACGAAAATCTGCAGAAGGCGATGGCCTGACCAGACGAACGTCATGAGCAAACCCGTCGTCTACGGGGCGGACTACAGCGTCTACGTGCGCATCGTCCGCCTCGTGCTCGAGGAAAAAGGCATCGACTACGATCTGGTGCCGGTCGACATCTTTGCGGCGGACGGCATTCCAGGCTGGTATTTCGACCATCACCCGTTCGGCCGGATTCCTGCCTTCGAGCACGACGGCTTTCGCCTCTACGAGGCCAGTGCGATCACCCGCTATGTCGACGAGGCTTTCGACGGGCCGGCGCTGCAACCGGCTGATGCTCGGCCCCGCGCAACCATGAACCAGATCATCGGCATGCTCGACGCCTATGCCTATCGGGCCATGGTCTGGGATGTCGCCGTCGAGCGGCTGGAGAAAGAGCCGCCCGACGAGGCTTTGATCGGCAGCGGGCTTCGGCAGGCGAGAACGACACTACAGGCGCTCTCATCGCTGAAAGCCGAAGGGCCATGGCTGTTGGGAGCGGAACTGACGCTGGCCGACCTTCATGCAGCACCAATCGTCGGCTATTTCGTCAAGGTCATTGAGGGGCAAAACCTGCTGGCGGAGTTTGCCGACATTCAGGATTGGTGGACGCGCATCGCAGGGCGTGCGAGCGTTGCCAACAATCTGACCTAGCACCCCGGGGCGCTCCATGGTTGAACACTCCCACCAGGACGCGCTGACGGTGGCCAGAATAGTCAGGGTCAACCACGCTGGCGAGTTCGGCGCGATCAGAATCTATTCGGCGCAGATTCTTGTCTCGAAGCGTTTCTGGCCGCGTTGCGTGCCGTCTTTGTCAGAGATGCTTGGGCATGAGCGCAGTCATTGCGCTGCTTTCCGTGCAGCCATGCCGTCGCGACATTCGCGGCCGTGCCGCGTGATGCAATTCTGGAGCTGCGGCGGTTGGCTGCTGGGTTTCCTCACTGCCCTGCTCGGCCCGCAAGGAATCTGGGCCTGCACCGCAGCGGTCGAAGCGGCGGTGCACCGTCATCTCGACGATCAGCTATTCTTTCTTGCCGGACGCGACCGCGAGTTGCACGGCATCATCCTGTCCATCCGCGAAGAAGAGCTTGCCCATCTCCGTCACGCCGAAGAGCAGCTGAAATCGCCCGGACCGTTGCTGAACCTCCTGCGCGCAGCGATCTCCGCCACCACCGACTGCCTGATCTGGCTGTCCACCTGGGGGGATTCCACCCGAATGACGCGCGCCCTGAAGGCAGCAAAGCATGCCTGACGGGCGCTATGCGGCCTCCAGTGCCGCCTTCACCGCAGCGATCGCATTTTCGGCTTTCGAGGCATCCGGGCCACCGGCCTGGGCCATGTCAGGCCGACCCCCGCCGCCCTGCCCGCCCAATGCCGCGGACGCTACGCGGACCAGATCGACGGCGCTGAAGCGACCAGTCAGGTCGTCGGTGACGCCGACCACGACGCTCGCCTTGTTGTCCTCGCCGGCGCCAACGAAGACGACGACGCCGGAACCGAGCGACTTCTTGCCGGCATCGGCCAACGGCTTCAAGTCCTTTGGCGAGACGCCCGATACCGCCTTGCCGAGAAAACCGACACCGGCAATGGTCTCATTTTCGGCCGGCGCACCGGCTGGCGAGCGGTCGCCCAGCGCCAGCTTCTTGCGCGCCTCGGTCAATTCCTTCTCCAGCTTCTTGCGCTCGTCGAGCAGCGCCTCGACGCGGGCCGGCACGTCGGCCGGCGAAATCTTGAGCGTGGCAGCGACCGCCTTCAGCCGCTTGTCCTGCTCGTCAAGATGCTTTCTGGCCGCCTCGCCGGTCAGCGCCTCGATGCGGCGTACGCCGGCGGCGACAGCGCCTTCCGAGACCAGCCGGACCAGGCCGATATCGCCGGTGGCGCCGACATGGGTGCCGCCGCACAGTTCGACCGAATAGGGCTTGCCTGCCTTGTCGCCGGTGACCCCGGTGCCCATCGAGACGACGCGGACCTCGTCGCCATATTTCTCGCCGAACAGCGCCATGGCGCCCTCGGCGATGGCGTCGTCGACGCTCATCAGCCGCGTCGTCACCGAGCTGTTCTGCACGACGATCTCGTTGGCCATCGCCTCGACGCGTTCCAATTCCTCGGCCGAGATCGGCTTCGGGTGGGAAAAGTCGAAGCGCAGCCGTTCCGGCGCAACCAGCGAACCCTTCTGCGCGACATGGGTGCCGAGCACCTCGCGCAGCGCCTCGTGGACAAGGTGGGTCGCCGAATGGTTGGAGCGCAGCCGCGTGCGCCTGACATGGTCGACCTTTAGCTCGACCGCTTCACCCGTCCTGACGGTGCCCTTGGTGACCTTGCCGAAATGCACGAACAGGCCGTCACCCTTCTTCTGCGTGTCGGTGACCTCGATGGCAAAGCCTTCGCCCGAAATCACGCCGGTGTCGCCCATCTGACCGCCGGACTCACCATAGAACGGCGTCTGGTTGACGACGACGCCGACGGTTTCGCCGGCAACCGCGCTGTCCACAGCAGTGCCGTCCCTGACCAGCGCCTGAACGATGCCTTCCGCTTGCTCGGTGTCGTAGCCCAGGAACTCGGTCGCGCCCGCCTTCTCGCGCACCGCGAACCAGACGGTCTCGGTGGCCGCGTCGCCGGAGCCGGCCCAGCTCTTGCGCGCCTCTGCCTTCTGCCGCTCCATCGCAGCATTGAAGCCGTCGAGATCGACCGAAACGCCGCGCGGGCGCAAGGCGTCCTGGGTGAGATCGAGCGGGAAGCCGTAGGTGTCGTAGAGCTTGAACGCCGTCTCGCCGTCGAGCCGGTCGCCTCTGCCCAGCGTCTCGGTTGCATCGGCAAGCAGGCCGAGGCCGCGCGCCAGCGTCTTGCGGAAGCGCGTTTCCTCGAGCTTCAGCGTCTCAGTGATCAGCGGCTGGCCGCGCACCAGTTCGGGATAGGCCTGGCCCATCTCCCGCACCAGCGCCGGCACCAGCCGCCACATCAACGGATCACCGGCGCCCAAAAGCTGCGCATGACGCATGGCGCGGCGCATGATGCGACGCAGTACGTAGCCGCGGCCCTCGTTCGACGGCAGCACCCCGTCGGCGATGAGGAAGCTCGAGGCCCGCAGATGATCGGCAATGACGCGGTGGCTCGCCCGGTTCTTGCCTTCCGCCTTGACGCCGGTCGCCTCTTCCGAGGCTCGGATCAGCGCCTTGAACAGGTCGATGTCGTAATTGTCGTGCTCGCCCTGCAGGACGGCGGCGATGCGCTCCAAACCCATGCCGGTATCGATCGACGGGCGCGGCAGTTCGATCCGCTCCGCCTTCGTCACCTGCTCGAACTGCATGAAGACGAGGTTCCAGATCTCGATGAAACGGTCGCCGTCCTCATCCGGGCTGCCGGGCGGGCCGCCCGGAATGTCGGCGCCATGGTCGTAGAAGATTTCCGAGCACGGACCGCAGGGACCGGTATCGCCCATCGCCCAGAAATTGTCGCTGGTGGCGATGCGGATGATCCTGTCCTCCGGCAGCCCGGCGATCTTCTTCCAGAAGCCTGCGGCCGCGTCGTCGGTATGATAGACGGTCACCAGAAGCCTATCCTTGGCGATGCCAAACTCGCGGGTGATCAGGTTCCAGGCGAGTTCGATGGCGCGCTCCTTGAAATAATCGCCGAAGGAGAAATTGCCGAGCATCTCGAAAAAAGTGTGGTGACGGGCAGTGTAGCCGACATTGTCGAGATCGTTGTGCTTGCCGCCGGCGCGCACGCATTTCTGCGAAGTCGTGGCGCGCGAATAGGGACGGGTTTCAAACCCGGTGAAGACGTTCTTGAACTGCACCATGCCGGCGTTGGTGAACATCAGCGTTGGGTCGTTGCGCGGCACCAGCGGGCTCGACGCCACGACCTCGTGACCTTCTTTGCGGAAATAGTCGAGAAATGCCGACCTGATCTCGTTGACGCCACTCATGAATACTGCCTTTTCGAGAGAACCGCCGATTGCCGGCGGAAAACAGACATGGCCTTTTAGCGGTCGCACCGCACCCTGTCCAGAAACACGGAATTGCTCCAAATCGTAGCCTTGGCCGGCTGTTCGGAATGGCCAGAGCCACCGCCAAAAACGCAAACCGCCGGCCCAAGGCCGGCGGCATGAACACATCGATACTCAATTCGGGATACGTGAACTCAAACGGATATTCTGGCTGGCACAGCCCGCATCCTACATCGCGCCCGCTTCGTCCTCGAAACCGTCGTCTCCACCTTCGGAACCACCATTCTCGAGGAATTTCTCGGCGATAAGTCCGGCATTCTGCCTCAGCGCCAGCTCGATTTCGCGCGCCGTGTCGGGATTGTCGCGCAGGAACAGTTTTGCATTTTCGCGGCCCTGGCCGAGACGCTGCGAATTGTAGGAGAACCAGGCGCCCGACTTCTCGACCACGCCGGCCTTGACGCCGAGGTCGACCAACTCGCCGGTCTTGGACACGCCCTCGCCATACATGATGTCGAATTCGACCACCTTGAAGGGCGGCGCCAGCTTGTTCTTGACCACCTTGACGCGGGTCTGGTTGCCGACGACCTCGTCGCGGTCCTTGACCGAGCCGATGCGACGAATGTCGAGGCGCACCGAAGCGTAGAATTTCAGCGCGTTGCCGCCGGTCGTAGTCTCGGGCGAACCGAACATGACGCCGATCTTCATGCGGATCTGGTTGATGAAGATGACCATGGTGTTGGAGCGCGAGATCGAGGCGGTCAGCTTGCGCAGCGCCTGGCTCATCAGCCGCGCCTGCAGGCCGGGCAGCGAATCGCCCATCTCGCCCTCGATTTCGGCGCGCGGCGTCAGCGCCGCGACCGAATCGACCACCAGCACGTCGATGGCGCCGGAACGCACCAGCGTGTCACAGATCTCCAGCGCCTGCTCGCCGGTGTCGGGCTGCGAAATCAGCAGGTTTTCGAGGTCGACGCCGAGTTTGCGGGCGTAGACCGGATCGAGCGCATGCTCAGCATCGACGAACGCGCAGATGCCGCCCTTCTTCTGGGCTTCGGCCACCGTGTGCAGCGCCAGCGTCGTCTTGCCCGAGCTTTCCGGCCCGTAGATCTCGACGATGCGGCCGCGCGGCAGGCCGCCGACGCCAAGCGCGATGTCGAGGCCAAGCGAACCGGTCGGCACCGTTTCGATCTCGACGACCTGCTCGTTTGCGCCGAGCCGCATGATCGAGCCCTTGCCGAAGGCACGCTCGATTTGCGACAGCGCCGCATCCAGAGCCTTTGATTTGTCCACTGCTTTGTCCTCTACAAGCCGCAAAGAATTCTGAGCCATGATACATCACCCCTTGGTCGTCAATGAAGGCCGGACAATCCGTAATCCTTATTAATTTGTACCTTTTTTGTTCTCATCTGGCAAGGGGAGACAAGCGATTGAAAAACAAATGATATCTGTATCTGTTCTTTTTTTGTTTCGTGTTTTCACCCCAAGATGTATCCTGCTTCCTCCGTGGGATCGTGCTGGCATCTCCCGAATCGCGCCTCCGGTTGCCCGGTTCCGCCGGACGACCTAGTCTCCGCCCGGCAACAGCAAAGGTCATCTCGCCGGCATGATGAAGTCGCCGACAATCCTGGCCGTAGGCGGCGCCTATATAGATCGGCGCGGCCAGGTTTCGGGCACTTTCGTGCCGGCGGCGTCGAATCCCGGCACGATGCGCGAGGCTGTCGGCGGCGCCGTCTTCAATGCGCTGCGCAGCGCCGTGCGCCGTGGCGTCTCCGGTTCGCTGTTTTCGGTGCGCGGCGGCGATGTTCTGGCCGATACGGTCTCGCGCGCCATCACTGCGGCCGGCATTGCCGATCTGTCCGTGGTGTTCCTCGATCGCACGACGCCGAGCAACACGGTGCTGATCGACGGCGACGGCGCGCTGATCGTCGGCCTTGCCGACATGGCGCTCTACGACCTGGCGCTTCCCAAGCAGATCCGCCGTGCCAAGGTGCGCGAGGCGATCAGCACCGCCGATGCGGTCCTGTGCGACGCCAACCTGCCGTCGACGGCGCTGGAGCGGCTGGTGGCGCTTGCCGCCGGCAAGCCTGTCTTCGCCCTCGCCGTCTCACCAGACAAGGCGGTGCGGCTCGCGCCGGTGCTTGGCAGCCTGGCGATGGTCTTCATGGACCGGCGTGAGGCCATCGCACTCGCCGATGTCGGTATCGACACGGCGGAGCGTGATATCATCGACCGCCTGAGGCGCGCCGGCCTCAAAGGCGGCGTGGTGACGGCGGATGACGGTCCGGTGCTGGGTTTCGACGAAGCCGGCGCCTTCTCGATCCTGCCGCCGAAAAAAGTCGCGGACGGCGCCGCCGATGTGCTGGCGGGCGCAACGGTCGCCGCCCTGCTGCGCGGCCTGACGCTGCGCGCGGCGCTGCGTGACGGCGTTGCCGCGGCAATGCTTGCGATCGAAAGTGCCGAACTTGTGCCGATCTTTACGGCGGCAGACTTTGCCGACGCGCTGGCCCTTGTGCCCGAGCCGCAGAAAATTGGCATGAGCTGATGACCAGTGGAGAGGCAGCCTATTTGCCGGCACGCAGCCCCGCTTCATAGGCCCGGCGTGCCCAGACCGACATCTCATCCGGATCGTCGAAGGCGCTGTCGGGAACGCTCCAATACGGCATCGACACCAGCTTGCCGTGCCGCGACCCCGTATAGGTCCATTGCCGACAGCCGGCCGCCTCGAATTCGGGCGCGCTTTCCGCGTCGGCCTTCAGCATCAATTCGCCACGCACCACGATGGCGACGATAACGCCGTCAAAATAGATGCCCTTGCCACCGAACATCTTGCGAATGCTGACCGGGCCGAGGGCTTCGAAAAGTTCGGCAATGCGTTCATTGTCCATGCCGCGATCATGTCACCCGGATTTCCCCTTGTCATCGCCGCAACCGGCACCATCCTGACAAGTTGAAAACCAATTTCGTCGGAGTTTTTTTCATGCCGCTTCTGCTCAAAGGGTCCTGCCGATGCAATGCCGTCCGCTTCGAGGTGGAAAGCCACACGCCGGTGCCGTTCATGCTGTGCTACTGCTCGATCTGCCGCAAGCAGCAGGGCGGCGGTGGCTTCGCCATCAATCTCGGCGCCGATTACGAGACGCTCAAAATCAAGGGCAAGCGCAATCTCGGCGTCTACCGGGCCGAGATCGAGGACGACGAGCATCCGCAGTGCGAGATCTCGTCAGGCGAGCGGAATTTCTGCAGGAAATGCGGATCGGCACTGTGGCTCTACGATCCGACCTGGCCGGAACTGGTCCACCCCTTCGCCTCCGCGATCGACACAGACCTGCCGAAGCCGCCTGAAAAGGTCCATCTCATGCTGAAATACAAGGCGAACTGGGTGGAGCCCGAGATCGGCAAGGGCGACAAGGTCTTCGATATCTATCCTGAGGAATCGATCGCAGACTGGCACAAACGAACGGGAATGTGGGTGGATTAGGTCCTTCTCCCCGTTTACGGGGAGAAGATGCCGGCAGGCAGATGAGGAGCGGCGCAAATATCACAGAGGCCGGCTCTGCCCCTCATCCGGCCCTTCGGCCCACCTTCTCCCCGTAAACAGGGAGAAGGGAAGATCAGGCCGATGCGCGCGCCTCGGCCAGGGCCTTCAGATCGGCCGGCTTGAGCTCAACCGATTCGCCGCAGCCGCAGGCCGAGCTCTGGTTCGGGTTGCGGAAGGTGAAGCCGGTGCGCAGCGTCGTCTGCTCGAAATCCATCTCGGTGCCGAACAGGAAAAGCGCGGCCTCAGGTGCGACATAGACATGAGCGCCGTCGCGCTCGATATGATCGTCCTTGGTGTTGGGCTCGGTCACCAGGTCGACCGTATATTCCATGCCGGCGCAGCCGCCCTTCTTGATGCCAAGGCGAATGCCATGCGCATTCTCACGGGTCGCGACGATCTCGCGCACCCGGTCGGCAGCCTTTTCGGTCATCGTGATGACGGCGAAGCGTCCCATTCTTTTTCTCCATTACGTGCAGGTTCAAGGCCTGCCGAATGATTCCTCACCTAAAATGGTGAAATTTTCTGCCTGGCGCAAGTGCGCCCATTAATACCAGCCCACCGCGACCTGCGCCTCTTCCGACATGCGGTCGGGCGACCAGGGCGGATCGAAGGTCATGTTGACCTCGACGCCGGAAACGCCCTCGACGGCGCCGACGGCGTTCTCAACCCAGCCGGGCATTTCGCCGGCCACCGGACAGCCGGGCGCGGTCAGCGTCATGTCGATCTTGACCGAGCGGTCGTCCTCGATGTCGATCTTGTAGATCAGACCAAGCTCGTAGATGTCGGCCGGGATTTCCGGATCGTAGACCGTCTTCAGCGCCGAGACGATGTCGTCGGTCAGCCGCGCCAGTTCGTCGGCGGGAATGGCCGAGGCGGAAACCAGACCGTTGGCAGTCGTTTCCGAAGTGGTCTCAGCGCTGTGGCTGGCATCATCCATGATCGTCACCCGAAGAACTTTCGCGCTTTTTCAAGCGCATCGGCCAAAGCGTCGACTTCGGCCCTGGTATTATACATGCCGAACGATGCCCTGCATGTGGAGGTTACGCCGAAACGTTTCAACAGCGGCTGGGCGCAATGCGTGCCGGCGCGGACGGCAACGCCTTGCCGATCTATCACCATCGACACGTCATGGGCATGAATGCCCTGCAGTTCGAAGGAGATGATGGCGCCCTTGCCTGGCGCATCGCCGAAGATGCGCAGCGAATTGATGGCGCGCAGCCGCTGATGGGCGTAGTCCTTCAGGTCGGCCTCGTGGGCGGCAATGCGCTCGCGGCCGATCTTTTCCATGTATTCCAGCGCAGCGCCCAGCCCGATCGCCTGCACGATCGGCGGCGTGCCGGCCTCGAAGCGGTGCGGCGGATCGTTGTAGGTGACGATGTCCTGCGTCACCTCCTCGATCATTTCGCCGCCGCCCTGGAACGGCCGCATGCGCTCCAGCATGTCCTTCTTGCCATAGAGCACGCCGATGCCCGAGGGACCATAGACCTTGTGGCCGGTGAACACGAAGAAATCGCAGTCGAGATCCTGGACGTCGATCGGCATATGCACGGCGCTCTGGCTGCCGTCGACCAGCACAGGAATGCCGCGCGCGTGCGCGATGCGGACGATCTCCTTGATCGGCGTCACCGTGCCCAGCGCGTTCGACATGTGCGTGATGGCAACGAGCTTCGTGCGGTCGGTCAGCCGCTTCTCGAACTCCTCGATGTGGAAGATGCCGAGATCGTCGACTGGCGCCCAGACCAGTCTCGCGCCCTGGCGCTCGCGGATGAAATGCCACGGCACGATGTTGGAATGGTGCTCCATGATCGACAGCACGATTTCGTCGCCCTCGCCGATATTCGGCATGCCGAAGCCATAAGCGACGGTGTTGATCGCCGCGGTCGTGTTCGAGGTGAAGACGATGTTGTCGGTATCAGGCGCGTTCAGAAATCTTTGCACAATCTTGCGCGCGTTCTCAAAGGCGTCGGTCGCCGCGTTTGACAGGAAATGCAGGCCACGATGGACGTTGGCGTATTCCTGGGAATAAGCATGCTGGATGGCGTCGAGCACGGCCTGCGGCTTCTGCGCCGAGGCGCCATTGTCGAGATAGACCAGCGGTTTGCCGTAGACTTCCCGCGACAGGATCGGGAAGTCGCGGCGGATCGCCTCGACGTCGTAGGGGATGTTTTCGACTTTCTGGTCCATTTCGAAGTCCTTGCCGCTCTACGCCGCGTTCGTTCCAACACCCCTCATCCGTCTTGGCGCTTCGCGCCAATCCACCTTCTCCCACAAGGGGAGAAGGTCTGGCGCTCTTCCTTCTCCCCTTGTGGGAGAAGGTGGCCGAGCGGAGCTCGGTCGGATGAGGGGTGTTGGCCGAAGCGCCAAACTCTCACCCACTGCTACCCGTGCGCCACGAACCAATCGTCGAGCCTTGCTTCCAGTGCCTCGACAATCGCCTCGTCGTCCAGTTCCTCGATCACCTCGGCGACGAACGCCTTGACCAACAGCCCGCGCGCGGTCTTCTCGTCGACGCCGCGCGCCATCAGGTAGAACAGGTGGCTATGGTCGATCTCGGTGACGGTCGCGCCATGGCCGCAGACGACGTCGTCGGCGAAGATTTCGAGCTCAGGCTTGGTCGAGAACTCGCCGTCATCGGACAGAAGCAGCGTGTTGCAGGCCATCTTGGCGTTGGTCTTCTGCGCGTATTGGTGGACGTTGATGCGCCCCTGGAAGACGCCGCGCGCTCTTCCGGTCACCACGTTGCGGATCACTTCCGTCGAGGCGGTGTGCGGCACGGTATGGTCAAGCACCATGGTCACGTCCGTATGGGTGTCGCCGGCAAGCAGGTTGATGCCGCGCAGCGTGAAATCGGCGCCTTCGCCGGTGGTCTTCACCACGATCTCCTGGCGCACCAGCTTGCCGCCGGCATTCATCACGAACAGCGTCAGCTTCGCATCCTTGCCGAGATGCGCCTTGAACTGGGCAAGATGCGTCGCCGTATCCGGCTGTTCCTGCACGATCAGCCACGTCACGTCGGCGCCCTCGTCAAGCAGAATCTGGCTGACCGAACTGACCAGCGCCGCGCCCTCGCCCGCCTGGCGCTCGACGATAACAGCCTTAGCGCCGGCGCCGACGCGGACGCTGAGGCGAACATGCGTCTGGCCGCCGGCCTGCAGGTTCTGCAGTTCGATCGGCTTGTCCAGTTCGGTGCCGTCGGCGATGTCGACAAAATAGCCGTCGGCCACGAAAGCGGTGTTCAGCGCGCCGATGGCATCGTCGACGCCATAGGCATCGAGGCCCGGCGCGATACTGCCGTCGGTCAGTTTCTCCGACAGGCGCTGCACGGCAATGCCCTCGATATCAGGCAGTTTCGCGCTCGACACGCCGTTCAGCACCGGCAGAACAGCGGACCCTTCGACAACAGGCGCAATGGCTCTCGCGACAGCTGCGGGATCGAAATCCGGCACCGAAGTCAGCAGGCGGCGCAGATCGGTGTAGTGCCAGGATTCGATGCGCCGCGTCGGCAGGCCGCTCTTGATCGCTTCGATTGCGTCGTCGCGCTTCAGCATCACCGTGCCGTCACCGGGCAGCAGCGACAGCCGGTCGCTGAAGGCGTCGATCAGCGCCGTTTCGGCCGGCGTCCGCTGGGGTGTCGTGTGTATATTCATCAGTTTCGCCTTGCTTGGCTTGCCTTCTGGGCCTTCTGGCATCTCACGCGGCTTGGCCAATCACGCCGGCATAGCCATTGGCCTCGAGGTCGAGCGCCAGCGACTTGTCGCCCGACTTGACCACCTGGCCTCTGTACAGCACGTGCACACTATCCGGCACGATGTATTGAAGCAGGCGCTGGTAGTGGGTGATGATGACGATGGCGCGGTCTGGCGCGCGCAACGCATTGACGCCTTCCGAGACGATCTTGAGCGCATCGATGTCGAGGCCGGAATCAGTCTCGTCGAGCACGCACAGTTTTGGCTCCAGAAGCTTCATCTGCAGGATCTCGGCGCGCTTCTTCTCGCCGCCGGAGAAGCCGACATTGAGCGGCCGTTTCAGCATCGCCATGTCCATGTCGAGCAAGGCGGCCGCGTCCTTCACGCGCTTCAGGAATTCGGGGATCTTCAGCGGCTCCTCGCCGCGCGCCTTGCGCTGCTCGTTCATCGCCACTTTCAGGAATTCCATCGTCGCCACACCCGGTATCTCCATCGGATACTGGAAGGCGAGAAAGATGCCTGATGTGGCGCGCTCGGCCGGGTCCATTTCGAGGATCGATTGGCCGTTGTAGAGAATGTCGCCTTCTGTGACTTCATAATCCTCGCGCCCGGCGAGGATGTAGGACAGCGTCGATTTTCCCGAGCCGTTGGGGCCCATGATGGCGGCAACCTCGCCGGCCCTCACTGTCAGGTTCAGGCCGCGGATGATCTCGGTGCCGTCATCGACGATACGGGCGTGCAAATTCCTGATCTCAAGCATCTTTTTCTACTTTCGTGTTCTTGTTGTTCTCGACGCTCGGTCCTGGACGGGATATCCCTAAAAGCGCGCCCGCAAGATCGCCAGTAACCAACATCCAGCCAAAAAACCCAACCGCGCCTAGCCCCGCAATTGAACCACCAATAGTCTTTACCGAACTCAGGCCAAACATTGCGCCTATCAGAGCCATCACGGCACCTCCAACAGCCAGCGTCAGCAAGAGCATCAGAACGATGAATATCAAGCTCTCGATTCGCTCGAAGAATTTCCAGGAGCGCCGTTCCATCTAATCAGCCCACCGAGCCTTCCAGCGAAATGCCGATCAGCTTCTGCGCCTCGACTGCGAACTCCATCGGCAGTTGCTGGATGACGTCCTTGACGAAGCCGTTGACGATCAGCGCGATCGCCTCTTCTTCCGGAATGCCGCGCTGCATGACGTAGAACTTCTGGTCCTCGGAGATTTTCGAGGTGGTCGCTTCATGCTCGAACTGCGCCGTTGCGTTCTTGGCTTCCATGTAGGGCACGGTGTGCGCGCCGCACTGGTCGCCGATCAGCAGCGAGTCACAGTTGGTGAAGTTACGAGCATTGGTCGCCTTGCGGTGCGCCGACACCTGGCCGCGATAGGTGTTCTGCGAGAAGCCGGCGGCGATGCCCTTGGAAATGATTCGGCTCGACGTGTTCTTGCCGAGATGGATCATCTTGGTGCCGCTGTCGACCTGCTGGTAGCCGTTCGACACGGCGATCGAATAGAACTCGCCGCTGGAATCGTCTCCGCGCAGGATGCAGCTCGGATATTTCCAGGTAATCGCGGAGCCGGTCTCGACTTGCGTCCACGAAATCTTCGAACGGTGGCCACGGCAGTCGCCGCGCTTGGTGACGAAATTGTAGATGCCGCCCTTGCCCTCGGCGTCGCCGGGGTACCAGTTCTGCACCGTCGAGTATTTGATCTCGGCATCGTCGAGTGCGATCAGTTCGACCACGGCGGCGTGAAGCTGGTTCTCGTCGCGCTGCGGCGCCGTGCAGCCTTCGAGATAGGAGACGTAAGCCCCTTCCTCGGCGATGATCAGCGTGCGCTCGAACTGGCCGGTGTTCTTCTCGTTCATGCGGAAATAGGTCGACAGTTCCATCGGGCAGCGCACGCCCTTGGGCACGAAGACGAAGGAACCGTCGGTGAACACCGCGGAATTCAGCGTGGCGTAGAAATTGTCGGAGGTCGGCACGACCGAACCGAGATATTTCTTCACCAGTTCAGGGTGCTCGCGGATCGCTTCCGAGATCGAGCAGAAGATGACGCCGGCCTGCGCCAACTCCTTCTTGAAGGTGGTAACGACGGAAACCGAATCGAACACGGCGTCGACGGCAACGCGGCCCGACTTATAGACATTGTCGCTGGCTTCCTCGAGTTCCGACGCATCGGTCTTCTGCACGCCGGCAAGGATTTCCTGTTCCTTCAGTGGGATACCGAGCTTTTCGTAGACCCTCAACAGTTCGGGATCGACGTCGCTCAGCGATGTCGGTCCCGGCGTGCTCTTGGGCGCCGCATAATAGTGGAGGTCCTGGAAATCGATCTTCGGATAATGGACGCGCGCCCACTTCGGCTCGTCCAGCGTCACCCAGCGCCGATACGCTTCCAGACGCCATTCCAGCATCCAGGACGGTTCGTCCTTCTTCGCCGAAATGAAGCGGATAATGTCCTCGCTCAGCCCCTTTGGGGCCTTGTCCATCGCGATTTCGGTCTGGAATCCGTATTTGTATTGGTCGACGTCGATCTTTCGGACCCGATCGATCGTGTCCTGCACAGCAGGCATTAGCGTTCTCCATCCACGCCGGGGTCAAGGCCCGGCAGTTTTCAAACTATGGCACCGCGAAACCAGTACCCGTGAGGCACCCAAGGCGGCGTAAGTTCCATATAGTGCGTCCCTGCCGGAAATTCACCCGGCCACCATGAAACGCACGGCTCTACCAGGCCGGAAGACCTGCATCATTCTGCCGCACTCAGGCAGCTTCTTCCCTGCCCCCGCGGCGCGAGGCGATACCTGCCAGCGCAGTGCGGAACAGTTCGATGTCCTCGGCGCTCGTTGCGTGGCCGATGGACACACGCAAAGCGCCAAGGCTGTCACTGTGCCCCATCGCTTTCAGCACATGGCTCGGGCCGACCTTGCCCGAGGAACAGGCGGAACCGGCCGACAGCGCCACGCCCGCCAGATCGAAGGCGATCTGCGCCGTCTCGGCCTTGATGCCCGCAATAGCGAAGAATGTCGTATTGGCAAGCCTCGGCGCGCCGGTTCCGATGACTTCCGCATCCGGCACCAGCGTTTTCACGATGGCCTCGATCTCGTCGCGGCGGCTACCGACCGCATCGATGCTCTTCAATCCGATCAGGGCCTCCCGCGCCGCCGCGCCAAAACCAGCGATCGCGGCCAGATTTTCGGTGCCGCCACGATGACCCTTTTCCTGGCCGCCGCCGGCGATCAACGGCCTAGGCATCATCAGGTCCGAGGCGGCGATAATGGCGCCAACGCCCTTGGGACCACCGATCTTGTGCGAGGACAAAATTAGGTAATCGGCGTAACCCGCTGACATATCAAGCGGAATGCGACCGGCTGCCTGCACGGCGTCGACGATCAGGATGCCGCCGGCCGGCTTGACGATTTCGGCGATGCGGTCGATCGGCTGGATGACGCCGGTCTCGTTGTTGGCGGCATGGATCGCCACCAGCGGCAGGCCGCCTGCCTTGTCATGACGGCCAAGTGCCGAGGCCAACGCGTCCAGCCTGACAATGCCGTCGGCGTCGACGCCGATCCGCGTCACCAGGGCTGCCGGAAAACGCCCGCCACTCAGTATACAAGGATGATCGGCTTCGCAGACATAGAGCCGGCTCATGCGGACAGCGCCGCGCCCCATCTGCCAGTCCGGCGTCAGCAGCGTCGAGGCGGCTTCCGTCGCACCGGAGGTGAAGACGACATGCTCGGCCGTGGCGTTGACCAGCGCCGCCACGTCGCGCCTTGCATGTTCGATCAGCCGCCGTGCGGCGCGGCCCTCGGCATGGACCGACGACGGGTTGGCGGCGGCATCGAGCGCGGCAATCATTGCCGTACGCGCCGCGGCAAGCAGCGGCGCGCTGGCATTGTAGTCGAGATAGGCGCGTGGTCCGGCCATTTTCGTTTCAATCGGTCCCTTCAAGAGCCATTCCGCGAGGTTTGCGCGTTATTTCCTTGAAATTGCAAGGCAAGACGTCCTATTTACGCGGCGTGCGGCGTGGGTAGCCGAGCCATTGCGTTTTGGCCACCCAGTTTTGAACAATTCTAAACTAGCTTCTAGAAAGACGCTCGCCCTGCGTCAAGGCCAGAGGAAGAGTTGTTCCAGGCGCCGCGCATTCTTATGCCATGTGGAGTATTTTATGCCTGAGGTCATTTTCACCGGTCCGGCCGGCCGCCTGGAGGGTCGCTACCAGCCTTCCAAGGAAAAGAGCGCGCCGATTGCCATCATCCTGCACCCGCACCCCCAGTTCGGCGGCACGATGAACAACAAGATCGTCTACGACCTCTTCTACATGTTCCAGAAGCGGGATTTCACCACGCTTCGCTTCAATTTCCGCGGCATCGGCCGCAGCCAGGGCGAATTCGACCACGGCACCGGCGAATTGTCGGATGCGGCCGCGGCACTTGACTGGGTGCAGTCGCTGCATCCGGATTCCAAGAGCTGCTGGGTCGCCGGCTATTCGTTCGGCTCGTGGATCGGCATGCAGCTTCTGATGCGCCGGCCGGAGATTGAAGGCTTCATCTCGATCGCGCCGCAGCCCAACACCTATGATTTCTCGTTCCTGGCGCCCTGCCCGTCGTCAGGCCTCATCATCCATGGCGACGCCGACAAGGTCGCGCCGCCAAAGGACGTGCAGGGGTTGGTCGACAAGCTGCACACGCAAAAGGGCATCACCATCACCCAGAAGACCTTGCCCGGCGCCAACCATTTCTTCTCCAACGACGCGGACCTCCTGCTCCAGGAATGCGCGGACTATCTCGATCGCCGGCTGGCCGGTGAATTGTCCGACCCGCGGCCGAAACGGTTGAGATAGTCGGCAAACAGCGATGTACCAGCCCCCGCATTTCCAGGAAACGCGACAGGACGTCCTGCACGAGCTGATCCGGGCGCATCCGCTTGGGCTGCTGATTTCAAATGGGGCCGAGGGGCCGGTCGCGAACGCGATCCCGTTCCTGCTCGACGCCGAAGTGCCACCAAACGGCAGGCTGCGCGCCCACCTGGCGAGAGCCAATCCGCAATGGCGCCTGCTGGCCGACAGCAAGGCATCGCCCGTGCTGGTCGTCTTCCAGGGCACCGACGCCTATGTGACGCCGTCCTGGTACGAAACCAAGCGCGAAACCGGGAAGGTCGTGCCGACCTGGAACTACGCCATCGTACAGGTGCGCGGTGCCGTCAGGGTGATCGAGGACCAGGATTGGCTGGCCCAGCAGATTTCCGATCTGACGGTATCACAGGAAGCCGCTCGCGAAGCACCCTGGGCTGTGACCGACGCACCAGCCAGCTTCATCCAGTCGCAGATCAAGGGCATTGTCGGGCTGGAAATCGAGATCACGGATATGCAAGGCAAGTGGAAGGTCAGCCAGAACCGGCCCATCGCCGACCGTAGCGGTGTCGCCGAGGGGCTCGAGAGCGAGGACCCGAACTCGCCCGACATGGTCCGGCTTGTACGATCCTACGGCGGACTGGACGACAGATAGGACCGACCTTGTGCAAGGTCGCAGCCTGGAGACTCCCAGGGATTTGCTGCGGCCAGGAAGGCATCGGTGTCGACCTTACCGGCTTGCGCCACGTCGCGCTGAGAGGCAGTCGCTCAATCGACCTTCGTCATCGCCGCCTTGCGCTCGTTGGCGATCAACCACAGGTTGCGGATGTAGATGAACAGGCCCAGGGCCTGGCCGGCGATGAACACCGGATCCTGCCGCTGGATGGCGTAGATCAGCAGCAGGCTGCCGCCGAACAGCGAAAAGAACCAGAAAGCGATCGGCACGACGCTGCGCTTGGCTTTTTCCGATGCGACCCACTGCACGACGAAGCGCATGCTGAAAAAGAACTGGGCGACAAAGCCGAGCAGAATCCACGTATCGAACTGCTTGACGAAGACGTCGTGAAGCCAGGTCGCCAGTTCCTGAAGCACGTTAGCCATGCCGGATTTCCTCTGTTTTTGGCATCCTGCGGCGCCGGCGGCGCAGCCACCAGACACCGGCGAGATCAACCACCCCTTGCAGGCCGCGGTCGAAAATTCCGTAATTCGACTTGCCGTGGCGGCGAGAGCGGTCGACCACGTCGCAATGCACGACGCGATACCCCTCCTGGATGACGAGGGCCGGAACAAAGCGGTGCGTGCCGTCGAAGAACGGCAATTTCCTGAGGATGTCGGTATGGATCGCCTTCAGGCCGCAGCCCGTGTCGCGGGTCTCGTCATGCAGGACGGCCTTTCTCAGCCAGTTGGCAAAACGCGACGCCAGTTGCTTGATCTTGCTGTCGCGACGTTTCAGGCGCTGCCCTTGCGCAACGCCGAAACCGGGACCGGCCTGCCGCAGCGCATCGACCAGCACCGGAATGTATTTGGGATCGTTCTGGCCGTCGCCATCGATCGTGGCGACGATATCGCCGCGGGCCGCCCATGCGCCCGAACGCACAGAGAGAGACTGGCCGGCGGATTTTTCATGCCGGAGGTGGCGAAGCGGAAACGGGCGAAGCACTGCCTGGGCGGCAAGCACCGAGGTGGTCTCATCGGTCGAACCGTCATTGACGACGATCACCTCGAAGTCGCGCCCGGCCATCGCCGCCCCGATCTCATCAAGCAGAAGCGGCAGGTTCGCCGCCTCGTTCCGGCAAGGAATGACGATGGATATCTCCGGCATTTCGCGTCGGGCTCTGTCACAGGATATTGGCATTCGATTCGATGCCGGGCGGTGCCGTTCCAGCGGGTCAGGTGCGGCGAGAACCCGCTGGCGCGGCGCCTCATTACGCCAGCCCAAACGATGAAGCAAGGATGCAGCCGGAAGGCGAGCTTGCGCCGTTTCACGACCCCGTGATTGCGTTCGCACCGAACCGGTCATGTAGAACGCGACCGCACGCAAAACCGGATTCCCCTTTTGCTGACCGCGCTTGGATGCTAAACGCCCGCGTTCACGCATACCACGCCCGATCCGCTTCGGTTGGGCGCTTTCGGGAAAGAAAAGATGTCCGCCTTCAAATCCGATTTCCTGCGCATTATGAGCGAACGCGGTTTCATCCACCAGATTTCGGATGATGCCGGCCTCGACCAGCTTTTCGCCAAGGAAACGGTGACCGCCTATGTCGGCTACGACGCCACGGCGACCAGCCTGCATATCGGCAATCTGATTTCCGCGACCATGCTCTACTGGCTGCAGGAGACCGGCCACCGGCCGATCGCGCTGATGGGCGGCGGCACCTCGATGATCGGCGACCCGTCCTTCCGCGACGACCAGCGCAAGCTTTTGACGCCTGAGGCCATCGCCACCAACATCGAAGGCATCAAACGCATCTTTGGCCGCATCCTGCGTTTCGGCGACGGTCCGAACGACGCGATCATGATCAACAATGCAGACTGGCTGATGAAGCTCAACTATGTCGAATTCCTGCGCGATGTCGGACGGCATTTTTCGGTCAACCGCATGCTGACCTTCGACAGCGTCAAGCTGAGGCTCGAGCGCGAACAATCGCTGTCGTTCCTCGAATTCAATTACATGATCCTGCAGGGCTATGATTTCGTCGAGCTCAGCCGGCGATATGGCTGCCGCCTGCAGATGGGCGGATCGGACCAGTGGGGCAACATCATCAACGGCGTCGATCTCGGACACCGCATGGGTACGCCGCAGCTTTATGCCCTGACCACACCGCTGCTGACGACGTCATCCGGCGCCAAGATGGGCAAATCGGCGAAGGGCGCGGTCTGGCTGAACGGCGACCTCTACTCGCCCTATGATTTCTGGCAGTACTGGCGCAACACCGAGGACGCCGACGTCACGCGCTTCCTCAAGATTTTCACCCGCCTGCCGCTCACCGAGATCGCCCGGCTCGCCGCGCTTGGCGGCTCCGAGATCAACGAGGCCAAGAAGGTCCTGGCCACAGAAACGACGGCCATCGTGCACGGCCGCGCGGCAGCCGAGCAAGCCGAGGAAACCGCGCGCAAGACGTTCGAAGAAGGCGCGCTGGCCGAAACGCTGCCGACCGTTGAGGTCGGCAAGGCCGATCTGGAAAGCGGCGTCGGCATATTGTCGCTGTTCGTTACCGCCGGGCTGGCGGCGTCCAACGGCGAGGCGCGGCGACACATCCAGGGCGGCGCTGTGCGGCTGAACGACCAGTCCGTTTCCGATGATCGCCGGTTGGTGACACTTCAGGATCTCGGCCCGGAACAAGTCGTAAAACTGTCGCTCGGAAAGAAAAAACACGTTCTGGTGCGGCCAGTCTGACCAGCGCCTGATCGATCCCGATGGAATCGGGATGGGGCTCCATTAGCCCTTTTCCGAAACCGGTTTCACTTCTTGCTACGCTGACCTTCGGTTCGGGATCACGGCCTAGGTAAAACTTAATCAGGTAGCTACTGAGAATGGCCGAGATGGGTTGCCATTCGTCTCATCGATCGGAACGAGCAGGTAGCGCCATCTCCAGACCTTCTCGAATGTGGTCTCGTACGTCGCGGCCCGCCGTTACAGACCTCCGCCCCGAGGCAAGAGCACCGTCAAACCCTGACCCTCCAAGACATTCAGTTGGCGCACGAACGGCCGCCATCGAGTGGAAAGCCGCCTTTGAGCCTGTGATGATGATCAGGTGTCGTGGAAGGGGGGCAAGAGCCGACGTGATAGGCCATAGGCCCCAACTTTTTACGCGGTGGAAACTTGCATGTTCGAGAGCAAGTGCGCGGACGCATACGCTTCGCGTATATTGTGTAGGCGAAGGACCCGGCGCTCTAGCGACCGCATAAGAAGGGCCTCGCGAGTTACCGCTCAGATGCGCGAAACCCTGGCTCTTCCGTCGATGATCTCGCCGTCGGGAATTCGTGCGTTAATCATACCTTCCTTCCGTCCCGCCGAGGGGGCTGCTTTCACAAGGGTATGCGCCCGCCGTATTAAGATATTGCCGGAAACGTGACGACGAAGCAGGCGCCGCCGCCGGACGGCGATTTGTGGTGCACAGTTGCGCCGTGGTGCAAGGCGATTTGGCGCACCAGCGACAGTCCGAGGCCCCAGCCGCCGGCCATCTCGCTGCGGCCCTGTGGTCGGAAGAACGGCTCGAAGACGCGCTCGCTGGTACCTTCCGGCAGGCCCGGTCCGTGATCGCGCACCTTGAGCACCACAGAGCCGCCTTCGGTTCCCACATGCGCGCTGACCGGCGGGCTGCCATGTCTCTGCGCGTTCTGCATGAGATTGCGAACCAGCCGCGTGAGCAGTGTCGGGTCGCCCGACACGATGCCGGGTTCGCCCGACACGTCGACGCCGGAGCGCGCGCCTTCCTCGGCCGTAAGCGCCAGCAGATCCACCGGCTCCACCCGTTCCAGCTTCTCGATATGGTCGAGCCTGCTGGCAAGCAGGATTTCCTCCACCAGCGCATCGAGTTCGGCGAGGTCACGCACGATCTCGTCGCGCATCGGGCCGCTCTGTCCGTCGGCGTTGAGGTCGATCGCCATGCGCAGGCGCGCAAGCGGCGAGCGCAACTCGTGACTGGCATTGGCAAGGAGCGAGCGGTGCGCGACAAGCAGCCGCTCGATCTGCTCGGCGGCGCGGTTGAAGCTCGCCGCCACCGCCGCAACCTCATCGTTGCCCCTCACTGCGACGCGCGTGTCAAGGGCGCCTTTGCCCCAGCGATCCACGCCCTGGCGCAATGCTTCAAGGCGGCGTGTAAGATGACGCACGACCGGAAAGGCGGCAAGCCCTATCACCGCCGCGATCAGCGCGAGAAAGGCAAGTGGGCTGCGGCCGGCCGGGCCGAACGGCACTCTCAGCCGCGCCGCGATCACCCTTCCGTCCGGCTGCCGGCTGATCAGCAGGTGATGCCCGCCGGGACGCATCTTGCGCCGCGATCCGATCTCTTGCGGGGGGATCGGCCGACCGGCCGCTGCAAGCAGCCGACCCTGCGGTCCGTAGACGGAGATGTCGGCATCGAAGGCCGCCGAAAGCCGCTCGACCGTCGCCTGCAGCAAGGCGGGGTCGGAGTCTGCCGGCAGCATCGCCTCGATGAAGGCGTCGCGCCGGCCACTCCAGCCGGCATGTTCGCGTTCCTGGCCCATGCGTACGAAGATCGCGCTGGCGATCGCCACTACGGCGAGGCTGACGAGCACGGTGAGATAGATCTTGACGAAAAGGCTGCTGCGCATGGCTTATCTGTCACCGTCCTGGAAACGGGCAAAGACATAGCCCGCGCCGCGTACCGTAAGGATGCGGCGAGGATGTCTCGGATCGATCTCGATCGCGGCGCGGATGCGCGAGACATGCACGTCGATCGACCGGTCGAACGCTTCCAGTTCTTCGCCCTTGACCATGTCCATGAGCTGCTCGCGCGACAGCGTGCGCCCGGCATTTTCGGCGAGCGCCACCAGCAGGTCGAACTGGTAGCTGGTCATCGGGCAGTCGCGCCCGTCGACGCGGGCCGAGCGCGAGGAAGGGTCGATCTCCAGCCGTCCGAAGCGGAGGATGCGCGGGGAGGCGTTCGCGCCGGCGTTGCGGCGGCGCAGGATTGCCTTCAGCCGCGCCAGCAACTCGCGCGGATTGAACGGCTTCGGCAGATAATCGTCGGCGCCTATTTCCAACCCCACGATGCGGTCGGTCTCGTCGCCTCGCGCCGTCAGCATCAGAACCGGCACATCGAAGTTCGCGCGGATGCGCTTGAGCGCCTCGAAGCCGTCCATGTCAGGCAGCATGACGTCGAGTATCACGGCATCGGGCGACAGCCGCGCGATCTCGGCAATGCCTGCGCCAGCCGTCTCCGCCGCTCGCACACGAAAGCCGTTGCCCGTCAGATATTCCGCGAGCATGGCGGACAGGCGCCTGTCGTCGTCGACGATGAGAACCTGGTCCGCCATGCTCGTTTGTTTGCTCCGATTCGAAACTGTGCCGGCACAGAGCTTACCAGCGGCGGTGCCAGCCGCGATCCTCGAAATGTTCGACCAGCTCCGCCCGTTGCTCGGCCGTCAGCACCTCGGCGGCGTCGAGCAGCGCCGTCGTCAGCTTGCGCGAGGCCTCGTCGACCGCCGCGATGCGCTCGGCTCGCAGCTTCTCCGCTGCCTCGCGGTCGATGGTTGCGGCGCCGAGCAGCTTGGCGACATCGTCTCGCGTGTCGCGGAAGCCGCGCATGATCGGGCGGACATCGTCGTGGAGCTTGTCCATGATCGCCTCCAGCTTGTCTTCCTGCTCGGGTGTGGCGTCGACCTCATCGAGCATGCGCTCAAAGTGATGGCCGCCGAAACCCGGGCCGCCAAACCCCATGCCGTGGCGGAAATTGGCCTGCATGTGCATGCCGGGACCGCCGTCGCTCTCGCCCATGCTGAAGCGCTGCATGCGCCCGTAATCCTGGCTGAGCGCGCCGGCGACGCCGACGCCGGCAAGCGCCGCTATCGCAATGCCGCCTATGGCGATGCGCTTGCCCCAGCTCTTCTTCTGCGGGGTGCCGGAGAGGCCGGCCGGTTCCTGATGGTTCGTTTCCATGATGCTGGTCCTTTCGCTAATGCGGCATCTCTGCCGCGACTGGGCCAGACTAGGAGCGCAATGTTTCGGCCGTTGCGGGCGAGTGTAAAGTTGTGTGAAGCCGGCAAGGCGCTATTGCGGCGGAGCAGCGGGAGTGCTGCGGTGGTTCTCCACCCTACCTGAAACCCCGCGTCTTGAGCTTGATCTGATCGATGTGGCCGTAAGGGTCAATCTTTACGGTTTGCTGAAGGATGCGCCACTTGCCGACCTCAGCACCTCTAAGCGCGAACGTCTGGTGTGATGCCCGATGCGGGCGTTCGTAGGGCATCTCGCTGTTACATCGCGGTGACAAAAGCACCGCCACGGTGGCGTCAACCGGTTACACAGAGCAGGAAATATCTCCGGCCTTCTGGGAGTGGTCAGCGTCCCCAGAGGCTGCGTGGGCGTGTCGTCGGGTTGGCTGTTAGCGCGGCGACTGGAACGCTCGCAAGCGGGATAGCGAAGTCTCGTGAAGGCAAGGTCAAGCTGCGTTCTCCGTTCTGTATCGGCGACGGGCGGCGACTGGGAGAGATGGATACCATGCACGTAGGGCGTCCGGAAGTTGGCAGGACATGGACGCGGGGCGGCCCGCGTGCAGGCGCCTGGCTGAGCGGTGCAATGACCACGCAGCGCCGCCTCGCAGCGATCCTGGCTTGCGACGTGGTCGGCTATTCGCGCCTGACGGAGCGCGACGAGCGCGGCACGCTCGAGCGGCTGAAGATCTACCGCAAGGACCTCCTCGAACCACTGGTCTCCGAGCACCAGGGTCGGATCGTCAAGCTCACCGGCGACGGCATGCTGTGCGAGTTCGCGAGCGTCGTTAACGCGGTGACCTCGGCGATGGCGATCCAGCAGGCCCTGGCAGAACACGAGGCGGAGACGCCCGAGGAAGAGCGGATTCGCTTCCGCATCGGCGTCAATCTCGGCGACGTGGTCTGCGAGGAGGACGGCGACCTCTA
The DNA here is from genome assembly GCF_055811755.1 of Mesorhizobium sp. WSM4840. NCBI lineage: Bacteria > Pseudomonadati > Pseudomonadota > Alphaproteobacteria > Hyphomicrobiales > Phyllobacteriaceae > Mesorhizobium > Mesorhizobium sp. WSM4840. Next base: position 28,113 of record NZ_JBVVQD010000048.1, read on the forward strand.
CGGCGACGGGGTCAACATCGCCGCCCGCCTCGAAAGCATCGCCGATCCCGGCACCGTGGTCGTCTCGGGCACCGCCTACGACCACCTTCAGGGCAAGCTCGACTGCGGCTTCACGCCGCTCGGCGACCTGCGCCTCAAGAACATCGAGCGGCCTGTGCGCGCCTACCGCGTCGAGACCGACGCCAGCGCCTCGGTGACTGCACTGCCTCCCCTGCCCGAGAAACCCTCGATCGCGGTTCTGCCTTTCACCAACATGAGCCGCGATCCCGACCAGGAATACTTCGCCGACGGGCTGGTGGAGGACATCATCACGGGATTGAGCCGAGTGAACTCCTTCTTCGTGATCGCCCGCAACTCGTCCTTCACCTATAAGGGCCGGGCGGTGGACCTGCGCCAGGTCGGGCGCGAGCTGGGCGTCCGCTACGTGCTCGAAGGCAGCATCCGCAGAGCAGGATCGCGGGTGCGCATCAGCGGGCAGTTGGTGGACGCGATCAGCGGACACCATGTCTGGGCCGACCGCTTCGAGGGCGACGTGAGCGACATCTTCGACCTGCAGGACAAGGTGACCGAGAGCGTCGTCGGCGCCGTCGAGCCGAGCATCCGGCTGGAGGAGATCAAGCAGGCGCGCATGAAGCCGACCGACTACATCAGCGCCTACGACCTCTACCTTCGCGCGCTGCCGCGCTTCTACAGCATGACGCGCGAAGGCTTTGCCGACGTGCGCCGGCTCACCAACGAGGCGCTCAGCATCGACCCTAGCTTCAACTTGGCGAAGGCACTCGGCGCCTATATCCGCAGCCTATCCGTGAGCCAGTGCTGGCACGAGCCCGACGATACCCGAGTCGCCGCGCGCATGGCGCGCGAGGTACTGGCGGAAGCGCGCGACGACCCCACCAGCCTACGCTTCGCCGCGCAGGTGATCGCCTACAGCGCGAAGGACTACGAGATGGCGCTGGGCACGATCGAACGATCCCTGCTGCTCAACCCCAATTCGGCGCAGGGCCATACGGGCAGCGGCTGGGTGAACGCACATTCCAGCCGCCCGCTCGTTGCGATCGAGCACTTTCACAGGGCAATGCGGCTGAGCCCGGTCGACCCCGAGAAGGGCATCGCGCTCTCCGGCATCGGGATGAGCTACCTGATGCTCGAGCGCTACGAAGAAGCGCTGGCATGGGGAGAACGCGCGCTGCACGAGATGCCGAACTACGGCTCCTCGCACCGGGTGGTGATCATGGCGCTGGTCAAACTCAACCGGCTGGACGAGGCGCAGGCGGCGGCGCGGCGGCTGATGGAGGCGTTCCCGACCTACACGCTCACCCTGCAGAGACAGATCAACCCGTGGCGGGACAAGGTATTCGCCGAGAGTTACGTCGAGGCGCTGGGCATCTCCGGCGTGCCGGAGTGATCGTCGCGGTTGCAAAGATGCGCTCTCCTGCGCGTCACCTCCGGCCAGGCGACGTCCCTTGGTCCCGCGTCGCTTCTGGAAGGATAGTTCTCTGGCCGGCTTGTCCGAGGACTGAGCGCGTAGAGCAGCCGTGAACAGCCGGCGAGCTCTCTGTTAGGTTCGCGTCGAACTCCGGCTTCCACCCTGACGAGACCTACCGACGGTCCAGACAAATGTCGCCGTTGGGTCAAACCACGTCGGCAAGCGTGACCCGTTTGGAATGTCGGCTTTCAGAAGCAGCGAAAGTACCCCCAACGACCGAGATTGGGGCACGAAGCGGACGGATAGCCTTTGCACGTAAAATGCAATCGCACGGTTCGAGGGGTACCCACGAGCCAAGGAAAATTGAAGCCCAAATCAACGCGCCTAACTAGTCGCGCTCGGAAGCCGCATTGATGCGATCGAGTTCGCAGCCACCTGGCGGAAGGTTCTGATCCGCCCTTTCTTGCTGCTGCGGTAGGAAGACTTCTTGTTTCAGCCATAAGCCCAAATTGCTGGATTTGGCAGCCCAGGAAGGATAGGCTTGGTTTTTGGTTCAAGCGATGGAACAGAGACTAGCCGCAATTCTGGCTGCCGATATGGCGGGCTACAGTCGGCTAATGGAGGCCGACGAAACCGGCACGCTCGCACGCCTTCGGACCCATCGCATAGAACTGGTCGATCCCGCCATCGCGAAGAACAAGGGCCGGATCATCAAGACCACCGGAGACGGCATGCTCGTTGAGTTCCAGAGCGTGACCGATGCCGTGAAATGCGCCGTGGAAATCCAACAGCGCATGAAACGGCGCAATTCGGATGTGCCGCAAGAACGGCGTATCGAATTCAGGATCGGCATAAATCTCGGCGACATCATTTTCGACGATGAGGACATTTTCGGCGACGGCGTCAATATTGCCTCGCGCATCGAGCAACTCGCCGACGTCGGCGGTATCTGCGTGACCGCAGCGGTGGCGACCCAAATTGCCGACCGTCTCGAAATTGCCATGGAGGACCTGGGCGAGAAGACGTTAAAGAACATCAGCCGCCCGGTTCGCCTCTATCGCATTGGGTTTGACAGTCATGTCCTGCCAGAAGTCGAGGCAAAGCGATCCATCTCGAAACCTTCGATAGTGGTGCTGCCATTCAACAACATGAGCGGCGACCCCGAGCAGGAATTTTTCGCGGACGGACTGACCGAGGACATCATCACCGAACTGTCCCGCCACCATGAGCTGTTCGTCATCTCGCGCAATTCCAGCTTCGTCTACAAGAACCGCGCCGTGAATGTGCGCGAGGTGGCCGAGAAACTCGACGTCCAATACCTGGTGGAGGGAAGCGTCCGCAAGATCGGCGACAGGGTGCGCGTGACGGTTCAGCTCATCGACACGGCGAATGACGCTCATATTTGGGCAGACAAATATGACCGGAAGCTGGACGACATATTCGCGATTCAGGATGAGGTGACCGCGGCGATCGCAGCCACGCTGCCCGGTCGTGTCGAGGCGGCTCAGCGGGACCAGCTCGCCCGGGCGAAACCTGCAAACATGGCCGCGTATGAATGTGTGCTTGCTGCCAAGGTGCTGCATCACCGAAGCACGCTTGCGGATAATGAACGCGCGCAAACCTTGATAGGCAGGGCCGTCGCGCTCGACCCCGATTATGCCCATGCCCATGCCTGGCGGGCCTGCATTCTTGGCCAGGCCTGGGTCCATAACTGGTGCCAAGACAGGGATGCCGTCTGGAACGACATCATGGCAGCGCTGGACAGGGCGCTGGCGCTGGACGACAACGATGCCGATGTCCACCGCATCCTCGCCGCAGTGAACGTGAACAACAATGAGCTGACCACAGCGCGCTACCATCAAGAGCGCGCCCTCGCCCTCAATCCCAATTACGACCTCGTGGTGGTGCAGCAAGGCGAGTTATTGACGTGGCTGGGGAGGCCGGAAGAGGGAATTGAATGGATCCGCAAGGCAATGCAGTTGAACCCGCACCACCCGGAGAGGTTCTGGAGCCATCTGGGAAAGGCGCATTTCGCCGCGCACCAGTATGGCGAGGCGATCGAAGCTTTCATGCATCTGTCAACCATGGACTCGGTTCAGCACGCTTTCGCCGCTGCCTGCTACGGCTGGCTCGGCGACGAAATCGCGGCCGCGGCGCATCTAGGCAAGATCAGAACGCTCGATCCCCAATTCGACCTCGATTCATTTATCGCCACCCTGCACTATGCCCAGGAGTCTGATGTGCAGCACGTCCGCGAAGGACTGCTGAAAGCCGGTATTGCCTAGCCAGCCCGTAACTACGAACCAGATCCAATCGGGGACAGGCAAAAAAGACCGGCCCCCCACCCAAGGACGAAGCCGCGAGCGCCGCACAGGGCGCCGCGCGGGGGGGGACACGGGTGGATGGGGGGGATTTAACCCGGGGGGGTCCCACGGGGGCCAAACAAGGGGCGGCGATATGGTTGGGTGTTTTAC
>NZ_JBVVQD010000048.1:32022-37893 GCF_055811755.1 Mesorhizobium sp. WSM4840
CCACCCACAACATAACAAAATATTATTTTTTTTTTGTTATTAAAAAAAACAAAAAAAACCCCCCCCCCCCCCCCAACCCACCCCCCGGCGGGGGGGCCCGGGGCGGGGGGGGGGCTTCGTCCAGGGTTCATGGGCGTGAATTCAGCCGGGGCGATCCACTGAGGGCCAAGACTCGGTCGCTCGAAGTGATTGGGTTTTGACCTTACCGGTACTCGAAGATCGACCTGAAAATTCCCGGCGCGATCACCGACAGCGGATTGACGTCCAGTTTCGGCTTGTTGGCATCGCCCCTGAGCCGGTAGGTCACGCCGATCAGCCCGCGATCGCGGCCATTGCCGAGCAGCGCACCGAACAGCGGCAGTTCGCCAAAAATGCGGTTGATGCCGTAGACCGGCATGAAGGTGCCGGTCATGTCCATGTTGTTGTTCTGGTCGTAGAGCGTGCCCTGGAAGGTGGTGCCGATCCGCGGGCCGCGCAGCACGCCATTGGCCAGCTTCAGATAGCCGGCGCCCTTTTCGATCTCGGAAAAGCCGCGCTCGAACTTCACTCTCGACGTGTCGATATTGGCTTTGACGGCTTCGTTGAGGCTGCGGCTGTCACCGGCCGGCGTCGTCGATACGAGCGAGGCGAGTTTCGGCTCGTTGACCACGAAGAAATCATGCGAGTCGACCTGGCCCTTCATCGGCCCATCGCTCGCCCCGGCGAGCGCCAGCGTGATCGAACCGCCCTCCATATGCTCGTAGATGTTGAGGAACCGCAGTATGGCGCCGGCATCGGCCGACGTTACATTGAGGGCACGCCTGCCAGCGCCGGTCGTATTGCTGATGCTTATGGCAGCACCCGAACTTGCCGTGGCGCTCACCTTGAGGCCGTTCACCCTGGAGCCGGCGGCGCTGTAGTCGAGCTTCAGGTTCGACAGTGTCTCGTTGTGGAAGCCGGTCAGGGAATTGACATCGGCGCTCACCGAAATCGCGTCGGAACCCGTGGCCTTGGTGGCGGTGTCGACATCGGACGTGAATTGCTTGATCAGCGAGCGCGCGTCCAACGCGCTGCCGCTGATGTCGATCGCGTAGCCCTTGCCCGATCGTTTCACCGACACGGCAACGTCGTCTCCCCGGTTCAACTTGACGTTGCTGAACCGCGCCGAGGACAGGGCGCCGTTGACCAGCACCACGTCGCCGTCGATCGAAAAAGTCTTTCCATTCAGGTCGAAGTCGGACAGCGTCGTGGTGTCGCCGGACTTGGCCATGGCAAATGTGACATTGGCTGGAATGCCGGGTCCCTTGCTCCAGCCTGCCCAGGGAATGTCCAGCCTGGCATTGGTCAGGTCCGCCGAGACAGTCTCGTTGCCCGTGCCGCTCTTGTCGATCTCAACCTTGACGGTTCCCGAAAGTAGCTCCGACAGGCCAGGCATGGCGGCGGCACGCACCTTGTCGTCGAGCACCAGCGCCACTTTCCGGCTGCGTGGCGGTCCGCCATCCCTGAGCGGTTCGATCAGGTCGAGTTCGGCTGGAATGCCGTTGAGCAGCGCCTTGGCGGAGATCACGGCCTTCTCAGGCTCCACACTGATCGAACCGTCGGCGTCGGTCACCGTCTGGCCTTCGAACGGCTTGCCCAGCGACAGGTCCTTGTAATCGAGCGTCACCAGCCAATCGAGTTTCGACCTGTCGACGCCGGACTGTAGCGGAATGTCCGCCTTGACGTGGCCGGTCACCGTGCCCGACAGATCTTCCGGCAGCAGGCCGACATGGCGCATGGCATTGATCGGATCATAAGAGGCGAGTTCGGCGATTGCGGACGCTTCCCCGGCGACGTCGATATCGAGCGCGCCGATCACCGGCGGGCGGTTCGCCGCCTTGATCGTCATCGTGCCGTTGCTTGCCGCCACCGTGCGGCCGCTGCCCATATAGACGTTGCCCGAGGACAAGGCGATGTCGACGTCGTTGCCGTGGAATTCGGCGACGCCCACGGCATCGCGTATCGGCGGGATGTGGCCGGCCGTATCGAAACGCGATCCCTCGATCTGGAAACGGCCGAACACTTCATCTGATGAAAGCGGGATCCCGTTGCCGAGACGCCCTGGCACAACCTGGAATTGCAGGCTCGCATCGACGACGCGGCCGCCGAACAGGTTCTTCAGCACCCAAAGGCGAACCTTTCGCGCGGAAAACCAGGGCCACAACTGCTTGACATGCGAGACCGGCATGTCGTGGACGTTGAAGGCAACAGATATGCCCGGCACCTTTCCCTCGACGAACTCAACCGAAGCCGTGCCCAGTGCCTCGCTGGCGGTTCCGGACCTGATCCCGATCTGCTCGGCCACGAGCTTGTGGCTCCTGGTCTGGTAGACGCCGGCGACGCGGGCGATGAAATTGAGCGCAGGTTCGGAGGATTCCGAAGGCGCCAGCGTCGAGCCGTCGCTGGTCAGGTCGTAGCGATAGGATGGCTCCTCGCCCGCTGTCCCGGTCGCAGGCTTCGGCCCGATCGAACCAGCGAAATTGAAGATCGAGCGATCGGTTTTCAACAGCAGTTTGTCGACCTGGATCTTGTTCGACCCGGCGACAAGTGTCGCATCCAGATCGGCGTCTGCTGTAAGCGAGCCACGCGAGCCAAAATCGAGCACGGAACCGGCGAACGACAACGAGGCCGTCAGCCGCGACGCGTTCTCGCCGGATCCTTCCGACCCCGCCAGCTTCAAGGCAATCGCACCCAGCGTCCCGCCCGGCGCGGCCGCAGCCTTGTCGGCCTGCGCTATCTCGACGCTGGCATCCAACGCCGTCACGCGCTGTGTCGTCGTATCCCGGGTGGCTGAGGCAGCGATGGTGAGCGCCCTGCCGTCGATATCCGCGTCGGATGAAAACTCCATGCCGCCCGGCCCCGACTGCGCAACGGCGGCATCTGTGATCCTGACCAGTTTGACCGACCCCGCCTCGGGCAGAACGAGGTTGACATTGTGGAGGTCGATCTGGCGCATCGAATCCTCGCGCACCGCATCGAGCGCGTGGTTGATGTTGGCAAAGACCGCATCGGACAGTCTTTCCGGATCGACGAGGCCATCTCCATTGCGCAGTGCCGCCGTCCAGTCGCCGCCCGATGGCAGCGCCGCCATCACGATGCGTGCATCGGAAATCCTGGCGCTGGTGAGCCGCACCTCGCCCGAAAGCAGCGGTATCAGCCTTATGCCGAAGCGGACACGCCCGGCGTCGGCCATTGGCTTGCCGTCGGCGGCTTTGAGGCTGACGTCGCTGACCTGCAGCGCGATGAAGCTCGACCCGTCGAGCGTCAGACGGGCCGGCCCAACCGCAACATCGACGTCGACGCCGGCCAATTTCTCGATGGCCGCTTCCGCTTCGGCCCGCAGCCGCTCGGCGCCGAAACCGGACATGCCGATCGCATACACAGCGACAGCGGCCAGCAGCACAAGGGCCATAAGGCCGGCAAACAGCCGCGCAAGAATACGAACGCCGCGGCCGATCGACGCCTGGCCGAGCGGCGGTACGCGGCACGCGGACGGGAAGGCAGCCAGGTCGGTGATCTCATCACGCCTGAATCTGATCTTCTCGTGCTGCGGCTGCTCCTGATCCACGCAATTTTCCGTTGAACGAACTCGACCGGTGGACGAATCCCAGTTTCACATTATATCGATGCGGCTTGGCGCGTAACCACAAACAAGGGCATCGATATGGCTGATCTCGACGTCGGCGAGCTGGCGCCGCAATTCGATCTTCCCCGCGACGGCGGCGGATCGCTCAGCCTCGCGGCCTTCCTCGGAAAGCCGGTCGTGCTTTACATCTATCCGCAGGACGACACCACCGGCTGTACCAATGAGGCGATCGGCTTTTCGCAGCTGAAGCCGGAATTCGAAAAACTCGGCGCCGCCGTCATCGGCCTGTCGCCGGACAGCGCACGGAAGCACGACAAGTTCAAATCGAAATACGGCCTCGCCGTCGATCTCGTCGCCGACGAGGAGCGCAAGGTAATCGAAGCCTATCATCTGTGGGTCGAGAAGAAGCTCTATGGCCGCCGCTATATGGGCGTCGAGCGTGCAACTTTCCTGATCGGCGGCGACGGGCGGATTGCCAGGATCTGGCGAAACGTTCGCGTCAAAGGCCATGCCGAGGCGGTGCTGGAGGCCGTGCGCGCGCTTTGACGGCAACGTCGGCTGTGGGCCTGATAACCCCATGTGAGCATGAGGCGCCGAAGCCTGCACCTCATGCCCTCACACCAATCCGGCTGCAACCCATGGGCTGCAAGGAGCTGCGCGCTAGCAACCGACCGTTAACCTTAATGATGTGTAATCAGGCTTGTCGTTGGTGTCGTAACGAAAGCTTGGTCCCGTGAACGTAGCCAGTCAGTCAACGGTCTTCGGCAGGCGCAAGGAGCCCCACACTGTCATTATCGCCCGGGGCAACGAGATAAGGCATTTCACCATACGGCCATGGGCAGCCGCATTTTGCGGCTCCGCGCTGGCGGCGGTGGCCATAGGCTATCTGCTGGCGACCTCCTACCTCGTGCTGCGCGACGACCTAATCGGCGCAACCACGGCACGGCAGGCGCGCATGCAGCAGGCCTATGAGGACCGCATCTCCGCATTGCGCGCCCAGGTCGACCGGATCACCAGCCGGCAGCTTCTCGACCAGCAGCTCATGGAAACCAAGGTTGGCGAACTGCTGGAACGACAGACCCAGCTCAGCCTGCGCCATGGCCGCCTCGGCCCGCTCCTCGAACGCAGCGAGAGCGACGTCGGAACGTCGCCTCCCGCTGGCACTGCTGCGTCGGCAAAGCCGGACGAACGCGCCGAGGTGACCGACGCCCAGCCGCGGGCCTATTCGGTTGCCAGCGTCGGCGCCAACCTTGGCGCCGGCGACACCAGGCCGTTCTCGCTGTGGTCGACGCGCTCCGATCCGCTGCCGAGCGACACGGCGGCCGATCGTACCGACAGACTGTTCGTATCGATCAACGAGTCGCTCAAGGTGATAGAGAGCCAGCAGCTCACCCGCATCACCACGCTTGCCGACAACGCCTACAGAAACGCCGATGCAATTTCTCAGGCGCTCGAGGCGGCTGGCCTGCCGGTCGACAGCGATTTCGGCAAGAGCGATGCCGGCGGTCCGCTGATACCGCTCGACAGTTCGATGACGTTCGACAGCAAGGTCAAAGAACTCGACGAGGCGCTGGACGCGCTCGATCGTCTGAAGACGGAGGCGCGAAGGCTGCCGCTTGCCAACCCCGCCCCCGGTCGCTCGGTCACCAGCCCGTTTGGCGTGCGCACCGACCCGCTGCTCGGCACCGCCGCGCTGCATTCAGGGATGGATTTCAGGGCGCCGACCGGAATGCCCGCCAAGGTCACGGCGCCCGGCATCGTCGTCAAGGCCGGCTGGAACGGCGGCTATGGCCGCATGGTCGAGGTCGACCATGGCAACGGCTTTGCGACGCGCTATGGGCATCTCAGCAAAATCAACGTGACCGTCGGCAAGAGGCTCAACGCCGGCGATGTCATCGGCATGACCGGCAGCAGCGGCCGCTCGACCGGCCCGCATCTGCATTACGAGATCCGCCACAACGGCGAAGCCATCGACCCGCTACGCTTCCTCAGGGTCGGCAAGAAGGTCGCGCAGTATCTCTGATCTAATTCCCTGGCATAGTTGCAGCCTGTCGTGCCGACCATCTCCCCCATTGCGGCAGGGCAATCGTATTTGGATTTTTGCGAAGGTGGACCCCCACCCTAACCCTCCCCACAGGGGGGAGGGAACGCTGCCGCGCGCCTCTACTTTCCTTTTGGCGCGCCGGAAGACAGGCAATTTGCCGAGGTCAGCGCCAGCGGAAGTCTCCCTCCCCCTTGTGGGGAGGGGTTAGGGGTGGGGGTACATC
>NZ_JBVVQD010000049.1:0-35803 GCF_055811755.1 Mesorhizobium sp. WSM4840
AAAACTCGCAACCTGGGATACCGACTACCTGATGGCAGCTCTCCAAGCCCGTTAACCTGGACTCGTTGCCCTGGGCGAATGGGCTACGCGTTTGCCAGCTTCTGCGATGGCACGCTGCTCACGGCTCTCGTCCGCGCCTTCCGTCGGAAGAACATGATGGACAAACGGCCGCGTTGGCTCGATCAGCGAACTGGCCAGGGCAGAGAAGCTCAAGACCTCCTACGTCGCGTAGTTCCTACGCCCTGCGCTGCTCGAGCCCGACGTTGTTGAGGCGATTCTCGATGGTCGGCAGCCACCTACTGCAGCTTCAGCGGCTCATGCGCGGGTTTCCGATCGAGTGGACGGAGGCAGGTAAGCCGTCTCACGTTGAACCCCGATTTGACCCGTAGCTGAGTTGCGCGCTCCGCAAGATGGAGGGCAACTTTGCGCCGATTCTGGTCATTTCGCCGACCCCTCCCGTCCTCCAGAAGCGGACATCGCTGGTTCAACGCCCCGGGCATCGATCCGGCGGTGCAAAACCGGCTTTCCAGCCCTTCATGACGACCAAGAAGCACGGCATGGGAGTGGGCCTGTCGATCTGCAGGACGATTGTCGAATCCCACGGCGGCAAGATCTGGGCCGAGTCTGCCCCAGGACAGGGAACCACGTTCGGCTTCACCTCCGGTCCGTGGAGCGAGAGGAGCTTTCCGATGCAGGCTGAAGCCGTGGTGCATGTGGTCGATGACGATCTGGCTGTCCGTCAGTCGCTGGCATTCCTGCTCGCGTCGGACGGCCTTGCGGTCAGGCTGCACGAATCCGCCTCCGCCTTCCTGGAAGACGTGGAGGGCTCGGCGTCCGGCTGCGTCGTTACCGACGTGCGGATGCCGGGCATCGATGGCATCGAATTCCTGCGTCGCCTGAAGGCTCGTGGCTCGCTTCTCCCTGTGATCGTGATGACGGGCCACGCCGACGTGCCCATGGCGGTCGAGGCAATGAAGGAGGGCGCGATCGATTTCATCGAGAAGCCGTTCGATGACGACCTGCTCATCGCGACGATCCGCTCCGCGCTTGGCCGCCGGACGAAGACCATCCAGGACGGCGCACACGTCAGGGAGGCGGCGAGCCGGGTAGGATCGCTCACAGAACGCGAACGCCAGGTCCTGGACCTGCTCGTCGACGGCAAGGCGAACAAGGCGATCGCGCACGAACTCGGCATCAGCCCGCGAACGGTCGAAATCTACAGGGCCAATGTCATGTCGAAGATGCAGGCGAAGAGCCTGTCCGAGCTCGTCCGGCTGGCGTTGTTGGCCGACCGCTCCGCTCAGTAGGGCCAGGTTCTGTGCGTCTTCGCCTGCGCAAGGATGCTGAGGCGCTGATGCCCGCCAGCGTGCCGGCGGCGGAGGCCGAGACACCGGCGCCTTCGGCGGGCAGTACGGTGGCGCAAGCCCGGCCGCAGACCGCCTATCTGGCAGACACTTGGCTGATCCCGGCATCGATCCAGGCATGCGTCTGTTCCAGAACTTCATCCGAAAGCGCGGGATCGTCGATAGCCCGGGCGAGGATCACTGCCCCCACCATCGCTGCCCAGCATCCGATCGCTGCGCGGCGTCTGCCTGCCGGATCCAACTCCGGCAGCGCCTTGCCGATACGGTCGATCTGCGATCGAAGGCCTTCCGTCATGGCCGAGCGTGCAGCCGGGGTCTGATGGCGAATGGCCGCGGCAAGGCCTGCCGTCGGGCAACCACCAGCGGCGTTGTCGCGATGACGGGGCGAAAGATAGGCGTCTACATAAGCGCGAAGATCGGCCCCTGCGCTTGAGTCCGCGGCGAGGACATGGGCAAGGGTCTGCGCGATCAGGTCGTCCTTTGAGCTGAAATGGCCATAGAAGCCGCCATGGGTGAGTCCGGCGGCTTTCATCACCTCCGCCACGCTGACCGCGTCGAAGCCCTTGTCGCGAAACAGCCGGCCGGCAACATCCAGAATTCGGCGACGGTTCTCCGCCATCTGTTCTCGACTGACCTTCATTTCAAAATTCTCCGCCGGCCCCGTTGACATTTACATGATGGCTATCATATTAAACAGCAATCATGATGATCGTCATGAATATAGAGTCCATCAGAGAAAAGAGCAATGCCATGACCACCATTCCGTCAGTCCTCATAACCGGTGCCTCCACCGGCATCGGAGCCGCATATGCCGAGCGCTTCGCGCGCCGCGGGCACGACCTCGTGCTGGTTGCCCGTGATATGGCACGAATGGAGGCTCTGGCGGCCCGTCTGCGTCAGGAAAATGGCGTGGCGCTCGACATCATCCAGGCTGATCTTACGCAGCCTGCCGAGCTTGCAACGGTAGAGACGAGGCTGCGCGATGACGCCCGCATCGGGATCCTCGTCAACAATGCCGGAACGGCCATCGGCGGAAGCTTTATCGAGCAGAGCACCGATGACGTCGCGCGGCTGGTTGCGCTCAACACGACCGCGCTTCTGCGGCTAGCCAGCGCCATCGCCCCGCGTCTTGCGGCGGCCGGCGAAGGGGCGATCGTCAACATCGGCTCGGTGGTCGGCCTGGCGCCGGAGTTCGGCATGACGGTCTACGGCGCAACCAAAGCCTTCGTGCTGTTTCTGTCGCAGGGACTCAGCCTCGAGCTCGCGCCGAAGGGTGTCTACGTCCAGGCCGTGCTTCCCGCCACGACGCGAACGGAGATCTGGGAACATGTCGGCGCCGACGTCAACACGCTTTCCAACGTGATGGAGGTGGACGATCTGGTGGATGCGGCGCTGGTCGGCTTCGACCGCCGCGAACTGGTGACCATCCCGCCGCTACCCGATGCCGGGCAGTGGGACGCGCTTCAGGCCGCGCGCCAGGCCATGCTTCCGAACTATCGGAACGAACATCCCGCCAAGCGGTACCGCACGGTCGCCTGAGCATGAACGAAGCCATTTCGATAAGCGACCCCGCCGCGGCGGGGACAAACAAAGGTGACCTATGACGAGCACAACGCTGTTTGAGCCCTATACTCTCGGCTCGCTCACTCTCTCCAATCGTATCGTCATGGCGCCGCTGACGCGCAATCGCGCTGGCCCGGGCTTCGTTCCAGGCGATCTCGCCGCGCAGTATTACGGCCAGCGCGCGTCGGCCGGCCTGCTGATTTCCGAGGCCACGCAGATCTCGCAGCAGGGACAGGGCTATCAGGACACGCCCGGCATCTACTCCCAGGCGCAGATCGACGGCTGGCGCAAGGTCACCCACGCCGTGCACACCAAGGGTGGCCGGATCTTCCTGCAGCTCTGGCATGTCGGCCGCGTCTCACATGTCGACCTGCAGGAGCATGGCGCCGCGCCCGTCGCGCCCTCGGCGATCCGGGCCGCGACCAAGACATTCGTCAGCAACGGCTTTGTCGACGTTTCGGAGCCCCGCGCGCTCGAGCTCGACGAGCTTCCGGGGATCGTCAACGATTTCAGGCAAGCAGCCGCGAACGCCATCGAGGCCGGCTTCGATGGCGTCGAGATTCACGGCGCCAACGGCTATCTGCTGGACCAGTTCGCCAAGGACAGCGCTAATGTCCGCACCGATGCTTATGGCGGATCGGTCGAGAACCGCGCCCGGCTGATGCTGGAGGTTGCGACTGCGGTGGTCGAGGAGATCGGCGCTGAGCGCACCGGCATCCGGATTTCGCCCATTTCGCCCGCCAACGGTGTCTCGAGCGGCGCCCCCCAGGCGCAGTTCGACTACATCGTCGATCAACTCGACGCCTTGGGCATCGTCTACATCCATGTCGTCGAGGGCGCCACGGGCGGACCGCGCGATGTCGCGCCATTCGACTTCGGATCGCTCCGCCGGCGCTTCAACAACACCTATATCGCCAACAACGGCTATGACCTCGAACTCGCGGCGTCGCAGCTCGCCGACGGCAAGGCGGACCTGTTCGCCTTCGGACGCCCATTCATCGCCAATCCCGACCTTGTGGAACGGCTGAAGACGCGCGCGCCGCTGGCGGAGTTCAACCCGGCGACGCTCTATGGCGGCGGCTCCGCCGGCTATACCGACTATCCCGCGATCACCGCCTCAAGCCACCCATGAGCCATCGGAGGGCCGCGCCTGCGAGGCAGCCATCCCAACTCGACGGCAGCACCGGCGCTTTCGCCGGTGGGCAGGACGGTGGCGGCAAGGCCGCCTGCCTGACATAAGCGCGATCCTGACTGCCAAATAGACCGGGCGTGGATTGTTTCCACGCCCGATCAAATCAGCGTTTGGGCAGTTCAGGCCTTCGGTATCCCAGCCAGGGGGGCGACCAGCTCGTCGTCCTCCACGTCTGCCTCCTCGAACAGATCGGCCCCGTCAGCATCCGTTTCCCGCCGCCGCGTCGAGACCAGATCCTTTAGAGAGCCACCGGCGCCGGCGATGCCAGCTTCCTTCAGGAGCGCGTCAATCAGAGACTTGTTGCCGGTGAACTTCAGCAGCTGGTCGGCCAGATCGCCCGGACCCGAACGCCCGCCTTCGCCGCCCGAGCGACCGCCCGAAAATCCCGCCGTGTCGAACACGCGGATGCTATCGATACGGCTCGCCGGCTCCATCAGCGCCTTTAGTGCTTCCGGTAGCATGGTGATCCGGGCCTGCGTCAGTTCAAGCTGGATCAGCCGGTCGGAGAGCAGGTTGCGCGCTTCGTTCGTGGCGCGGATGGTCGCCGCCTCCGCCTCGCCTTCCGCGATCACGCCCTCGGCGCGGACCTTCATCGCTTCCGCTGCCGCGCGGGCTTCCACCAGCGCCGCCTCGGCGCGGTCTTCCGCCGCTGCTTTTTCGGCGCTCGCGCCAACTGTCACCGACACAGCCTCAGATTCCGCCGCTTCCTGCGCTTGCAGAACGGCGATCTGCCTGGCGCGGTCGGCGATTTCGCGTTCGCGCGCCGTCTGCACCTTTTCTTGAGCAGCAACCGTCAGCGCCTCGGCCTCGCGGGCCTTGGCTTCAGCCTGGCTGGTTTCCTGGCTCTTCTTGGCGATGGCCACCGCCATATTCTGGCGCGACAATTCAACCTCGCGCTCAGAGTTAATGCGCGCCTCTTCCTTGGCGCGCTGCGCTTCCGCCGCATGCTCGGCGATCTCGCGTTCGCGCGCGATCTGCGCCGCCTGTTCGGCGAGCTTCGCCGCTTCCTCGGCCTTGGCCATTTCGGAGCGCGTGGAGGCCTGCTTGGAGACTACGTCGCGCTCCTGCTCCAGCCGCGCCTCTTCCTCTTGCCGCTTCAACGCGTACTTTTCGCGCGAGGCGTTCAGGTCCTGCTCGGCAATCGCTACTTCGGTCTTCCGGGTCACCTCGTTGCGCTCCTTGCGGCGCTGTTCGGTGATGGTTGTCAGCTTGGCCAAACCGACGGCGTCGAAGGCGTTGGTTTCGTTGAAGAACTCACGCGGCGTCTGGTCGAGGCCCGTCAACGACACCGATTCCAGCTCAAGCCCGTTCGAGCGCAGATCGGTCTCGACTGCGTCCTGCACCGCCTTCACGAAGTCTGAGCGATTCTCATGCAGTTGATCGAGCGTGTTGCGCGCGGCCACAGAGCGCAGCGCGTCGACCAGCTTGGCTTCCACCAGATCCTGGATTGCCTTCGGGTCGTTGACACGGTCGCCCAGCGTCTGCGCAGCGAGGCCGATGCCGTCATCCGTGCCGTCGACGCGTACGTAAAACTCGGCACGGATGTCGACGCGCATGCGGTCAGAGGTGATGAAGGCGTCCTCGCGGCGGCGGTCGACCACCAGCTTGACGGTGTTGAGCTTGACCTTCGCCAGCGCATGCAAGATGGGCAGGATCAGCGCGCCGCCGTCTTTGACCACTCTGCGGCCGCCGACGCCGGTACGCACAAAGGCCTCGTCACGTTCGGCGCGCTGGTAGAGCCGCCCGAGCACAAAGCCGATCACCGCGATCACGAAGAGAACGATGCCGACCCAGATCAGAAATTGAACTATGTTGTCCATACTTTGCCCCCAGATTTGAAAGTGTT
Source organism: Mesorhizobium sp. WSM4840 (assembly GCF_055811755.1). Lineage (NCBI taxonomy): Bacteria > Pseudomonadati > Pseudomonadota > Alphaproteobacteria > Hyphomicrobiales > Phyllobacteriaceae > Mesorhizobium > Mesorhizobium sp. WSM4840. The sequence goes on from NZ_JBVVQD010000049.1 coordinate 5,966, forward strand.
TGATGCTCGGCTTTGCTCAGAGCGCGCTCTGGCTAGATATGCTCCTCGAACGGGACTATGAGCCAGACACGACCGGGTCCCTCGGCGGCTTTCACCACCACGACTACGGCGCCTTTCTCGATTTTCATTCCCGCGTCTGCGGGCCGCGCCCGCAGCGTATGCAATTCGCCATGCTCATCGCGCACTCGGATCGAGCCGGGCCGACCGTCATCCAGCGGCCCGAGCGTGACCGTGCCGCGACGCCCGACCAGATGATCGTGGTTGACAGCGTAGCTCTCGTCCTGCGGCAGGAGATGAGCGATCCAGCCGCCGGTGATCTTCGTGACCATCACCGCCGCCGGCGCCGCCCCAAAAGCGTAGCTCCACGCCGGCAAGACCGGGAAGATCTGCCACAGCATGATTCCGACCATGCCGAATGTGACCAGCAGAAGCAGTATCAGGATGGCGAAGGGTACCCGACCGAAATTCAGCCAGTCGAATACGTCGCCTAGATGTGTGGCGTCGAGGAGGTGGTCGACCGTGCCGTCTTCGCCGCCACCATGGTCAAAATGTCCGGCTCCAACATAGAACAGGACGATCTGCAGGACCCCTAGCAACATCCCTGCCAGCAATGGATAGAGATAGAGCGCCGGTGCGTGGAGAATATCTGCCATCGGCGCTACTTCTTACCCTTGAGTTCGCTGCGCAGTGTCGCCAGCCGGTCGTCAATGCGGCGCTGGCGCCCAAATTCTTCGAGTTCGACAAGATCGTTGTCGCGCGGCTTGCCAGCGGGCAGGTCGGTCAGCCGCGCCACGCTGGAAAGCGCGGCCGCAATGCGATCCTCTGGTGCGGGTTTGCGGAACCCGCCGTCAGCGTTGCCCACCGTGCCCGGCTTCTGCGCCTCGCGGGCGCGCCGCGCTATCTTCACCCGCTCCTCGGAATCGCGGCGGGCCGCACTTGCGGCGCTCAGCGCGCCTCGCGCTTCGTCAATGCGCACATCAACATCCTGGATCAGCTTATCGATAGAGGTGGCCTGCGCGTCGATGTCGTCCTGACGGCCAATACCGGCCCGTGCGAGGTCTTCGCGGCCCTCTTGCAGGGCGACACGGATATTCTGGTCCAGCCCCTCGCGTTCTTCAGTCAGGTCGTCTTTCTGCAAGGTGTAGCGCTTGCGCTCGGCGATCAGCGCTGCGAGGTTGGACTTCAATTCGTCGGCGGCCTTGTCGATCTCGCGGATCGCTTGTTCGGCCACCGCCTCGGGAGCCTTCTTCTCAAGGCCGTCGATCACGGTTGCGACCAGGCCGGCGGCGAGGCGCGAAACGCGCCCGGAAATGGATTCGGTCTGCATGGCTTCGATCTCCCTGTGTTGCATGTCCGCCGACAGCGGAACGGTGAGCAGATAGGCCCCGTTATCCCGTACGAGGTGAGAAAGTTGCGCCTTCTCTTGGCTATCGGAGTAGCCGGTGGCCAGGAATCCCGCGATCACACGCCCCTCGACGGTAGAAATCGAAACCTTGTCGACGCCCTTGAAGGACATGAGCTTGTCGTCAAGCGGCAGCCGGTCGGACGACCAGGCGCCGGAGGCGTATTCGCGAATGCCATTGGTCACCAGTCGCGCCGGCAGGCCCGTCTCGGCGCGGATCGCTTCATAGGCGAGCTTCTGGAGTTCAAACGTGTTGGTGCGTTGGGTAGAGTCGGTGCGATCCAGGATGTCGTGCATGACGGCATAAGCCGCGAAAGTCATGTCGATGGCGCTTTCGCCAGCGCGGGTCAGGATCAGCTTGTAGTGCGCTGTCTTCATCTTGTTCTCCCTCCCAATCACCTAGCAGGTGATTGAGGGGATTTCAAGCCACAATCACCAAAAACGTGATTTGGTGCTGCGAAGGGTTAACGCACATGTGTTGTTTGGCGAAATTCCGCAGGTAGCGAGTGTTGGCCAGAAGGCAACTTCTGGCGCTGCGCGCGCATCCGGTATTCCGGCCCGGACGGCAGATCCGACCCAAAGCGGTTGCACAGCCTATGGTTGCAAGCGTCAGGTTCTCAGCGCTGGCTAGGCCGCTGTGTCCAGCTTCGTTTCCGCCGTCGATGAGACCCCGCCGGCCCGATCGTCCTCGGTATCTTGCCACCAGTCGCCCAGGGCGTCGATGAGCGGCACAAGCTTGAGACCCGCTGCCGTGAGATCATAGTCCACGCGTAACGGATAGCCGGCATACGCCGTTCGACGCACAATCCCGGCTTCCTCCAGCTTGCGCAGTTCCAGCGCCAGAATGCGGTGCGACACGGTCGGGTTGTCACGCCTCAAATCGCTGAAGCGCTTGGTCCCGTCCTTGAGATAGTAGAGCAGCAAGGTCGGCCAGCGACCGCTGAGCACACGCATGGTCTCTTCGATCGGGCAGCTTGAGACGACATCTTTCATGACGGGTCCCTGGTTACAGAATAGTGCGTAATTTACATGGGACGACCAGCGTTTAGGGTCAAGCTTCGCTGCGCAGCGTGATCCCTAAACATGGAAGAGACAAAGAAATGGAACCTATCCTCCTTTACGGCGTCCCGGCGGGAAGTTCGATGGGGCTTGTCGCTGCTTTTGAACGCGTCGGACAGCCCTACCGCCTGTCTCGCGTCGACATGCTCACCGAAATGAAGAACGACGCCTATGCCCGCATCAACGGCCGTCAGGAAACGCCGGTGTTGATCACGGACGAAGGCAGAGTGCTCACCGAGACCATGGCGATTGCCGCCTGGCTCGAAGCCCGCGACACGCAACGTCGCATCAGCTTCGATCCTCGCTCGCCGGAAGCTGACCGGATGCATCAGCTGATGGCTTTCGTGAACACCGGTTTCACCGCCGCTTTCACCCCGCTCTGGGCTGCATATGAAATGGAATCGGCCGAGCCGGTCCTGCTGGCGACGTTGCGCGACTTCGGCCGCAAGGCCGTTACTGAGCGCCATGACCGGCTTGAGGCGATGATCGTCGACACCGCCTTTCTGGTCGGCGATCGACTGACGCTTGCCGACACTACGTTGATTGGCGTGGCGCGCTGGGCGGAATTTCACCAGGCGGTCGACGGGGCGGCTTACCCCAAACTGGCCGCCTTGCGCCGCCGGATCGAAAGCGATCCGGACGTGCGATATGCGCAGGCCATCGAGGACGGCGAAAAGCCGGCGGGTTCGGGCGCCTGCCTTGGCCATATTCCGCTGGCCGGGGTCCTTGAACGATTTGGCGCCTAGCCTCTTTTCAGTCGCGCGGCACGAACACGCCCTATGCCGCGCGGCGTTCGCTCCAACACCACCCGATTCGCGACAAGCACATCAAATTCGGCTATCATGCCATCGCTCTTGAAGTGGCAGCTATGGGCGGCCATCCTGGCGGTGGCCGCCCCCGGATACGGGAGAATGGTTATGGCCAGCTTTCATGTCATGTCGGACGCGCGTGGGATGCACGTGCAGCCCAGGGTGCGGCGCATCACCACGGCGGATCTGCCGGATGTGCTGCGGCTCGGCGTCGAGGATTTCTGGGCAAAGCCATCGCATTACGTGTTCCTATGCCTGATCTATCCGGTGGTCGGATTGATCTTGGCGCAATGGACATCCGGCGCCAACGCCATCCAGCTCATCTATCCCTTGATGTCCGGCTTCGCCCTGCTTGGACCGTTCGCCGCGATTGGTCTCTACGAGATCAGCCGCCGCCGCGAACTCGGCATGGACACGTCCTGGTGGCACGCGCTTGACGTGCGCCACTCGCCGGCGCTGCCGGCGATCGCGGTCATCGGCGCTATGCTGGTGGCACTGTTCCTGCTCTGGCTGTACACCGCGCAATCGATTTACACCGGCCTGTTCGGCAATCAGCCGCCGGCCTCGATCGGCGGCTTTGTGCGCGAGGTGCTGACAACGCCCAAAGGCTGGACGCTGATCCTGTTCGGCAATGCGGCTGGCTTCGTCTTCGCCGCGATCGTGCTGGCGACGACCGTCGTCGCTTTCCCGCTGCTGCTCGACCGCGATGTCGGCGCAGTCTCGGCAATCGAGACCTCGGCACGGGCGGTGATGACAAATCCGCTGCAGATGGCGCTGTGGGGCCTGGTGGTCGCCGTGCTGCTGGTCATCGGCTCGATCCCGCTGTTTGCCGGGCTCGCCGTCGTCATGCCCGTGCTCGGCCATGCGACGTGGCATCTCTATCGCAGGGTGGTCGAACCCGAGCGGGCGCAACAGGACCGGCGGCCGATGTAGGCTAGAGCAGCGGTGCCGCCGCCTTATCTTTTTGTTTGAGCATCGGATTTTCCCAAAACCGTACCGACTTTTGGGTCCGATGCTCTGGTTAACGCTGCGCGTCGGTCGCCATCTTTAGGGCCAGTGCGGTCAGCACCGTGCCCATCATCCAGCGCTGGATCACCAGCCATAGCGGCCGGCCGGCGAGGAAGACGGCGATCGAGCCGGCCGTAACCGCTATGACCGCGTTGACGGTGAGGCTGATCGCGATCTGCGTGGTGCCGAGCACCAGAAGCTGCGACAGCACGTGACCCTTGCCGGGGCTGATGAACTGCGGCAGCAGCGACAGATAAAGCACCGCCACCTTCGGGTTGAGCAGATTGGTCATCAGGCCCATGGCGAACAATTTGCGCGGCCTGTCCTTCGGCAGTTCCCGGACCTGGAACGGCGAGCGTCCGCCTGGCCTCACTGCTTGCCAGGCAAGCCACAAAAGGTAGAGCGCGCCGGCAAAGCGCAGCGCATCATAGGCGTAAGGCACGGCAAGCAGCAGCGCGGTGATGCCGAATGCCGCCGACAACACGTAGAAGACAAAGCCGAGCGCCACGCCACCGAGCGAGATCAGGCCGGCCTTCGGTCCCTGTGACAGCGACCGCGAGATCAAATAGATCATGTTCGGGCCAGGCGTCAGCACCATGCCGAGGCAGACCAGCGCGAAGGCGAGATGGTTGGTGGCTTCGGGCACAGGTGCATCTCCGGATGGCGGTGGGGACACTCACCATGTCCGTTCGACCGCCGCAAGGGCAAGGTGGCGATAGCCTTTGCGCCAGCGTTGACAATTGGCGAAAGCGGCGACGTTGCCAATCTCCCCCCGTGCGGGGGAGATGCCCGGTAGGGCAGAGGGGGTGCTGTCCTGGGTGCTGTCCCGCCGGCCTATCAGCCAATCGCATCAACGCCACAAGGCCGGTCTCCAGTTGGAAATGGATCCCACAAAAAGTCTGCGATCCTACCCACCCCCCTCTGGCCTGCCGGCCATCTGCCCCGCAAGGGGGGAGATCGGCAGCTTCGGCGAGGTCATCCTCAGCCGACGATGCGCAGGTTCGACAATTCGTTGGCGATTTCCTTGAAATTGTCCGACAGCGTCGCCCCGGTCGCGTTCCAGAACAGCTTGGCCGGTTTGGTCGGATCGGTGGGATCCATGCGGAAGCGCGAGTCTGACGAGCAGGCCTTCAGCGCGTCGAGTGCTTTCTTGTCGCCGGCATCGCTGGTCGACAGGTCGAGCGCGACGGTCATGACGAGAATGTTCGAATTCTTCGCGTTGGCGCAAAGGGTCTGCATCTGCTCGTCCAGCGCGGCGGTGTAGTTGGCGCCGGTGTAGGTGGTCTTGCCGATGTCGGTGCTCGTGTTCATGAACAGGCGCGTCACGCTTCCAGACCCCGGATATGTCAGACCGGTGTAGCCGTAAGCGGCATAGGTCGACCTGTTGTTGGCATAGCCGCTGTCGCTGACGGCGCTGTAGGTATTGGCGCCGTCAGTCAGCACGATCACCACTTTGTCGTTGCCCCTTTCGGTGTTCGGCCGGCCCTCGGTGAAAGGTTCGTTGCTCGATACCGTCCGCCAGCCCCAGGCAAGGCCTTCCGGCACGTTGGTGTTGCCGTTCGGCGCCATGGCGTCGATGGCGTTCTTGATCTCCTCTTTCTCGGCAAGCTGGCTCACGTCCTTGAGCGTCGTGATCGGGTTGGTCGTGCAGGACGCATTCGGGCCATCGCCCGAGGCGGCCGACGTCGAGCCGTAGGGCTTGACCAGGAAATATTTGCGCATGTCCGACTGCCGCTGGGAAGCGGTCGGATCTGCGGCGAAGGGCCAGTCAGCCCACCAGTTGTTGCCGTAATTATACAACGTGCTGCCGACGTCGTTGACACCGTCGTGGTTGAAATCGAGCCAGAGGGTGTGCGAGGCTCGTCCGGTGCAAACATCGGCACGAACAGCGTCGCAGGCGTGGCCGTGTTCGGGGTGGTGTCGTCGTTGTTATACGGGTGCGGCCTCGCCTCGACGCAACCCTGCCAGCTCGCATAGCGGCTGGTGGTGTAGATATATTCCGGGGTGGTCCAATGGCCGGTCCGGCAAGTGCCGTTTCTCCTGTATTCGTCGCAGATATATTGCTTGCTGTTGGGCACTTCTTCGCGGCCGGACTCGACGGTCATGTCGGCGTAGAGGCTGAAACGGGTCAGTGGTTGATCCTGGGTGTCGCCCCAGCCGGTGCCGCGCTTGCACCAGACGCCGTTGAATTTCTCGGCGTATTTGTCCGGATTGTCGGCGGGGGTCATCATCGTCCAGTCGAAATCCTCGTGCTGGATCGGGGCGATGCCGTCCTGGTCCATCCAGCTATCCTGGTCATGGGTGGGACCGACATTGACCGCAGCAGCGAACGGCACGAGGGAGAACTGCACCGGTTTGCTGACCTGCTTCATCTGCTGTGCCTGCAGCGCCAGCGTATCGACAAGCTGCTTGGCGGCAGTCTTCAGCAGGTCTATTCGCTTCGCGCCGGTGCCGGAGCCCAGATTATTCATCGAGCCGGAATTGTCGAGCACAAGGGCTACTTCCAGCGTGTTCTTGAGGCGGATTTCCGAGCACGCCGTGAAGGTTGTATCGCTGGTGGTCCCGCCGCCCATCAGCATGGCGGCGGCCGGCAGAAAATAGGGGTGGTACGTCAGGGCGCTGCAGAGCTTCAACGTACCGCCACCCGCATTGTTGTTGGGCAGGGTGACGGTAAGCAACGTATTGGCCGGATCGACAGGGCCGAGATTGGCTTCGAAGAAAGTCTTGGCATAGGCCTTGGCGTCGTCGTCGCTTGCGCCGGAGACGATCTTATGAGCGGTGGCGAGGCCGGCGCCGTCCAGGGCATTCAACGTAGCGTGCTTCTGGCGGAGCAGTTCCGAGTAGTCGACGCTGAGCGCCAAGCCGCCCATGAGCGGCACCATGGTGATGACCGTCATCAGCGTATAGTTGCCACGCCGGTCCCTACCGAATTTTCGGATCATTGCCTTCAGCACCCCGCCAGTCGGCGAACGATGCCACCAATCCTTCAATTTCAGATTGCTAAAATATGTCCAAGATCGGCTCATTTTTTCAAAGCTCGTTAACCACGCCGCCGATGGCGGCAATGCCGCCCGCGATTTGGACCGGCTAAAGCTCTGGAAAACGAGAATTTTTGTGCCGTGCGATCATGCCTTCATTTCGGGGCGGCGATGCTGAACGCGGCGAAAGCTGGTGACAGGGTGAAGAGCTTCGGTTAATGCGGTCCGGTCGCTGCGGATCGTCGGCGGCGGCGCTCGCAACCATCATGACCTGGGAAACGATATGGCGGATTCGCCCGATATCATCGGCTCGCTCGCGGATTTGTCGGCAGCCTATTCTGCCATTCTTTGCGATGTCTGGGGCGTGGTCCACAATGGCGAACGGCATTTCCCGGCCGCGGCTCTGGCGCTGGCGACCGCACGCGAGGCGAAGATACCTGTGGTGCTGATTACCAATTCGCCACGCCGCAGCGCCGATGTGGTGGCGCAGATGAATGCGATCGGCGTTCCCTCGGAGGCCTACGACCGCGTCGTCACCTCCGGCGATGTGACCCGCGACCTGATCATCGAGGGCCCGCGAAAGATCTTCCATATCGGCGCCGATCGCGATTTCACGCTCTATGACGGGCTTGATGTCGAACTCGTCGAGGAGTTCGAGGCATCCGGCGTGGTCTGCACCGGGCTGTTCGACGACGAGGTCGAGAAGCCGGAAGACTACGCCGATCTTCTGCGGCGGCTACGTGCCAGGAACCTGCCCTTCATCTGCGCCAACCCCGACATCGTGGTCGAGCGCGGCGAGCGGATGATCTGGTGCGCCGGGGCCTTGGCCCGCGACTATGCCCAGCTCGGCGGGCGGACGCTGATCGCCGGAAAACCTTATGCCCCGGTCTATGACGTCGCGATGAAGGAGATCGCCGACCTGCTCGGCCACCCGGTCGAGCGCTCGGACGTGCTGGCCATCGGCGACGGCATGATGACCGACATCAAGGGTGCTGCCGACAACGGCTTCGACGTGCTCTACGTGTCGGGCGGCATCCATGCCCGCGACTACGGTGATACGCTACAACCGGATCCGGCCAGGCTAATTGCCTTTCTGGAAAGGCACGGCTACTGGCCGGTCGCGGTCATTCCGAGACTGCAGTAGGGTCGCTCGATGACGGAAGCCTTCGAACGCGTTTCTGCAATCTCGCCGCTGCCGGCCCATTTGCGTGGTGGCGTGGTGGCGATCGGCAATTTCGACGGTGTGCACCGCGGCCACCAGGCGGTGCTCGAGCGCGCGCTTGCCGAGGCCTGCCGGCGCGGCGTGCCGGCTCTGGTGCTGACCTTCGAGCCGCATCCGAGAAAGGTGTTCCGGCCTGAGATACCGCTGTTCGTGCTGACGCCGCCGCCGATGAAGGCACGGTTGTTGTCGTATCTAGGCTTTGCCGCACTCGTCGAACAGCCGTTCACGCGCGACTTCGCCGCACTGTCGGCGGAAGCGTTCGTGACCGACGTGCTGGACAGGAATCTCGGCATCATTCACGCCGTGACCGGCTTCGACTTCCACTTCGGCAAGGACAGGCAAGGCGGCCCGGCCTATCTGATGGCGGCCGGCGAACGCCACGGCTTCGGCGTCACCCTGGTTGACGCGTTTCGCGACGAGGGCGCCGAGGTGGTGTCGTCGAGCCGGATCCGCGCGCTGCTATGCGAAGGCACGGTGGGCGAGGCGGCCGGCCTGCTCGGCTACCGCTTCACGGTCGAAAGCGAGGTGATCGGCGGCCAGCAGCTTGGCCGGACGCTCGGCTTTCCAACCGCCAATATGAGGCTTTCGCCGGAAGCCACTCTGAAGGAAGGGATTTATGCCGTCCGCTTCCGTCGCGCCGACGGTACGCTTCATGATGGTGTTGCCAGCTTCGGTCGCCGCCCGACCGTCGATGACAACGGCGCGCCGCTTCTGGAAACTTTCGTTTTCGATTTTTCCGGCGATCTCTACGGCGAGATATGCGCGGTGTCCTTCTTTGGTTTCCTGCGCGCCGAGGTGAAGTTTGACGGGCTCGACGCGCTGGTCGGGCAGATGAAGCGCGACGAAGTCGAGGCGAGGGCGCTGCTTGCCGGCGTCAGCCCGCTTTCCGAGCTCGACGCGGCCATTGCTTTTTAAACCTACTTCTTCAGCGCCAGGCCGACGGCAATGAAGGCCCAGCCCTGGAAGATCAGGTCGACGGCGAGAAACAGCCCCAGCACCCATACGCTGTTGACTGGCCAGCCCATGGCGATGACCAGGCCTGCCAGCGCGCTGATGACGCCGGCCGCCACCAGCCAGCCCCAGCCTTTTTCCGGTCTGTGCTTGTACCCGACCCAGGCCCTAAGCACGCCTGAAGCGAGAAGGGCGACCGCCAGCAGGAAGGTCAGCACCGCCGAGGCCAGCAGCGGATTGTAGAAGGCGAAGAACCCGGCGACGGCATAGAGGAGACCGCTAAGCAGCCAGTAGAAGAACCGGCTCCAAGTCTTCACACCGAAGGCATGCATGATCTCGATGACACCGGCCATCAGCATCAGCCAGCCGACGACGTAGACCGAGGCGACCGTGGCGATGAACAGATTGCCGAAGGCGATGCCGCCGAGGATCAGCAGCAGCACGCCGAGCCCGACGAACCATCCCCATTTCGCCCGCGTCTGACCGATTGCATCTTTCAAGGCATCGCCGTGCAGTGCCATCGCCCTTCTCCCTCAAGGTTACCTTTGCCGGCTTTGAGGGTAACGCCGATCGGCTTGCCCGTAAAGCGAGCAGGCTGCGAGCGCCACAGCCCGAGCGATCCGCTTGCCAGACGTTCGCTTTTGATCCGAAGCGGCGAAATATCTGATGGAATATTCGACTATGTGCTGGGGGCAGTGCTAAAACATGACGAGCGGGTTACGGGCCACCCCGTCCTCCCGTGTATTCGCCATGGCGCAATTGTAACGAAAAATTCCCAGTGCTGGCATTGGCGCTTTATGGATGACGTGTGGCTGCTGCTGTCCGCCGTTTTCTACGTTTGATGAGACTAGGGAAGCAAAATGAGCGATGCGGACGAACACCTCGATCTGACGGAGATCAACGCCGTCCGCAGCTTGTTGGAGTCAAAGCCACGACCGGTGGGCTGGGACGAACGCCGGGCGCGGCTCGACGAGGTTGGTTCGGTGTGGCCGATTGCGGACGACATCCAATGCGAGGATGCGGTTTTCGACGGCCTAGAGGGAGAGTGGTCGCTAGCGCCTGGGAGTGACAGGGATAAGGTTCTGCTCTTTTTCCACGGTGGTGGCTACTGCTCGGGCTCGCTCAAAAGTCATCGTCGAATGGTGACTGAGGCAGGTCGAGCAATGGGAATGCGCACCCTCGCGATCGACTATCGACGAGCACCGGAACATCCTTTTCCTGCGCAGCATGCAGACGCGCTCACGGCATGGCGCTTTCTGAGCCGGCAAGGGGTCGCGCCGGATCGCATCGTGGTTGGCGGAGACAGTGCGGGCGGCAACCTCACCCTGTGCTTGGTCGGTATATTGCGCGCGGCAGGCGAGCGGTTACCGCGATCTCTTTGGCTGGTCTCGCCCTGGACGGACCTTTCGATGTCCGGCGCGACACTATCAACTAAGGACGCGATCGACCCTATCATCCACCGGGCGTATTTGGAGGAACTGGTTACCGCCTATGTTCCCCATGGCGTTGGCCGGCGCGATCCCCTGATCTCGCCGTTGTTCGCCGATCTGAGCGGATTTCCCCCAATGCTGATACAAGTCGGTTCTGCCGAGACGCTGTTGTCGGACGCAACTCGGCTCGCGGAAGCCGCTGGTGCGGCTGATGTCAAAGTACGACTCGAAATTTGGCCGCATATGATTCACGCCTGGCCGGTTTGGAATGCAGGATTGAGTGCCGGTCGCCGCACTCTTCACAGCGCGGGCATGTTTGTGAATATTTGTAACCCTTGGGTGGGCGGCCAAGGTTAAATACGGCTATCGCCAAATTCCAACAGCAGCCGAGACATTCAGGCTGGAAAGCGAGATGGCAGCTGCTGTGAATTCCAGACGTCTTGATCTGGAATCTTGGCGGGCCATACAATCGACTGCAATGCGGAACAGTACGACCAACACCGCCGATGTTACGGATATTAAGTTAAATTTTACCGAACTGGCGCCATGGCTTGTGAAGGCTGGTTGTGTCGGCCAATGCGTTCTGTCCGAGCGATCCCGGTGGTTCTGGCCGCCTTCATACTTGGGGCCTCCGGTGCCGCCGAAGCCGGTGAGGGCGCCTTGGGCTGGCTGTCCGGCGACTGGTATTTGACGGTCGGCGCCACCGGCATGGTCGCGCCGAATTTCGAGGGCGGCAAGAAATACCTGCTCAGCGCCTCGCCGATCATCTCGCTCGGCAAGGCCGGTCCTGCGGCCCGCTTCACCTCGCGCAACGACAACATCTCGCTGGGGTTGATCGACGACGGCGGCCTCCGCGCCGGACTGGCCGGAAAATTGCTGTTTTCGCGCGATGGCGACGACGCCGACGAGCTGAAAGGCCTTGACCCGGTGCGCTGGGGTGGCGAGGCCGGCGGCGCCCATAGCGGCTTTGTCGCCGACATCGCCGCCGACGCCTTCTATGATGTGACGCCGGACGTCAGAATTTCGGGCGGGCCGCGCGTTTCGTTCGCCTCGTCGGACTATTTCGACGCCTACTACGGCGTTAACGCCGAGGAAGCCGTGGCTTCGGGCCTCAGCCAATACCGTCCGGGCGGCGGCGTGAAGTCGGCGGCCTCGGCGGCGCGGTGACCTGGAAAGTGACCGAGCCGATGACGGCCAGCCTGTTCGGCGAATATTCGCGCCTGATGGGCCCGGCGGCCGATTCCAGCCTGGTCAAGGAGCGCGGCTCAAGAGACCAGTTCATGATCGGCGTCTCGACGACGTATCGCTTCGACTTTTCGATGTGAGCACTATCCCAGCAATCGCGTATCGACCGGATGGTTCGTGACGCCAACAATACGGATGCAGTCGCGGGCCAGCAAATCCGGGTTGAGGAGATAGTTTCTTGTGAACGGGACAATTGCACAAGGAACTTCCATGACGGCGTGGGTGGCAGCAGCGACAAAGTTCCTCCCGAGCCGTTGTGTCATGGCCAGATCGTCCTTCCAGTCATCAGGCAAACCAGGAGACGTGATGGCAACGCCATCCGGCATTTCGATCTCCAGAAGCTGATAGGTCTGGGGCATGTCTTCCGCGTCGACATGCACAAGTATCTCGAGAAGTGCCGTGGCCGGGTGATCGGCGCAGTAGACAATTGGTGTTCCCATGACATGCCAACGGCCGCCGCTGACCAAACCACCGACACCCAGCAGGTCGGCGTAGCCGGAAATGCGCCAGAGCCGCATTTGTCAGGCGAAGATGCCATGGTCGATGCGATGGAGCTCTTCTTCCACCAGCGCTGCACCCGTTTCTGACTGCAAGAGGTTGATCGGTGTCTCGTTAAGCACCCTGCTGTGCTTGCGCAGCCAACGCTGCGCCTTTTCGTGATTACCGAAAACCCGATCCGCCATCGCCGAAATCCGTTCAAGCCGCATGACGCGGTCGGACTCGGCGATCGTCAGTGTCTCGTTTCGCTCCCTGCGGCGCGCCAATGTCCGTCGCGGGCCGACGATCCTATAGATTTCGTCATTGCTGAAGCCACGCTGGCGAAGTCCTTCGACCCTGGTGACATGAACGAGAAACCGTTCCGTTGCGGTGTCCGGGATTGCGGCGCCGATACGCTCGGCCTTTGGATTTGGGCTCGGCTGACCCTTGATGTGCAAGCTGGACATGTTTTAGCTCCGCTGCCATATGCCCAAAGATATAGGCGCAATTGGCACATGACGCAAGGAAACCACTAGAGTTCGGGCTTTTCAATATCGCCTGTCTCGGTTAAAAGCCCAGCCATGACGAGCTTTTCGCGCCTTTTCGCGCTGACGATACGAATTACGAGCCCGGTGTTCCGGGCGGCCTGACCGCCGCCGGAGCCGCCGGGAATTTTGCGCGCGGCCTCTCGCGCTTTTTCCAGATCATGATAGTTCAACGACCGGGCTCTTTTGCCGCCGGGCAATGCATATGGCAGACCAATGACCGATACCCCAATGACCGACACTGTTGAAACGATCGACTATTCCAAAACGCTTTATCTGCCCCAGACGGATTTCCCGATGCGCGCCGGCTTGCCCGAGAAGGAGCCGCTGCTGGTCAAGCGCTGGCAGGACTTGGACCTCTACCGCAAGCTGCGCGACAACGCCGCCGGCCGCGAAAAATACGTGCTGCATGACGGCCCGCCCTACGCCAACGGCAACATCCACATCGGCCACGCGCTGAACAAGATCCTTAAGGACGTCATCACCCGCTCGTTCCAGATGCGCGGCTACGACTCGAACTACGTGCCCGGCTGGGATTGTCACGGCCTGCCGATCGAATGGAAGATCGAGGAGCAATACCGCGCCAAGGGTAAGAACAAGGACGAGGTTCCGGTCAACGAGTTCCGTAAGGAATGCCGCGAGTTCGCCGCGCACTGGATCAAGGTGCAGGGCGCAGAATTCCAGCGGCTGGGTGTCGTCGGCGACTTCGACAATCCCTATACGACGATGGCGTTCCGTGCCGAGGCGCGCATCGCCGGCGAACTGTTGAAATTCGCCATGTCCGGCCAGCTCTATCGCGGCTCCAAGCCGGTGATGTGGAGCGTTGTCGAGCGCACCGCGCTGGCCGAGGCCGAGGTCGAGTACCAGGACTATGAGAGCGATACGATCTGGGCGAAGTTTCCGGTCGTCAGCCTCGCTCGTCAGGTCACCAACGTCGAAGATGGGCAGCCAGCCTTGGATCCAAAGCTGACGCAGACGTCACTGGACTTGCTGGAGGCCCACGTCGTCATCTGGACGACCACGCCGTGGACCATCCCCGGCAACCGCGCCGTAAACTATTCGCCCCGCATCAACTATGGCCTCTACGAGGTCACAGCAGCAGAGAATGCTTTCGGCCCGCAACCCGGCGAAAAGCTGATCTTTGCCGACGCGCTGGCCGAAGAGGCTGCCGTCAAAGCCAAAGTGACAATGAATCGTCTCCGTAACGTTTCGGCCGAAGAGCTTGGAAGCCTTACGCTTTCTCATCCCTTCAACGGTTTGAACGGCGGCTACGAATTCCCCGTGCCGATGCTCGCCGGCGACCACGTCACCGACGATGCCGGCACCGGCTTCGTTCACACCTCGCCCAGCCACGGCCGCGAGGACTTCGACGCCTGGACGGACGCTGCATCGGAACTGCGCCAACGCGGCATCGACACGGCGATCCCGTTTCCGGTCGACGATGCCGGCTTCTTCACCAAGGACGCGCCGGGCTTCGGCGCGGACCGCGAGGGCGGAGCGGCGCGCGTCATCGACGACAACGGCAAGAAGGGCAATGCCAACCAGGCGGTCATCGACGAGCTGATCAAACGCAACGCACTGTTCGCGCGCGGCCGGCTGAAGCACTCCTATCCGCATTCGTGGCGGTCGAAGAAGCCGATCATCTTCCGTAACACGCCGCAATGGTTCGTCTATATGGACAAGGATCTGAGCGACGGCACGACGCTGCGCAGCCGTGCCTTGAAGGCCATCGACGACACCCGCTTCGTGCCGGCCGCCGGCCAGAACCGCATTCGCGCCATGATCGAGGAGCGTCCCGATTGGGTGCTGTCGCGCCAGCGCGCCTGGGGCGTGCCGATCGCCGTCTTCGCCGATGCCGACGGCAATGTTCTGCGCGACGAGGCGGTCAACCAGCGCATCGTGGACGCCTTCGAGAAGGAGGGCGCCGACGCATGGTTCGCGGCCGGCGCCAAGGAGCGTTTCCTCGGCAACCACGATGCTTCGAAATGGCAGCAGGTGATGGACATCCTCGACGTCTGGTTCGATTCCGGCTCGAGCCATGTCTTCACTCTCGAGGATCGCCCGGACCTGAAATGGCCGGCCGACCTTTACCTCGAAGGCTCCGACCAGCATCGCGGCTGGTTCCACTCCTCGCTGCTTGAAAGCTGCGGCACCAGGGGCAGGGCGCCTTACGACACAGTCGTCACCCATGGTTTCACCATGGACGAGGAGGGGCGCAAAATGTCGAAATCGCTCGGCAATACAGTCGTGCCGCAGGATGTCATCAAGCAGTCGGGCGCCGATATCCTGCGGCTATGGGTGGTGACGACCGACTACTGGGAAGACCAGCGGCTCGGCAAGAACGTGCTGCAGACCAACATCGACGCCTACCGCAAGCTGCGCAACACCATCCGCTGGATGCTGGGCACGCTTGCCCATGATGATGGCGAGGAAGTACCGCTGGATAAGATGCCGGAGCTGGAGCGGCTGATGCTGCACCGGCTCTCCGAACTCGATGAAGTCGTGCGCGCGGGCTATGACGCCTTCGAGTTCAAGCGCATCACCCGCACGCTGCTCGACTTCATGGTGGTCGAACTGTCGGCCTTCTATTTCGACATCCGCAAGGACGCGCTCTACTGCGAAGCGCCCTCCAGCGTGAAGCGCAAGGCCTCCGTGCAGGTGGTGCGCCATCTGTTCGACTGCCTGGTGAAATGGCTGGCGCCGATGCTGCCCTTCACCATGGAGGAGGCCTGGCTCGACCGTCATCCGGACGCCGTCTCGGTGCATCTCGACCAGTTCCCGCAAATCCCCGTTGACTGGAAGAACGAGGTGCTGGCGGAAAAATGGCGCAAGGTGCGCCAGGTCCGCCGTGTCGTCACCGGCGCGCTGGAGATCGCACGTGCCCAGAAGGTCATCGGCTCGTCGCTGGGAGCGGTGCCGGTCGTCACGCTCGACGATGCGGCGCTCGAAGCAGCGATATCAGACGTCGACATGGCCGAAATGGCGATCACCAGCGATCTGGTCGTTGCGCATGGCGACGCGCCTTCTGGTGCCTTCACGCTGGACGACGTCAAGGGCGTCGCCGTGGTGGTCGAGAAGGCCGAGGACCGGGGCCTGGTCAAATGCGCGCGCTCATGGCGCTACACGGCCGATGTCGGGCAGGACAGGGAATTCCCCGACGTTTCGGCGCGGGACGCGGCGGTCCTGCATGAATTGAAGGCGCTTGGTCGTATATAAGGCGGTGCACAAATGCCACGGCGGGCGGCTGATCGGCCCCCGCTCGTTGCCCTTAACGAGTGGTTGAGGTAAACACGCGAAACTCCGGACGACAAATTGTCGCCGGATTTCCGTCGCAAGAGCATAGATGATGGGAACCGTCCTTTGGCCGGTGGCGATCGAGAGGCTGTCTAGAGTGGGACTTTTTGGCATGACCGAAAGAACTTGCGCGCGCGTTGCGCTGCTGGCGCCGCTTGTCGTATCCGGCTTGGCCCTTTCCGGCTGCATGGGCTCGCCGACCTACGGGACCGACAAGACCGCCTCCGCCCAGCTTGCCGGCGATCTCACCAGCGCTTTTTCAGTCATGCCGAAGAGCAAGGAAAAGATCGACTACAAGCCGCGCCCCGAACTGGTGAAGCCGGCGCCGGGACAGAAGGAATTGCCGCCGCCGCAGGACAGCATCGCGACGGCAAGCGCCGATTGGCCGGAATCGCCCGAGCAACGCCGCGCTCGCCTGCGCGCCGAGGCGACGCTCCATCAGGACGATCCGGACTACCAGGCGCAGATCGTCGATGACGTCCAGACGGATCCAACGGCGGTCAAGGCTGCGATGGCGCAGTCGGCTTCCAGTCATCCGCCGGCCTGGACTCCGGCGGATTCGGACAAGGGCCGCGCCGCCGAGGTCAAGCGCCGCCTCGCCGAAGCCAAGCAGGGTGACCCCAACACCCGCAAATATCTGAGCGAGCCGCCGGTGCAATACCGCGCCGCTGCCGCGACCGCGCCGGTGGACGACATCGGCGAGGACGAATACAAGAAAGAACGCCGCCTCAAGAAGGAAGCGGCCGCCAAGAACAAGAGCGGCATGTTCGACTGGCTGCCGTGGTAAGCTGTCAGCGCTAATGCATGTCGCGCAAAACTGTGCAGCGGTTTTGCGATAACGACATGCATAAACAGCAACCTAAAGCGCGTCGCATGAGGCCGGTCTAACACGACGCGCTTTAGGGAAAGCTGGCGACGCTACGGTTCGCGTCGATCTCTGAAAAAATCCTTCAGAAGCAGCGCCGCGTCGCTTTCGGCCATGCCTGGATAGATATCTGGCACATGGTGGCAGGTCGGCGAGGCGAAGAAGCGCACGCCGTTGACCACGGCGCCGCCCTTCTCGTCGGCGGCGCCGAAATAGAGCCGGCGCAGCCTGGCGAAGGAAATGGCGCCGGCGCACATGGCGCAGGGCTCCAGCGTCACATAGAGATCGTGGCCGGTGAGCCGCTCGCTCGACAGCTTGCGGCAGGCCTCGCGGATCGCCAGCATCTCGGCATGGGCGGTGGGGTCGGAAAGCTCGCGGGTGCGGTTGCCGGCACTGGCAACGACCGTATCGCCGCTGGCGATGACCGCGCCGACCGGCACTTCGCCGCGCAGGGCGGCGGCTTCGGCCTCCTTCAGCGCCAGCGCCATGAAATCCGGCCGCTTCAAGCGGTTTCCATTCCTATTATCTCCTCGCTACTCCGGCGTGATCCTGTTATCTAGCGCATGACCCCGAAAACCGGAATCGGTTTCGGAAGGGATCATGCGCCAAATCACAGTCCTACAGCGTCCTTTGCGCGTCCGTACGGACGCGCGGCGCTGTAGTGCAAACGAGCAAAAGCCACATGGACGACAAAGACAAGAAATTCCCGCGCCGAAAGGGTCCGGGCAAGAACGGCCCGAAACCGTCGGGCCCGCGTGGTCGCGATGCCGCTGCCGGCAAGGGCGGCAAGCCGTCCTTCGGCGCGAAAAGACCTTACGCGCCGCGCGGCGACCGCCCGATGGCGGCTGACGGCGAGCGGCCGAAGCGTGACTTCAAAAGCGGCGACCGGCCGATCAGCAAGGCGCCGCGCCCTGAAGGCAGGCCCTATGAAAAGCGTGAGGGGCCGCGCAAGCCATACGCCCCGCGCGGCGACCGCCCGATGGCGGCTGACGGCGAGCGGCCGAAGCGCGACTTCAAGAGTGGCGACCGGCCGTTCAGCAAAGGGCCGCGCCCTGAAGGCAAGCCTTATGAAAAGCGCGAGGGGCCTCGAAAACCCTATGCGCCACGCGGCGACCGCCCGATGGCAGCCGGCGGCGAGCGGCCGAAGCGCGACTTCAAGAGTGGCGACCGGCCGTTCAGCAAGGGGCCGCGTCCGGAAGGCAAGCCTTATGAGAAGCGCGAAGGTCCGCGCAAGTCCTACGCGCCGCGCGGCGACCGGCCGGCGGCTGCCGAAGGCGAGCGCAGCGAAAGGCGCTTCGACCGTCCCAAGCACGACTTCGGCGATCGGCCCAAGCGCGATTTTGGCGATGATCGGCCCCGAGGGGCCTCGGGCGCTGGCTTCAAGCCGCGCTCGCGTCCGGCCGAGGCGACGGAAGAGGCTGGCGAGCGCATTGCCAAGCGGCTGGCCCGCGCCGGCCTTGCCTCGCGCCGCGATGCCGAGGAGCTGATCGCGGCCGGCCGCGTCAAGGTCAATGGAAGGGTGCTGTCCTCGCCCGCCTTCAATGTGATGCCCGGCGACATCATCCATCTCGACGGCATGGAGATCCCGCCGATCGAGCGCACCCGGCTGTTCCTGTTCCACAAGCCGGCCGGCGTCGTCACCACCAACCGTGATCCCGAGGGCCGCAAGACCGTCTTCGACGTGCTGCCGGCCGACCTGCCGCGGCTGATGACCATCGGCCGGCTCGACATCAACACCGAAGGCCTGCTGCTGCTCACCAATGATGGCGGGCTGGCGCGCGTGCTCGAACTGCCGGCGACCGGCTGGCTCAGGCGCTACCGCGTGCGCGTGCACGGCAAGGTCGAGGAAAGTGCGCTCGCCGGCTTGCGCGAAGGCATCGCCGTCGACGGCGTCTTCTACGGCGCGATTGAGGCGACGCTCGACCGCGAGCAAGGCACCAACGCCTGGCTGACGCTCGGCCTGCGCGAAGGCAAGAACCGCGAGGTCAGGAATATACTGGGCTCGCTTGGTCTCGACGTCACACGGCTGATCCGCATTTCCTACGGGCCGTTCCAACTCGACGACCTGCCCGAGGGCCATGTGCTGGAGATCAAGGGCCGTGTGCTGCGCGACCAGCTCGGCGAACGCCTGGTCGAAGAATCCGGCGCCAATTTCGACGCTGAGATCACCAAGCCGTTTTCCAACAGGCCGGTGCGGCGCGAAGCGGTGCGGGAAGAGGAACCGGAGCGGCCGAAATTCACCCGCGACGGCGAACGCCGTCCGATCGGCGAAGGCGGGCTGATCAAGAACCGCAAACGCCGCGAAGGCAGCCGCGACGAGGCGCTGGGCAAGCTGTCGACAAGTCCCGGCAGAAGCTTTGGGCCGGAAAAGAGCTTTGGTGAGCGTGGCCCCAAATCTGAACGCAGCGGCCCCGAACGCGGCGGCTTTGGCGATCGCGGCCCCAAATCTGAACGGAGTGGGCCGGGCGGCTTTGGCGGCAAACCGGGCGGCGGGAAAAAGTCCGAACGCGAGCAGCGCCCGATCGAGCCGCCGGGCCAGCGCAAGGCCAATGTCTGGATGGCGCCGGGCGCGCGGCCGATCGGCAGGGGCAGGGCGGACGCGGATGCCGCCAAGGCGGCCGAAGCCAAGGAACGCAAGGCTTCGTTCAAGCCGTCTTATGGCAAGCCCGCCAAGCCCGGAGGCGCAAAGCCGTTCGGCAAGCCGCGTGGTGCCGAGGGTGACGGTGCCAAAGGCGGCGACCGGCCACGCAGTGGTCCCAAGGGATCAAGGGGAGGCAATGCGGATCGTCGGCGGTGAGTTTCGCGGGCGTCCGCTGGCGACGCCGCGCTCAAGCGCCATCCGCCCGACCACCGACCGCACCCGCGAGGCTGTCTTCAACGTGCTGGCGCATCGCTTTCCTGATAGGCTGGTCGGCGCGCGCGTGCTCGACCTGTTCGCCGGCACCGGCGCGCTCGGCCTCGAGGCGCTGTCACGCGGCGCATCTTATGGCATCTTCATCGAAGAATCAGCGGAAGGGCGCGGCCTGATCCGCACCAATGTCGAGGCCTTCGGCCTCACCGGGCGTACCAAGATATTCCGTCGCGACGCGACGGCGCTGGGCGAGGCGGGCACGATGGCCGCGTTCGGCCTGGTGTTCGCCGATCCGCCCTATGGCAAGGGCCTGGGCGAGCGTGCCTTGCGTTCGGCCAAGGCCGGCGGCTGGCTCGCCCCCGGCGCGCTCTGCGTCGTCGAGGAGGCGGCAGTGGCGCCGTTCGAGGCAGGGCCGGGCTTTTCGGTTGTCGACGAGCGCAGCTATGGCGAGACGGTCATCCGGTTTATCGAGGTTGGGTGAGCGCGGCGGCGATTGGCGCTTCCTCGCCCCATAGCTTCTCTCCCCCGCTTCGCGGGGGCGAGGAACCGAGCGCCTCGAAAATGACGAACAAATCAATTTGCCTGTGGCAACACCCCCGCCTATCGTCCCATCCCATGACAACCGGAGCCATTGATGACATCTCAGGCTGAATGGCTGCGCGGAACGCTCTTGGCGCTGGCTCTCGTGATGACCGGCCCGGTTCGGGCCGACAACAAGCCGGAAGACGGCAAGGTGACGAATTTCCTGCTCGACAACGGAATGGAGGTTGTCGTCATCCCCGATCACCGCGCGCCGATCGTCACTCATATGGTGTGGTACAAGATCGGCAGCGCGGATGAGCCGCCCGGCAAGTCCGGCATCGCCCATTTCTTCGAGCATCTGATGTTCAAGGCGACGACCAATCAGGCGGCCGGCGCGTTCGACCGCGCCGTCTCCGCCATCGGCGGTTCGAACAACGCTTTCACCTCCTATGACTACACCGCCTTTTACGAGACGGTGGTGCCGCAGGCGCTCGAGCAGATGATGGATTTCGAGGCCGATCGCATGCGCAACCTCATCCTCAACGACAATGTCATCGCCACTGAGCGCGACGTGATCCTCGAGGAACGCAGCTCGCGCATTGACAGCAATCCGCAGGCGGTGCTCGGCGAGGAGGTCGATGCCACGCTCTGGCAGAACCAGCCCTATCGCATTCCGGTGATCGGCTGGATGCAGGAGATGGAGAAGCTGAACCGCGCCGACGCCAAGGCTTTCTACGACAAGTATTATACGCCCAACAACGCCGTGCTGGTGGTCGCCGGCGATGTCGACCCGGAGGTGGTCAAGGCGCTGGCCGAAAAGACCTATGGCAAGATTGCGCGTGGTCCGGACCTGCCGCCGCGCATCCGTCCGGTCGAACCCGAGCAGAACACCAGGCGCACGGTGACGCTCACTGACGCGCGTGTCAGCGTGCCGAACTTTTCGACGCAATGGGTGGTTCCCTCCTATCACACTGCAAAGCCGGGGGAAGCCGAAGCGCTGGACCTCCTGGCGGAGATCCTCGGCGGCGGTAGCCGCAGCCGGCTCCACCAGCAGGTTGTCGTCAAGCAGGGTATTGCCGCCGAGGCTGGCGCCTTCTTCCAGGGCACTATGCTCGATGCCACCAACTTCACCGTCTATGGCGCGCCGCGCGGCGACGCCAAGCTGGCCGATGTCCAGGCGGCGATCGAGGTCGAGGTTGCCCGCATCGCCAAGGACGGCGTCACATCAGGCGAGTTGGAGAAGGCCAAGGATCGTTTCGTCCGCTCGATGATCTTCGCCCGCGACAAGCAGGATTCGATGGCCAACATCTATGGCGCGACGCTCGCCACCGGCGGCAGCGTCCGGGACGTCGAGGAATGGCCGGGCCGCATCCGCAAGGTCACCGCCGACGAAGTCAGGGGCGTTGCCGCGCGCTATCTCAATCTCAACCATTCGACATCAGGCTATCTCTTGCCGCAGACACAGGCAGGGAATTGATCGATGACGAGCTTGAGCGTTTGCGCTGCCCCTCACCTGCCTGCCGGCATCCTCTCCCCGTATAGTGACGGGGAGAGGGGCGCTCTCGTCGGCGGTTTCGCCAACCACCAGCGTTGCAGAAACAGCGCCTGGGTTGCGGCCAGCCCCCTTCTCCCCGTCACTATACGGGGAGAAGTGCCCGGCAGGGCGATGAGGGGCGGCGCTAACACCGACAGCTATTCGTCTCGAACATCAGTTGGAAGCTACCATTTGTCCGAAGCGACTGTCCTGAAGCGTGTCGCCACCCGACTGGCCACCCTGCTCCTCTCATTGCTCTTCCTCGTCCTGCCGGCGCTTTCCGCTCGCGCGGCCATGAGCATCCAGGAGGTGACCTCGTCAAAGGGCATTACCGCCTGGCTGGTGGAGGATTATTCCGTGCCGCTGGTCGCCATCCGCTTCGTCTTCGACGGCGGCACGACGCAGGATCCCGCCGGGAAGGAAGGACTTGCCAATTTGATGAGCGGCCTGTTCGACGAGGGCGCCGGCAATCTCGACAGCGAAGCCTTCCAGATAAAGCTGGACGACGTTGGCGCCGAGATGAGCTTCGAGGCGGGGCGCGACGGCACCTACGGCTCGATGCGCATGCTGGCCGAGCAGCGGGACGCAGCGTTCGACCTGTTGCGGCTGGCGGTCACAGAGCCGCGTTTCGACCAGGCGCCAATCGACCGCATCCGCGCGCAAGTGCTGTCCGGCATCATCGCCAACGAGCTTGACCCCGACACGCTCGCCCAGCGCAAATGGCTGGAGGCACTATACGGCACCCATCCCTATGCGCGGCCCGACCAGGGCACCAGGCAAAGCATCGCCACGATCACGTCGGACGATCTCATTGCCTTTCACAGGGCGAACTTTGCTCGCGATGGCCTGCATGTGGCGGTGGTCGGTGCCATCGATGCCGAAACGTTGAAGAAAAAGCTCGATATGGTCTTCGGTGGCCTGCCGGAACATCAGGCGCTCGCGCCCGTCGCCGATGTCGATCCGAAACTCAACCAGCAGCTCGAGGTCAATTACGACCAGCCCCAGACGTCGCTGCAATTGGCCTATCCCGGCGTCAAGCGGAGTGCGCCGGATTTCTTCGCTGCGGTGCTGATGAACGAGATCCTCGGCGGCAGCGCCTTCACCTCGCGGCTGTTCGACGAGGTGCGCGAAAAACGCGGCCTGGCCTACAGCGCCAGTTCCGACCTGGTCGACCACCAGCACGCCAACGCCCTGGCCATCACCACGGCGACCCGCGCGGACCGGGCGGCCGAGACGTTGGCTGTCGTACGCGAGGTGGTGAAGCGCATGGCGCAGGAGGGGCCGACCGAAGCGGAACTGGCGGCGACCAAGAAATACCTGATCGGCGCCTATGCCATCAACAACCTGAACTCCTCCGGCGCCATCGCTGCGACGCTGCTCGAACTGCAGCTCGACAAGCTCGGCATCGACTACATGCAGCGCCGCGCCGCCCTCATCAACGCCGTGACGCTGGATCAGGTCAAGGCGGCGGCGAAAAAACTGCTCTCCGCCGAGCCGGCCATCATGATCGTCGGGCCGAAGCACGGCGAGGCCAAGGAGGAATGAGCCCAAATGGGGGGCAAGGAATGAGCCCGAGCTTCGGCATCGCCTTCGGCGGCGGCGGCGCGCGCGGGCTGGCGCATATCCATGTCATCGAGGCGCTGGACGAACTGGGTATAAGGCCGGTCGCGATATCAGGCTCATCGATCGGCGCCATCATGGGCGCCGGCATGGCTTCGGGCATGGCCGGCAGCGACATTCACGACTACATGCGCTCGATCCTCGGCCGCCGCGCCGAGGTGGCGGCGCGCATGTGGCGGGCTCGGCCAGGCACCTTTGCCGAGGCGCTGCAGGGCGGGCTGCGTGTCACCCAGTTCAATGTCGAGCGCATCCTCAAGGCATTCATGCCCGACGCCATACCCGAAAATTTCGCCGAACTGAAAATACCGCTGAAGGTGACGGCGACGGATTTCTTCGGCCATAAGCTCGCCGTGCTTAGCGACGGCGACCTGCATTCGGCGCTTGCCGCCTCTGCGGCTATTCCCGCGGTATTCCGCCCGGTGATGCGCGACGGCAGGCTGCTGATCGACGGCGGCATCTACAATCCAGTGCCGTTCGACCTGATCGAGCACGACGCCGACATCATCATCGCCGTCGACGTCGTTGGCGCGCCGACCAAAGGCGGGCGAAAATACCCGACCTCCGTCGACCTGATGTTCGGCGCCACGCAATTGATGATGCAGTCGATCATCGCCGCCAAGCTGAGGCAATGCCAGCCGGACATACTGGTCAGGCCGGCGGTGTCGAAATACCGTGTGCTCGATTTCATGAAGATCGACGCCTTGATGGCCGAAACGGTTGATATCAAGGACGAGCTGAAGCGGGAGATCGAGAAGGCGGTGGAGACGCGGGCCAAGGTCGACACGGGCAAGCGCACCAAGCAGGTGGGGGGCGTGGCGCGGAAAATCTGACGCTTTGGTGGCCTCTATCCAACGAGCGCGAGCTTTTGATCATCTGGAGCATTCGACCGACGAGCCCAGCTTTCGCGATATGACTATTCCGCCGCGGCTTGAACCGTTCGCGGGTCGATCGAACGGTTGAGGATCAGCGCCCCGGGGCATCCGAAGCGCACGCATTTCGCCCGCGCCGCCGCCCAGGAGCGACGAGCCATTCGATCGCAGCATCGACAGTCGCATCACAAGGCTGCGCCGCCGGCTCGAGAAGGATCCCGCCAAGCCGGAACTGATCAAGACGATCCGCGGCGCTGGATACCTGTATCCAAAGCGGTGAATGAGTGTGATTCAGGGACCGGGCTGCCCCGTGGGCGGAACGATCTGCATGACAAGGCGCATCAGATCGGCCTGGCGGGAGACGCCGGTCTTCTGGAAGATATTGTCGAGATGCGTCTTGGCGGTCGCGTTGGCAATGTGAAGGCTGGCGCCAGTCTCGGCCAGGGTATGACCGGCAAGAAGGCTTGCGAGCACGCGGGTTTCGGCCAGCGTAAGCCCAAAGGCTGTTGCCAGCATGTCGGCGGCGACATGCTCGTCCGGTGCATTGCCGATGAACACCGCGGCTACCGCCGCGGGTTCCATGCCGGCGCGCCGATCGCCGCCGGCCATTGGCAGCACGCGGGCGAAGACGGGCGGCAGGCCCGGTTCGGTGAGGAGGACGGCAAGCCCGGTCTTGCCGATGCTGGCCTCATCCTGAGCCGCAGCCAAGATGGCTCTGTGAAGCTCCCTGGAGGCCGACGGCATCTTCGCTTGCAGAATGCCGTGGATATCGTGGATCGGGCCGCCGCTCCGCAGCCTGCACTTGGCCGAGCGGTTGGCGTGCAGGATGGCGCCACGTTCATTGGTGAGGACCACGGCGCATGTGAGCGCATCGAGCGCCTCGGCCATGCGTGTGCGCTCGATCGTGCTGATATCCAGCATGTTGCTGATCATTACCGACCGGCGCACATGCGGCAGCAACAGTCCACCAAGCTTGATTTCACGGTCGGTGATAAGGCCTTGCCGCTCATGTCGGGCAACGGCGAAGCCGGCAAGGCGGGTAGGGGTATGGATCAGGAAAAACGACATGACGTCGACCAGGCCTTGCGGCTTCAGCCACTCCTGAAAATATCGGGAGGTCTCCAGGTCGCCTTGAGGGACATGGCGCGAGACCACATGCGGCACATCGAGCGAAGGCCATTTCGAGAGGTTCTCGATCAGCCGGGCGTGGATCTCGGGGATATGTTTGGCCTGTTGCTCCAGCCAGTATGGCGCTATTCCCACGGTCGTGTGGATCAGCAGCCGGTCGTGACTGAGATCGTCAAGGTGCAGCACCGCTGTCTGGGCGTTGAGCGCATCCCTGATCCCGGCAAGCGCGTACTCCCATCGCCCCGGGTCGAGTGCGCAATCGTAGATCGAGCCGATCAGCTTCGACAGCTCATGATGCGACAATGCCTTGGCCATCGACGGCCCCCCGCATGTCGACAGCGCGTCCGACGCGGAAAGCCGCGCGCTCTCACAGGTGCTCTCGCCTCTCCAAACTTTAGCGATCGCTAATTTCCGATTATCTCCCCCAAACAGGGGATGCGCAAGCAACCGGGTGGTGAAATGTTTGAGCCTTAGAAGAAAGGGTCATATTTGACTGTGACACCAGTGGGGTTCAGCGCGTTCTCGGCTCGCGGACCTTCGCCACTGTGATGCAGCCGGGGGCACTAATCAAGAATTCTGCCTGCGTGCGCCGACCATCACGGCGCGAGCGCCTATTGCTGAAACTTAAGCCGGGCTCGGCCCGGACAATTCGGGATGGAGCAGCATTATGAACAGGTACATTGCTTTTGCAGCACTTTGCATGGCGGCGATGCCCGCCCACGCCGGCGAGCTTGGAGCCATGAAGGCTGAAAGCATCGATCTCGCCGGCTTCCTTGGTGTCGTCTATTACACGCCGGAGGAGGACGGTTATCGGGTGGTCACCACAATCGCGCAGGGCGAGGCTGGCTTGCCCGTGCGTTTCGTGGCGATACTGACCGAGAACCAGAAGATCGCGCTCTCCGTGCCGGGAAAACTGGGAGAGTCGGAACAGATCGTCGAGATATTGCGCGTTGGCGGCAAGCTTGTCGTCAGCCCGCATCCGATAGACGGGATCGTGGTTTCTTCTCCGAAGCCCGCCGTCGACTGATCCAAGTCGAGTGATCCAAGGTCGAGTGATCCGGGGGCATGTGCGTTGCGGCGGTGCTGGATGAGCCTGCAACGTGGGCGACAGACGATGTCCCTGTGGCTCGTCCTCCCGTCTGTCGTCGTCTTTACCGTCGCCGCCGGCTTCGGCGTGTCTTCGCAAGCTGACCTGGCCACAGGCAAGTTCTACGAAATTGTCGGCGGCAAGGTCGATGCGCGAACCTATAACGGCTTCCGTCGCTACCATGGCAGCTGCAATCATTGCCACGGACCCGACGGCATGGGCTCGACCTTCGCCTCGGCCCTTGTCGACCGGCTGCCCGGCATCGAGGTCTTTCGGCGCAATGTTCGCGACGGCGTGCGCAGCGGCCCTTCGGTCATGAAGGGCTTCGCCGACGACCCCAACGTCGCTCCTTACATCGACGACATCTACGCCTACCTGCAGGCCCGCGCCGACGGTGCGCTTGGCCGAGGACGGCCCGAGCGGCTTGAAAATTAGTGCCATTGCCTGCTGACCGCAGGCGCTCACCAAAGGACGGCGAGACGGCCGTCGCTCCCGAGCGCCACATGCGTGCCGAAAGCCGAGCACTCGCGCTCAAGCATGGCCGCGAGCCAGGCGGCATCTTCGCGCCGGGCGCGGTTTAGCCGGAACCTGGCGAGCTGGAACGGTACCAGCTCGAGCGAAACAAGCGTACCGTCCGGTATCGCGAGCCGCGGCAGGTAGATCAGCGCAAGCTCACCGCGAAAGGTTTTGTACCCTGTTATCCCCTCATAGTCGGTGAGGAAGTCGCCGCATCCATAAAGGATCAGCCGGCCGTTGTGGACTTCGATCGGCTTGGGATGGTGGGAGGAGTGCCCATGCACGACATTGAAACCTGCAACATCGATGAGAGCATGAGCAAGCGCGCGTTCTTCCACCGGGACTTGGTAGCCCCAGTTGCCGCCCCAGTGGATCGAGGCCACCGCAAGGTCGCCAGGCTGTTTTATGGCCTCCACGGATCGGGCGATCTGCGCGAGCGACCGGGCCGAGACATCCGCCAGCAAATTGACCCCTGGCTTATAAGCTCCGGCTGCCCATGAAGCTGGAACGCCGCTCGTCCCGAGCGCGAAGCCGAAGACGAGCACGCGGCCTCCGCCTGTCAGTTCAAAGACGGCAGGCGCCGCCGCCTCATCCGCGTCAAGCCCGGCCCCGGCATAGGCGAGGCCGGCAAGCCGGAGCGTATCGAGGGTTTCGACGAGGCCAGGCTCATCCCAGTCGAGCACATGGTTGTTGGCGAGCACGCAGCAGTCTACCCGCGCCGCCGCCAGGCAGCCGATGTTTGCCGGGTTCATTTTGTAATTGATGCCCTTGGGCGCCAAAGACAGGCTGGTGGTAATGCTGGTCTCGAGATTGATGATCCGCGCGTCGGGCGCTTCACGCTCCAATTCGGCGAGCGCATCACCCCAGACATACGCATCGTCGACCTTTCTCGGGATCGGTCCATTGATGCGTTCTGCAAGCTCGACATAGGTCGTCGCCGATTTGACATAGCGCTCGCTAAGGTGCGGATCGCCCGGACTGGCGAGGATCTGGTCGATGCCGCGTCCGAGCATGACGTCGCCGCACAGGAACAGCTTTGCGCTGCTTCGAACGCCGGCGGCGGCATTGTTCGCGATCTGCGCCATCCCAGACCTCCTTTTCCCGCCAACAGCCAGTGAGCTTGAGGGTTCCAGCCCAATTTGCACGGATCGGATCGCGCGCCCAGTCGTTAACGCAGGAGAGCCGACCGCCGAGGCCTGAAATGACCGACACAGCCTTCTCCTTCATCCCGCGCGCCGCGCGCTCTTCCAAGCCGCGCAAGACCGGCCTGACCGAGATTCGCGGGCCCTATTACAGCGCCTATGGGCCGCGCCATCTGGCCGATGTCTTGGAAATCATGGGCAACTGGATCGACGGCATCAAGTATGCCGGCGGATCATTCGCCCTGATGCCGCCCGAAGCGGTGAAATCGATCAACAAGCTGGCTCATGATCACGACGCCTACGTCTCGACAGGCGGCTGGATCGAGAATGTCCTCCGCTTTGGCCCGGACGCCGTCGACCGCTACATCGAAGAAGCCAAGGCGCTGGGGTTCGATGTGATCGAGATCTCCACCGGCTTCATCAGCCTGCCGACGGAGGCGCTGCTGCGCCTGGTCGAAACCGTGAAAAAGGCCGGGCTCAAAGCCAAGCCGGAGCTCGGCATCCAGTTCGGGGCCGGCGGTGACACGTCGGCCAGGGAGCTCGAAGCCGAAGGCACCAGGGATGTCGGCTGGCTGGTCGCGCAGGCCGGGCGCGCCCTCGATGCCGGTGCCGACATCATCATGATCGAGAGTGAAGGGATCACCGAAAACGTGACGTCCTGGCGCACCGACGTGGTGGCCCGCATCATCGACGAGCTCGGCCTGGAAAAGGTGATGTTCGAAGCCGCCGACCCGGCGGTCTTCGAATGGTATGTCAAGAACTACGGCAACGAGATCAATCTGTTCGTCGACCACAGCCAGATCGTGCAGCTCGAAGCGCTTCGCTCCGGCATCTGGGGAACCAAGAGCACCTGGGGGCGGATTCAGAATATTGGGTGAGGGACGTTTGAGACGACCGCGATGGCAATCGCTCCAGGTTTGCGCTGCCCCTCATCGGCCTGCCGGGCACTTCTCCCCGTATAGAGACCAGGGCTATCGCAGGTGGGCCGAGGCTTTCGCTCTACGATGTACCCCCACCCCTAACCCCTCCCCACAAGGGGGAGGGAGACTTCTGTTGGCGCTGACCTCGGCAAATTGCCTGTCTTTCCAAAGGGGAAGTGAGGGCGCGCGGCAGCATTCCCTCCCCCTTGTGGGGAGGGTTAGGGTGGGGGTCCATCTTCGCAAGAATCCCTATTGGATCGCGGCTTCATTCCAGCTTGGGTTCCTCGCCCCACGAAAGTGGGGAGAGAAGCTATGGGGCGGCGGCGAGGGTTGTGGCACCATCGTTGCTGTGAACTCAACGAAT
>NZ_JBVVQD010000050.1:0-34181 GCF_055811755.1 Mesorhizobium sp. WSM4840
CATCGGCGGGGGGCTGATTGGAGCTGGTTGGTTGGGCTGCTCATTTTATGAGGGCCGGTTTAGATGTCGTCGTCTATGATCCAGCTGCCGCACGGGAGACTTTTCTGAGGGAATACTTAGCCAAGGTAATGCCGCAACTTGCCGAACTGGGAATGGCACCAAGCGCTTCGCCTTCACGTGTACACTTTACAGCCAACATGGAGGAGGCCCTTGAGGGTACGCACTTCGTTCAGGAAAGTGCGAACGAAAACTTTGACGCGAAGAGTGTTCGGCCCTTTTTGTGCAGCCTCGGGCCACTGACCATGATGGTCGGTGGACCGGGCCCACATCAAGCTGCTGCGCTGCGCTGCGCGTTGAATCACTCAGGTTCTCCCGATACTCGGCCTGACCGGATCTGCATCACTGATGTTGTTCTCTCCTGCCCAAACTGGACGTCATTTCGCGCGACCGTCGGTTACCCTCGAAACCATCGACGAACTCTGGTCGGTCGTGGCCAACTGCCTTGCAGCCTTCACAGCCGAGGAATACAGGCCTTATTTCAAGGCAGCCGGCTACGCTCTAGTCCCTATGATTGCCGGGCCTGGGGGCGGCCCGTCATCCGATATCCAACGGTACGAGGGTTAAGCCGGCTGGCCGGCGCAGAGCCTCATGCATAGGAGACGGGCCACATGGAACATATCAGATTTGTCGGTTTGGATATTCACAAGCAACGGATCTCGGTCGCCGTGGCGGAGAGCGGACGCTCCGGATCGGTGGAATGTCTCGGCGAAGTTGCCAATGACGCTGATGCCAGTTGCAAGCTGTGCGATCGTCTCAGGCGCTCCGGCAAGCCGCTGGCGTTTTGCTATGAGGCCGGCCCATGCGGTTACGGCGTTCATCGCCAACTCACAAGCCTCGGCCATCGATGCGACGTGGTGGCGGCGTCGCTGATTCCAAGGAAGCCCGGCGATCGGGTGAAGACGAACCGCCGCGATGAGACCATGCTCGCCCGCCTCAATCGGGCCGGTGAGTTGACGCCCGTCTGGATGCCCGACGCCGATCATGAAGCCATGCGCGACCTGGTCCGGCAACGCAGCGTCGTACGACAAGTGGTGACGCGAGCGCGGGCAAGCTCAGACGCGGGAGCCAGATCCAGGGCGGGCGACCGCGCGTGCGCCGTGCCCTCTACATGGCAGCGCTGGGCGCCATCCGAGCCTGTGAGCGCTTCAGAGCTTTCTACAGCGCAATCGCAGCCCGCTCAGCGTCAAAGAAGCTGGCTATCATTGCCGTCGCTAGGAAGCTCCTCGTCGTCCTCAACGCCATCATTCGAGATAAAAAAGCATTCGCATGAACACAGTTTGCCATGCCGGTCGGCGCTGCCTCGGCTTCCAGCGAGATTGGCGGGAACGACTGTTTTGCGGGGCGCTCTTTAGTGTTGGTCGCCTCCATCGCGGATCGAGATGATGATGATATTGAAATTGCGTTTGACGGGGCGGGCGCAGATGATCATCAGATGGAAGCAACAATGCGATTGGTTTGTTCACACCAACATCTTCGGGGAGCTGTGAACCGGTCGCTCCAAAAAATGAGAAGTGGAGGAGAACTGCGATGGGCAAATGGGCGACAATCAATAGCCACAAAAATCCGACGCTAGTTTCGGCCGCGGTCCGCAGCAAAAGCATCCTGCTGACCTTCATGGTCGCAGCGAACTAGGCATGAAAATGCGCCATTTGGCCAACCGCAGACTCGCCTCGAGCTCGGACCTCCGGGGTCCCGATCGAACGATCAGGACGCTGCCATCATTCGAAAACAAGCGCAGCGATCAGATAGCAGATGTCGCGGTAGCGGGGCAAGCGCCAAAGTCGGGAATAGGATTGATGCTGGGCACGGACGATACCTTTGTGAAGTTTTCCGATGTTCAGAAGACGTACGATGGCAAAACGCTAGTCGTCAAAAAACTCAATCTCGACATTGCTCGGGGAGAGTTTTTGACCATGTTGGGACCCTCTGGTTCTGGCAAGACGACGACCCTTTTGATGCTCGCCGGCTTTGAGGCGCCCACTCAGGGCCGGATTCTTCTTGAGGGGCGTCCGATCGATAACCTACCACCGCACAAACGCGACATCGGCATGGTGTTTCAGAACTACGCGCTTTTTCCGCACATGACGGTGGAGGAGAACCTTGCCTTCCCTCTCAAGGTTCGGAAACTCGGTAAGATGGAGACCGAGACGAGGATCAAGCGGACATTGGACATGGTCCGGCTTGGCGCATATGGCAAACGTCTGCCGGGTCAGCTCTCGGGTGGTCAGCAGCAACGCGTAGCGCTTGCCCGCGCCCTCTGTTTTGATCCCAAGCTGGTGCTGATGGACGAGCCGCTCGGCGCGCTTGACAAACAATTGCGCGACCAGATGCAACTCGAGATAAGGCATATCCACAAAGCTCTGGGCGTCACCATTGTCTATGTCACACATGATCAGGGTGAGGCGCTGACCATGTCGGATCGCGTTGCGGTATTCAACGATGGGCTCATACAGCAACTTGGTTCGCCAGCCAACTTGTACGAGCAACCGCAGAACGCGTTTGTTGCGCAATTTGTTGGAGATAACAACCTACTGCGCGGCCAGGTGGTCTCATTGGAGGGTACAAACTGCACGGTAGAGATATCAGGTGCGGGCAACGTGCACGCCCTTGCGATCAATGCCGACCCCGTCGGTCGGCCCGCAGTGATATCGCTGCGCCCGGAACGAGTAAAACTGAATCCGGCGCCCGGTTCCCTACCAAATATCTTCAATGCCCGAGTCGAGGAGGTGATCTACCTGGGCGATCATGTGCGAATCCGTATCTCGGTTGGCGGCCATGATCTCGTGATCAAGCTGCCCAACTCCGATAGTGGGGTGCAGATTGATCCAGGTGCCCAGATCACAATTGGCTGGAAAGTCCAAGACTGTCGGGCGCTCAGCGCCGGATGACTGCCGGGAAATCGAATCTTTAGCACGCCTCGGATGCGAGGCCAACCAAGGGGAAAGTGATGAGAAGCCCAGTATTAAGTGTGAGAGCTCTTGCGGTGATTGGATTGGTCGCCGGTTCGTTTGCTATGACGAAACCGGGTGCAGCGGCCGAAGTCCGGATTGCCTCTTGGGGAGGGGCAATGCAGCTGGCCGAACGACAAGCCTGGTACGAACCCTTCTCCAAAGAGACTGGTATCGCGGTCGTTGAAGATGAGTACAGTGGCGAAGCCGGCAAGATTCGGGCTATGGTCGAGTCTAAAACTGTAACGTGGGATGTAATCGATGGATATAATGTTTGGGTCAACCAACTATGTGACGAGGGCCTGCTAGAAAAGATAGACTGGACCAAGCTGGGACTCGATCGTTCCAAGTTCTTAGACGGGGAAAAGTATGATTGCGGCGTCCCCTCGGTCTTAACAAGTGGCGTTATTGCATATGATAAAGATAAGCTGGCGGACGGCCCGAAAACCATCGCCGACCTGTTCGATACACAGAAGTTTCCGGGCAAGCGCGGACTTCAGAAGATTCCCGAAACTAATCTTGAATGGGCACTAATCGCCGACGGCGTACCCGTGCAGGATGTTTATAAGGTCCTTAGTACGACGGAAGGCGTGGACCGGGCCTTCAAGAAGCTCGATACAATCAAGAAGGACATTGTCTGGTGGGAGGCATTCGCGGTACCCCCGCAACTTCTCGCAGACGGCCAGGTTGTGATGACCTCCGCTGCTAACGGCCGTATCTTCGACGCCAACAAGAACTCCGGTAAGCATTTCGACATCATGCGGGACGCCCAGATTTGGGGAGTGTCAAACATCTGGGTCATTCCGGCGGGCACACCACGGTTGGACGAAGCATATAAATTCCTCGCCTATGTGGCCTCAGCTCAAGTACAACCCATGCTAACAAAATACATCCCATACGGGCCCGCAAACAAGGACGGAATGGCGCTAGTTGACCCCGATGCTTTACCCTACGTTTCGAACGCTCCCCAGAATCTGGTCGGTGCTTTACAGACTGATCCAAACTTTTGGAATGACAATGGCGTCGAACTAAATCAGCGCTTTACCGCTTGGCTTGCCAACTAAGCGCGATTGCCGGGAAGGACTTCCGTTCTTCCCGGCACATGACCCATGAACTCGGAGGGGAACCGATGGCTACGGCAATAGCTAGAAGCGCCGGCAGCGGGAAGGATCTTGTGCTGCAAGCGCAGCTTCAGCGTTCAGTGCGCCGGCGCAAGCTAGGGGCACTTGCGCTAGTACTGCCACTGCTATTGTTCCTCTTAGTAACATTTGTATTTCCGATCGCCCGGATGATGTTCAACGCAGTCTATGATGAGACAATGCTGGAGCTGATGCCACGAACGACGGCTTCGCTAGCTGCCTGGGATGGAAACGACCTTCCCGATGAGCAAAGTTACGCTGCTCTTGCCAAGGATCTAAAGGATGCGTGGGAGCACAGGACGATGGGCCAAATCGCCGTGCGAATGAACTATGAGCTATCAGCCACTGGAAGCCAGTTTACGTCCAGCGCCCGAAAGGCGAGCGCCCTTTTGGCCGGTCCCTACAAGGCAGCGCTAATCGAGATAAGTCCGCTTTGGGAACGTAAGGACGTCTGGAGCCTCATTAAGCGCGGAAGCTCGCCTTATACCGCGTACTATCTGTTACGCTCAGTCGACTACCAATATGGACCCGACAGCCAAATCATGGCTACACCACCGGAAACCGCGATCTTCCGCGCCGCTTTCCTGCGTACACTTGGCATAAGCCTTGCCGTAACCGCCGCTACGCTTCTTTTAGGCTTTCCGGTAGCTTACCTTTTGGCGACGTTGCCGCCAAAATCCAGCAATCTGCTAATGATCATGGTCGTCCTGCCATTCTGGACCTCCATGTTGGTGCGAACGGTCGCGTGGGTCGTCCTCTTGCAGCATAACGGTGTTGTAAACCAGGCGCTGATGGGATTAAATATTATATCGCAGCCCGCAGATCTTATTTATACTCGGTTCGCAGCAATTGTTGCAATGACCCAGATCCAATTGCCTTTCACACTACTTCCAATCTATAGTGTGATGAGGACGATCCCGCCGAGTCATATTCGCGCTGCACGGTCACTAGGTTCCGGTTCGTTCTATGCCTTCTGGAGAGTTTACTTTCCTCAGACACTACCGGGTATTGCCGCGGGATGCCTGCTGACCTTTATCCTATGCCTTGGTTACTACATCACTCCGGCTCTGCTCGGCGGTCCAAGCGACCAGATGATCGGGTATTACATCGCTAACTATACGAACAAGCAGCTAAATTGGGGCTTGGCTTCAGCGCTCGGCGCAATCCTTCTAGTTGCAACGCTCCTCCTTTACTACGTCTTTGATAAGCTGGTGGGCGTTGACCGGTTAAGAATGAATTAGGTGAACTCATGTCTGCTTTTGTCTATGCTTCCCCGGCCGAAAAGATTTGGTATTACTCGCATCGATTCGTCTGTGGCGCGGTGCTACTTTTCCTTGTAGTGCCAATTGTGGCGGTGATTCCCCTCTCATTCAATTCAGTGCCTTTCTTCACTTATCCGATGTCTGGATTTTCATTCAGCTGGTATGAGGAGTTCTTTGTGTCATCTCGATGGCAGGGCGGCTTGCAAAACTCGATATTTGTCGCTGCAGCGGCGACGCTACTATCGACCGTTTTGGGGACGCTGGCCGCACTCGGACTTAGCCGGCCAAACTTCCCCTGGCGTACGGCGGTGATGAGCATAGTGATCTCACCCATGATCGTGCCGACCGTCATCACGGGAGTGGCAGTATATTTCTTTTACGCGTACGTGGGTTTAGTAAACTCTTATATCGGTTTAATCTTAGCACACACGACGATTGCTACGCCGTTTGTAGTAATCACCGTAGGCGCAACCCTAGTCGGCTTTGACAACTCCCTCGTTCGTGCGGCAGCTGGCCTCGGTGCGCCACCGGC
Source organism: Mesorhizobium sp. WSM4840 (assembly GCF_055811755.1). Classification (NCBI taxonomy): domain Bacteria; kingdom Pseudomonadati; phylum Pseudomonadota; class Alphaproteobacteria; order Hyphomicrobiales; family Phyllobacteriaceae; genus Mesorhizobium; species Mesorhizobium sp. WSM4840. The sequence continues at coordinate 5,942 of NZ_JBVVQD010000050.1, forward strand.
CACAATCTTTTTTAAAATTGTTCTGCCGCTTATACTTCCTGGCATGATTGCTGGTTCCCTCTTTGCCTTCGCGACCTCCTTCGACGAGGTTGTGATCGCACTTTTCATTGCCGGCCCCCAGCAGCGGACTTTGCCCCTGGTGATGTTTTCGGGAATCCGAGAGCAGATTAGTCCAACCATCCTCGCCACTGCCACCGTATTGGTTTTGTTCGCCATCGCAATGCTGACCACAGTTGAGCTCTTGCGTAGGCGCTCAGAGCGCCTACGCGGTATTCAGAACACTTGATGGGCAAATGTTGTGCTTTCATTTTTCCGCGCGGCGCCGGTTCGAATTGGCTCCGCCGCGTTAACTCGGTGAAAGCGTTGCGAGGTGAGCCGCGCTCGCGAATTGTGCGCGCAACCCGTATAGCTCTCAGCTCGGGATTTAAGGTCACGCGATACGCAGATAGCCGTCAAAGTTCGCGATCAGGGGGGCGATGGCGACGGTGATCGGATTGTTGGCGAATTCGCGACTGCGATCGGGCGAAGTGGTCAGGCTTGATCGTTCCGACGGTGATCTGGTCAGCAACAGTTTGGGGATAGAGAGCGACGCCCCGCAAGAGGCGTGGGCAATGCCCTTGTTGTTGCGGGTCGGCGTGCTGAAAGTTGCGGACGGCCTCAACAGGCAACAGGCTACCGCTGCGGTGATAGAGCGGCGCGCCCCCAAGCGACAAGAGAGGGCTTTCTGCAGTCCTTCGGCGAGGGGCCACGAAGCTTTCGCCCCCGCGAATGACATACAGTCTTAGAGTCCTCTCTGATTGGGGTCGTTTTGGTCAAGATGCTCCTGCACTTTTTTCTGGACCGTTCCGTGGGTCACTCGCTTCTCTTCGCGGTCAGCGCTTGGGCCGCAGCATGATGGGGTCAGGAGAGCGAGGCGTCTCAATCTGTTTCACGACCTTGCCGCGCTTGGGCCGGCAGGTTCGGGACTCTCAACGAGATCGCCTCGCCCATCGTCCCCAGGAACGATCCGGGCATCGCCCTTTCGGGCGAAGGCTTTGTTCGTGTTGCTTGCTCCTCGATCTGTCTCAGTTCACGCGGCCAGGTGAACAGGCTCCTTTCCAAAGCGGAACTCGGTCGCGTCGGCCCACATGCGATGCAGAATGACGGCCAGTTTGCGGGCGACCGCGACCCGGGCTCGTGCCATGCCGCGCCGCCTGGCGATGTTCATGCCCCATGCTCTGAGGCTCGACCACTTCTTCGATCGCACCAGCAGTGTGTGGGCCGCCTCATAAAGCGCGGTGCGTGCAAGTTCGTCGCCGCATCGGCTGACCTTTCCCTGGATGTCGGTTTCGCCGGACTGGTAGCGTGCCGGCGTCAGTCCCAGATGCGCCCCCACCGCCTGCGACGAGCCGAACCGCTCAGGCCGGTCGATCGTGGCGCGGAAGGCGAGCGCGGTGATCGGCCCGACGCCCGGCGCGCTCTTCAGTCGCCGGCAGACTTCTTCATTGCGGACGATGTCGAGAACCTGCTTCGTCAGGCGGGCGAACTCTCTCAACATGACACCGAGGATTGCAAGCAGCGGCTCGACCATCGACATCACCTCGGCGTCAGCGCCCGTCAACTCACGCACGCGGCCGGCAGACGCGCTACGCGACGGCAGGCCCAGCTTGACGCCGGCCTCGCGCAGGATCGCCCGCACTACGTTCTCGATCGAACGCATCTCGTTCAGCACCGTGCGGCGGGCAACCAGCAACGAACGCCACAGCCGGCACTGCCTGCTCTTGATATGCACCTGCCGATACCAGCCAGTGCGCATGATCTGCGCCAGCGCGCGGGCGTCATTGCGGTCGGTCTTGTTGGGCATCGTCTTCATCGCCGCGTTGGCCTGCCGGGTCTCGATGCAGGTCGCCGGCAAGCCTTCGGCGTGCAGTCCATCGTGAAGCCAGGCCGTCAGCGAGCACGCTTCCAGGCCGATCCGCTCAAGCGGCAAGCCGGTCCCCTTCAGCGCGTCACACAATGCCTGCGGATCGCTCAACGCTCTCGCCTCCTTCACGATCCGGCCAGTCTCGTCGACAATGCAAATAGAGGTCTCTTCCAAAGACACGTCCAGTCCGGCAAAGTACTTCATGGCTGCTCCTTCCAAATGTTTGTGGCGACTCACATCGGCCACGTTTTCACATTTCGACAGGAGCAGCCGTCATCATCTGGCTCGGTCGAGACCCCAATCACCCCATCTGTTTTGAAATTCAGGGATGTCTGCGTGAACGGGTTGCTGCCTATCCCGGCCTTAGCGGTCGGCGGCTCCTGCGAGAACTGAAGGATCGTGGGTACGCCGGTGGCTACACTACCGTCGCCTGCGCGGCGGGCGCTTTAGCTCTCGCAATGATCTCTTCGCTAACGTGGCAGCAACGGCACTGGCCTTGGGCGGCGCAGGCTGGGCAACCGCGTGGGCGGGAGTTGGGGTTAGCGTGCAATTGGCTAGTCCACGTTGGGTGGTAGGGCGCACAATCTCGATTTACTATGCATTGATAGATGGTGGCATCGCGGCTGGCAGTTGGGGCTGGGGAACTGTTGCTCAGAACCATTCCCTGTCCTTAGCGTTGGGAAGCTCTGCAGGCGCTCTGCTGCTAGTCGCGGGGGCGGGTGCCTCTTTCCCCTTACGCGAGCGGCGCAATTCCGAGCCTGACGTTAGATGCATTTGACGCCCGTGCAATCGCGCTTTCTCTGAAGCCACGGAGCGGCCCTATAGTGTCAAAACTGAGTATGTCGTGTCTGAGGAAGATGCCGAAGCATTCGTTGAACCAATGGGGAGCGAAGGCATTACAAAGTCGTATCGGTGCCCGACATTGGACACTTCAGCGCAAACTTCAGAAACCCATGCAATGGACCGAAAGTGTCGCACCCCACTTGGACAGATTATCTTCGGATTAATTATCGCCTTACAATAGCAGATAAAGAGTGGGAGAACCGGTTCATCCGTTTGTATATCGGAGAGCATCCACCATATGACGCTTTCTATTGAGCGATCTACAAGTGCGTATGCCAAAACGGAGCAAGCCTCTCCTTTTCTTCCACGCCTTTAAACGTACGTAGCCAATGTCAAGTCGTTTAGTTCAGTCAGATTCACTGGGTCTTCATCACGGAAATGACGAAGCGCGCGCAGTGTTGTTATGAATTTCGGCATGGCACGAGAAGGCGCTGTCCGCTTTGTCAAGCGCCCTCCGAGATCCGTCTCGCTGCACCTGTCTCCCACCCGGGATTGGTATACCGGCCCGTTAGAACATGTCTCGCCCCATCCCACGATGCGGTTATCGGCAACGATTGTGACCAGCGTGATTTCGACGTTGATCGATGGAGCCCGCGCCATCCGATATGTTCCGCCCTGGACCGGCAGGGGCAGTAAACGTTGATTTCGGTGATCCGCATGCAAGCCTCAGTGTTTTCATGAAAAGGGCCAATCGCATGTATCCCCGGGGATGACCGCACCAAGTCCTGCAATTCTTCAGCCTGAAAGGAATGCGCCACCATCCACTATTACAACCTGGGCGGTCATGTAGGACGCGCCTGCTGCGAGAAACGCGATGACTTCCGCATAGTCTTCAGGCTGACCGACACGCTGGAGCGGAACAGTAGTTTGCGCGTACTCCTCTTGATCCCCAAAATAGCATTCCCAAGGGGAATTTACCGCTCCGGGCGCAATTCCGTTGACCCTCACCCGAGGCGCCAAAGCCTTGGCCAAATGTCTAGTCAGGTGAACCAGCCCGGCTTTGGCGCAAGCATACGCGGTGCTGCTAGCGGTGCACTCGAATGCGCCTGTCGATACCGTATTGACCACTGCGCCATGGCTCTCGATGAGAGCGGTACGAGCAGCCTTAGTCATCCAGAACGCACTCAGTAAATTAACGTCGAGCATCTTCTGCCAGAAGGCGGGTGTAAGAGCATCAAAATCATCCACGGGGATTGGCGATTTCGTACCAGGTGCTCCAGCATTGTTGACGAGATAATCAAGTCCGCCAAGCACTTCCAATGCAGATGAGACAACCTGTGCCGCGGAGTCTGGCTTGCTGACATCTCCCGGTACGCTGTAAACGTCAAGACCTTCGTCTCTCAGTTTAGCGACTTCAACGCTCAGCTTTTCGTTTGTGCGTAAGTCATTGATCGCGACTCTAGCGCCAGATCTTGCTAGTTTTATCGCAGTGGCAAGACCAATGCCGGATGCCGCTCCGCTGACGATAACCTTTTTATTTCGTAAATCAAAGTTTATCATATGTGTCATCCTAGTTGTACTTCATTTTGTGCTGCAGCACCGCTATAGGCGCCCCGCCCGGCAGAGGCAGGTCAGTCGCTGTTGGCGAGAGCCAGGATCTCGTGGGCGCGCCGCACCACTGGCGGATCAACCATCTTGCATTCACGAGAATGCAGACAGTCCACGCGTGGCGGCATCGTTTTCCGTCGCAACGGCGCGAAGGGCCCACTCGAGTTCTTGTGCGCTTGGCGAGAAGGCCTCATTGAATATAGCCACCTGTGTCGGGGATCGCCAATTGGTGGGCGAAGTCAGCACCTTCTGGCCAAAATTATGCGTCAGTTAGAATAGGTGTTGCCAATATAAAGTCCCGAACGGCCCTATCTCTTTTTGAGATGGAGGGCAATGCGGGCTTGGGGCCGCCAGCATTCACATGGCATTCTTAACTGCGGAAAGAATTGGTTTCTCTGATTTTCCGAACAGTGCGCTGGACGAAGCTGGTCTTCACTCCTGCCTTCATTCATAAAATAAGCATAACCGATCAAAACCGTCCGGCCGCACTCCGTGCCCAAAGATAAGGCAGCCGGAGCGGGAACGGACCTCCTCGCGATCGACGGCTAACTGGGAAGCGTTCCCAGCGATCACCCGCTCCTACGATAGCCTTCGACAAAACCTGGGTTGACGTTGACGGTCTTTGGGAAGGACCAATCTCCTTCTAGGACCGCAGTGTGTGCGAGTGTTGACCGGCCCGAGACATAGGTGACGATTTGTACCGGACACAATGGGTAACACTTTTGGCTTTTGGCCGGAGGTGTTGATGCCGTGGAAAGAGTGTTCGGTGATGGAGGAGCGACTTCGTTTCGTGGCCCGCCTTCTCGACGGAGAAGGCATGAGCGATGTGTGCCGGGAGTTCGGCATCTCGCGTAAGACTGGCTACAAGATCTTCAACCGCTACAAGGATGAGGGCCTTGAGGCCCTGACGGACCGCTCGCGGCGGCCGGTGCGCTACGCCAACCAGCTTCCCGACCAGATCGAGCGGCTGATCGTGGAGAGCAAGCGAGAGAAGCCGCACTGGGGCGCCAGAAAGATACGCGAGCTGCTGGTGCGCAAGCTCGCCGGCGAGGTGCGTATCCCGGCCAAGAGCACCGTTCATGCCGTGCTCGACCGCCACGGCCTTGTGAGCCAGGCCCGCAAGAGGAACCGGGCGAGCAAGGCCGTGGGCACGCAGCTGTCACAGGCGACGCGGCCCAACGATCTATGGTGCGCCGACTTCAAGGGCGAGTTCAAGCTCGGCGACGGTCGCTACTGTTACCCGCTGACAGTCACCGACCAAGCTTCGCGTTATCTGCTGGCCTGCGAAGCGCTCGAATCGACGAAGGAAGGGCCGGTCATCGAGGCCTTCATCCGCCTTTTCAGGGAATGCGGCTTGCCGGCCGCCATTCGCTCCGACAACGGCCTGCCCTTCGCTTCGCCCAATGGCCTCTACAATCTCTCCAGGCTGTCGGTCTTCTGGCTCAGGTTGGGGATCGCGATTGAGCGCATCAGGCCCGGTCACCCGCAGCAGAACGGCCGTCACGAGCGCATGCATCTGACGCTGAAGAAGGAAACGACCCGGCCGCCGGGCATGAACATCCTGCAGCAGCAGGCAAGGTTCGAGGCTTTCGTCAACGAATTCAATGAGGAAAGGCCGCACGAAGCGCTCGACATGAAGGTGCCGGCCGAACTCTACACGTCCTCTTCAAGAGCCTATGAGGGCCTGCCGGAAGTGGCCTACCCCTTCCATGATCGCGACGCTCTCGTCACCGCCTGCGGGCGAATCTGCATGCACAGAAAGAAGATCAACGTCTCCACCGTACTCGCCGGACAGAGGCTCGGCATCACCGAGGTCGACGACGGCATTTGGCTCTTGAGCTTCATGCATTATGATCTCGGATATATCGACCTGGAACAGAGGACCTTGCAACCAATCGACAACCCGTTCGGCACGAGGTTGTCACCCATCTCTTAGGTACAATCTGTTACCTATGTCTCCTGTAGTGCACCCCGATTCTGAGACACGAAAAGGGTAACAGTTCTCCATTAAGGAGAGCTGATGAGGAAAGAAGACCCGGGGCGGCGGTTCAGTCGCGAATTCAAGATAGCGGCGGTGCAACGCATGGCTGCGGGCGCCAATGTGAGCAAGTTGGGCGCGCAGGGCGGAGCGGTCGCATCCGGCGGACGCTCAGCCCGATTCCGGTGGCCGGATACCAACATCGTGCTCTTCGCCTGGCAGATTGTGATCGCACCGTCAAAGCAAGCGTCGACCAGTTGACCCCGTCGGAGCGGACGCGGCTTGTCGACGTCATGACAGCGCGCCGTTGACGCTCTGGCTGACCGAAGACGGATTGCCGATGCCAATGGCGTCGTGGGAAGCCTTGTTCACGCGAGCCAGCGAGAGGATGCCTATAGCGCGACGATCAGGATGAGGTGCGCCAGGCCAAGCTGGCGAGTTCCAGCCGGTGCAAGTCCGGCCCGGGTAAGGGGTAGCGTCCGCCCGGTAGTGAGTGTTGCGGCGTGGGAGGTGACGACCACGGCTAAGCGTACACAGCAATCGTGTGGGGTGTGGGAGTGAGCCACGATAGTGATAAGATTGTAGGCCGAGACGTTCTCATCCGTCGAAGGCAATATGTGCGGAACCGCTATGCGAAGTTCCGTCGCCCTGCCGGGGTCTAGGGCCACATCACGCACGAAAGGAACGCGTCGGAACCTGGGAGATCTCCTGCCCGGCCGGGCGGCGTCCAGCCACACCGGTCACGCATCGAGAAGGCGAGGAGCCGTACCCGATGATGAACGGACAGGAGAAGTCTGACTCCGGTATAGTAGCTGTGAAGCCGACGAACAAAACCGGGCGACCGGTGGCGGAGTTGGTGGAGCCAAGGCCGGAGACCAAGGGGAATGCGGAACAGCAACACGTGCACCGGACACAGAGCCGGGCTCGCATGTCCCAGTCGCTGGACCGTACGGAAAGCCGCAAGGCTGAGAAAGAAGGACCGGTTCACCGCGCTCTTCCACCATATCAACGTCGACACGCTGCGGACGGCGTTCTACGCGCTTAGGCGCAAGGCCGCCCCCGGGGTGGATGGCATGACGTGGCAGGACTATGAGGCAGACCTCGAGCTCCGGCTCAAGGATCTGCATGAACGGGTTCAACGGGGAGCGTACCGCCCGCAACCGTCTCGCCGGACGTTTATACCGAAGGCGGGCGGCAAGCAGCGGCCGATGGCGATTGCAGCCCTGGAAGACAAGATCGTCCAAGGGGCAACCGTTATGGTGCTCAACGCCATCTATGAAGGCGACTTCTGCGGTTTCTCCTACGGGTTCCGACCCGGAAGAGGGCCGCACTATGCATTGGATGCACTGTGCTTGGCGATCGACAAGCGGAAGGTGAACTGGATTGTAGACGCCGACATCCAGAACTTTTTCGGAAGCGTCAGCCAGGATTTCCTGGTCCGCTTCCTGGAGCATCGGATCGGCGACAAGCGCATCGTCCGCCTGATCCCGCAAATGGTTGAAGGCGGGCACTCTCGAAGACGGGATCGTGACTGTCGATGACAGGGGAACGGGTCAGGGCTCGGCGAGCACTCCCTGAACGCAAAAGGTAACTTTGAGTTTGACCGGTCGATTTCGCTCGATCGTTCTCGTTCTGTGCTTGATTGTCGTCTTAAAAGGTAATATGTATATGTCATATGCCGCGCTCGACGGATTTGCAGAAGACCGAACGGATCAATGCTGCCCATGGGTTGCTTGCGCGTGGGCTGAGCGTGGCGGAGGCAGCCATGGCGTTGTCGCGCCAATTCACCATGTCCCAACGTCAGGCCTATCGGTATATCGAGGAGGCGCAGGCGATCGGCCGTCCGGTGCCGGTGACCGAGCCCACGACGGCAGTGACGTTCAAGCTTCCGCCCAGTTTGGTCGACGCGATTCGAGCGCGGGCGGCGGCGGAAGGCACGACGATCAGCGCCATGGTGGGTCGGGCGCTTCGGGCGTTTCTCGGCGAAGCCGACCATGGCTGACCGGCGGGAGGGCGATGTTCGCAGCGTCCTTCTCGAGCCTGTCTTTGACCGCCTGCTGCCGGCCAAGTTGGCACAGGTCTACGGGATTGCGGAGCGGGTTCGCATCGTCGGCGCGGGTCCGCGGGTAAGGGAGGGAAGCGATGACGTGCGCAGCGATCTATGCCCGGGTGTCCTCCGATCAGCAGAAAGAGGACAACACGATTGCCAGCCAGACGGCGGCGCTGGTCGCGTACGCCCGCGAGCAAGGGGTCAGCGTGCCGGATGAATGGATCATCGAAGACGCGGGGTTCAGCGGTGCCAGCCTGGCGCGGCCGGGGCTGGAGAGATTGCGCGACCTGGCGGCCGAGGGACACATCCAAGCTGTCTTGATCCATTCCCCGGATCGGTTGAGCAGAAAATATGCTTATCAGGTTCTCTTGATGGAGGAGTTCGCTCGCCGCGGTGTCGAGACCGTCTTCATCAAAGCGCCGCACGCCGACAGCCCGGAAGACCAGCTGATGCTGCAATTCCAGGGCATGATCGCCGAGTACGAACGGGCCCAAATTCTCGAACGCTCGCGGCGCGGCAAGCGCCACCGGGCCAGGGCCGGCGAAGTCTCCGTGCTGTGTGGGGCGCCCTACGGCTATCGGTATATTCGTAAGACGAATGACGCGCCGGCGCGCTATGAAGTCGATGCAGCCGAGGCGGAAGTGGTGCGACTGATGTTCGAGAACTATACGGTCGGCGGCCTGAGCATTGGCGCCCTCGCCCGCCTTCTCAACGAGATGGGACTGCCGACGCGCCGGCGCCTCACCCGCTGGGAACGGTCGGTGGTGTGGGGGATGCTACGCAATCCCGCCTACAAGGGAACGGCCTGCTTTGGCAAGACGCAGGTCGCACCGCGGCAGAAGGTGACGAAGCCGTTCCGCTTGTCGGGCCGGGCGGGCTTCAGCGAGAATACCAGCCAGCACGCGCGGCCGCGCGAGGAATGGATCGAAGTGCCCGTTCCCGCCATCGTGACGGAAGAAACCTTCGCCTTGGCGGCCGAACGCCTGACCGACAACAAGCGCTTCGCCCCGCGCCGGACCATCGAACCGAGCATCGTGCAGGGGCTGGTGTCCTGCCGCAAATGCGGCTACGCGCTATCACGCACATCGACCCGTACGTCGGCGCGCAAAATCCACTACTACCGCTGCCTCGGGGCGGATAGCTGGCGCCATCTCGGCGGATCCGTATGCGACAGCCGGCCGATCCGTCAGGATCTGCTCGATGAAGTGGTATGGCGGGAGGTGATGCGCTTGATCGAGGACCCCACGCTGATCCGCGCCGAGCTCGACCGGCGTCTTGACGCGGCCCGTGCGGCCGAGCCGACGAAACGGCGGCAAGAGGCCCTCGAACGGGAACTCGTGCGCGTCAGCAAGAGCATGGAACGGCTGGTGACCGCCTACCAGGAGGATCTCCTGTCGCTGAGGAACTGCGTCGTCGCATGCCGGAGCTGCGTGCCCGCGAGCTGGCCATGCGCACCGAATTGCAGGCGATCCGCGATCAGGCCGCCGATCGCATGACATTCCTGCGTCTCGCCGAGACGCTGACCGCCTTCCTCCAGAAATTACGGGCATCGGCGCAATCGCTGGACGTCAGCGACCGACAGAGGATTGTCCGCTTGCTGGTCAAGGGCGTCTTGGTCGACGACGATACCGTCATCATCCGCCACTCGCTCCCGATGCACACGACGATACCGCCGTCCGGCAACGCGTCATCGCCTTCCAACGGGAAATCGCGAAGACTGATTCATTATGCACCCCCTTTTCAAATGGCGGAAAACAGCGATTCCTGGTTGTCGTCGTGGATGCGACGCGGAGTATTGCGCGCCAAATCGGCCTTGATCCGTTCGTCTTCGAGGTCGCTGGCGCGAATCTGGTAGGGCGCGCCGCGCATGACCTGCTCGGCGGGCAAGAGGCCATCCCTGATGAACCGGCGGATTTTGACGTGCGACACGCCGAGCTTCGCGGCGGCATCCGACATGGTGAGCCACTCGCCATTCTTGTCGGAAGAGCGATAGCCGCTGATCTTGTGCACCGTGCGCAGCGATTGGACGCGACGCGCGGTCCAGGTCTTTCCCGGACCGGTCTCCATGCCCATGCGGTTGAGTGTGGCAGCGAATTCGGCATCCGACCACCGGGTTGCCATGGATCGCATGATCGCCAGAGCCTCCTCAGGCGTACGCTGGCCATGCTCTCCGGATTTGGGCTTGCGAACCCGTACCTGCGAGTGCTGGCCTCCGTGCCAGTGGATGGTCAAGATCACGTCGCGCGCATCGTCATCGACATCCGCCACGATGTCCTTGATGAGCGCGCGCAGCAGTTGCTGACGACAGCGCATGTCGACACCCGGCGCATTCCAGGTGGCCTCGAGATTCTGGGCGAGGCCGGTGAAGTCCGGAACCGCGTCGACAGGCTCCACACGCTGGACTTCGCTCAGGCGGGCCTCGCAGGTCTCCACGCGCCTGAGCGTGGCTTCCCAACTCCTCTCGAGCTGGGCCGCAATAAGCCGGTTCTCCGGGTCGCAAGCGGCATAGCGGCGCTCGGCGAGAGATGCCTCATAGCGCGCCTGCTGCAGGTCCATCTCGATCATCTGCCGCCGCTTGGCTTCGCTCTCCAGCTGCATCCGTTCAGCCTCCAACGCCGCTTCGATCGCCATCGGCGCAACCGCCTTCAGCGCTTCGCGGGTCACCGCCGCGTCGGTGCGAAAGCCGTTGAACGACATGCATCGCGCCTGTGCCATCATGAGGTTGCCGCGCTCGCAGCGATATACCGGATAACCTTGGCCGCGTCCGGCATACATGACAACCAGTCTTCGCCCGCATCGACCACAGGAGATGAGACCCGGGAGCAGCGCGCGACCGCCGCGGCCCGACTTGACGCCGCCGGCTTTGCCATAAGCGTTGGCCGCGAGCAATTCCTGGTTCCGTTCGTACTCGCTCCATCCGATGTAGCCTTCGTGATGGTCCTTGAGCACAACCGCCCACTCGCTAGCCGGCTTGTAATGGCCATAGCTCTTGCGAACGCGGCCATCGACGATCTCAGTGCGCTTCTCGCTCTTACCATAGACATAGGCGCCGGCGTAGAATGGGTTCTTCAGGATCGAGATCACGTTGCGGTGGCGGATCGGAACCCAGTCGAAGGACACCATCTTCTTGCCGTCGGAGGGTCTGGGGAAATGCACGCCATCGTCGATCATCGAGATCAGGACCTGGCGCGCACTGCCGAGTTCGCGGAAGCGCGCGAATATCAGGCGAATGGTCTCCTGCAGGCGCATGTCGGGATCGAACCCGAGACCGTAATCGCGGTGCCAGACATAGCCGAAGGGCACGGAGATGCGCAGTTCCCCGCGCTGTGCCTTGGCGCGGGCGGCCTCGTACATGCGGGCACGCAGCACGCCGAGCTCGAACTCGCTGATGCTGCCCTTCATACCGAGCAGCAGGCGGTCGTTCGGCAATCCCGGATCATAGACTCCGTCCAGATCGATCACGCGTGCATCGACTTCGCCGCACAACTCGAGCAGCCGATGCCAGTCCGGCCCGTTGCGCGACAGGCGGGACGCCTCCAGGCAAAGCACGGCGCCCACATGGCTGGTGCACAGATCGTCGACCAGGCGCTCGAAACCGGGACGCTCCACAGCCCCGCTTGCGGTTCGTCCCAGATCCTCGTCGATCACCTCTACTTTGCGGAATCCCCAGCGCCGCGCGACGTGGACAAGCTCATATTGCCGACGCTGGCTCTCAAGGTTGAGCTGGACCTGCGCCTGAGTGGACTGACGCACATAGACGACGGCCTTGCGCTTGAGGACGGCAGTCGGAATCAGATTACCGCTCGTCATCGCAGCTCTCCTCCTACGCAGTTCGCACAAGCTGCTGAGCGAGTTCGGGATATTGCGCAAGCGCTTGGGGCCAGCACCTGTGGGCGAGGGGCTATTGGGTGGTGAGCAGCGGGAACGTGACCGACGAGATGTGGGTCGAATACATCAATAACCAGACGCCACCGGAGCCTGACGACAACTTCAACGTGACGTGAGTTCGCGCCCTGTCCGCCGAACGGCGGACCGATCCGGCCTTAAGCCGTAACCTGAAGCCACCGCCTTTACAGGCTGTGTGGAAACGATTGGAGGCTCCGGTTTGACCGGAGCCTCTTTTGGGTGTGCCAGGCATGGCGTTGATGTTGGAGGTGTAAGTCCTTTGCGGGCCGGCTGAACGGAACCGCTAGCCAAGGGCAACTGCGTCGCCGCGAGGCGGGGTGGGGAGGAAGCCGGAGGCAAAACTCGGAGCTGACGAACAGGAACCGGATATAAGGCCGGTGCGAGGGGGTAACCGGGCACTGGACCGGGATGCCCGATATTCAGACAGACATGCGCACAGGTAAATCCGGCGGCGCCGAGTGAAGGATCAACGTCTTACCCTGGGAGATCTCCCGGCCTCTCCGGACGATCCGGAGTACGGCGGCAGCGATGTCGGCGGATGGGCCGGGAGAACTCAGCAGAAGCCATAGTAGCCTGGGCGACCGGGTGAAGGGCTGAATCCGGTAATCAAGGAGCAAGACTGGGTTCATTCGATGGGTGTGGAGCGGCAGCAAGGCAGCGCAAAGCAGCTGGACCTCTTTGACGAGGCCCTGAAGGCATCGCTGCGCCACGGCGTATCTGGCAAAGGCGGAACCGGCGCTGGGACGATCGAGGAGCGGCAAACACCCACGGCACGGGCCGAGACCCTCGCCTTGACGCGTAACATGATGGAGCAGGTGGCCAGTTCGGCCAATCTGAACCAGGCCTATAAGCGGGTGAAAGCGAACAAGGGCGCGCCGGGGGTGGACGGGATGACCGTCGCCGATCTGCGTGGCTGGATTGCGGATAACCGTGAAGGGCTGATCGTCTCGCTGCTTGACGGCAGCTACCGTCCGCAACCGGTGCGCGGGGTGGAAATCCTCAAGCCCGGGGGAAAGGGAGTGCGCCAACTGGGCATTCCGACGGTGGTGGACCGGCTGGTGCAGCAGGCGATACTGCAAGTCCTGGAACCGCTGTTCGATCCGACATTCTCGGACTCGAGCTATGGGTTCCGTCCGGGGCGTAGTGCGCACGACGCGCTGCGTCAGGCCCGGGAGTATGTGTCTGAAGGGCATCAGATCGTCGTCGATCTCGATTTGGAGAAGTTCTTCGATCGAGTGAACCACGACGTAACGATGTCACGACTGGCACGGCGCATTGGCGACAAACGCCTGCTCGGCATTATCCGCCGCTTCTTGCAAGCGGGTATGCTGGCAAATGGCGTACACGTCGAACGGCAGGAAGGAACCCCGCAAGGGGGTCCTCTCTCGCCGCTGATCAGCAATCTTCTGCTGGACGACCTCGACAAGGAGCTCGAGCGCCGGGGTCACCGGTTCTGCCGCTATGCCGACGATTGCAACATCTATGTGCGGTCACAGGCAGCGGGGGAGCGCGTCATGACCTCGGTGACTGCCTTTCTGGAAGGCGAGCTGCGGCTCCGTGTCAACCGGCAAAAGAGTGCGGTCGCGCCGGTCGGGGAACGCAAGTTCCTCGGCTACCGTCTCAGCAATACAGGCTCGCTTGGCATTGCGCCGGAGAGCCTTGCGCGCATGAAGGACCGCCTGCGCCAGATCATGCGTCGGAACCGGGGGACATCCCTGGAAACGATGATCGCGCAAGTGAGCGCCTTCACCACGGGATGGGTAACGTACTTCCGGCATGCACGAGCCAGTTCGGTTCTGCGCGACCTCGACGGGTGGGTCCGTCGCAAGCTGCGCTGCGCCAGGCTCAAGCAATGCAAACGCACCATGGCGGTCGCCACTTTCCTCCGGAAATGTGGCGTGCCGGAATGGCGCGCATGGAGGCTGGCGCTGTCCGGAAAAGGATGGTGGCGAATGGCCGGCAGCCCGCAGGCTGCAGAAGCCATGACCATCGCATGGCTCGATCAGCAAGGGCTGGTCAGCCTCGCAAAACATCATGCCGCGTTGAACATTGCCGGAAACCGCCGTGGTACGTAGAACGTATGCCCGGTGGTGTGAGAGGGGGGAACCGTGAGGAACCCCCCTACTCGATTTTCAGGTTCAGGCCGCAGCGGCTTTGATGTTGATGGCGCGGAGCATGTTATAGGCGAGGACGGAGAGTGCCATTTCGGTTCTGCTTCCTTTGATGTTCCTGGTGAGGAATCGTCCTCCTGCCATCATCCGCTTGATGGTTCCGAAAGGGTGCTCGGCGGCGCATCGTCGCCTGGCCATGAGATCGGGGGTGGCTCTGGCGCTCATCCGGCCGAGCGCATCCTCGTCCAGGTGAAGCTTAACGAAGCGGCGCTCGGCCGTGGTGCATTGCGGCTTGAGAGTGCAGTTCGAGCAGTCGAGCGACACGTAGCTCACATTGCGCTTCTTCCGGTGCAATTGCTTGCGGACCAGTGTGCGGCCCGCCGGGCAGCGCAATGTGTCGGTGTCGGCTTCGTAGACAAAAGCGGTACGGTCGAACAGCGTGCCATCGCCTTGGCTGTTCACCGACCTGTTGGCCGCAACGCAGGGCGTGATGCCATCCGTCTCGCAGGCACTGGCATGCGCGCCGTTGGCGTAGCCGGCATCGGCAACGACCGTCAGTTCGGCGCGCCCGAGCACATCCCTTGTCGCCCTGGCCATGGGGTGGAGTTGCCGTTTGTCGGTCGCCTCGTCCGTCACTTCGTGGTGGATGATCAGCCCGCTGTCGGCATCTACCGCCGTCTGGACGTTGTATGAAGGAGGTTTGGGGCCGTTGCCCTTACCCATAGGCCTTGCATCCTCCTCGCCTTCAACGAGCATCGTGCGACCTTCATCCTCAAGCTTTGCGGCAAGCCGGCCCAGTTCAGCGCGCCGGGCATGAAGCGCCGTTATCGCCGCAGGCACAGCACCCGGCGCATCGTCCGGCTCCGCATCGTCGGCTTCATCGAGCCCGGCGAGATAGTCCGCGATCCGGCGATCGAGGCGGACGACCTCGTCCGCAATCTCCTTGCGTCCGATGATCTTCTTGCAACTGGCCACCGCCCGGAACTTCGAGCCATCCAAGGCCACCAGCCGCGCCTGGAAAAGACCTGCATCCCGGCACAGCATCACGAAGGCCCGGCATGCGCCCACGATCGCCGCGCCATTGTCGCGGCGGAAGTCAGAGATCGTCTTGAAGTCCGGCACCAGCCGCCGCAACAACCACATCGCCTCGACATTGCGCCGGCATTCACGCTCCAGACGCCGCGACGAACGAACCTCGTTGAAATAGCCGTAGATATAGAGCCTGAGCAGATCACGCGGATCGTAGGCAGGTCTTCCCGTGCTCGCGGGCACCGCCCGACCAAAGCCGAGCCCAACCATGTCCAGCTCTTCGACGAAGGCGTCGATCACTCGAACCGGAGCATCCGCCGACACATAATCATCGATCATCGCCGGCAGCAGGGCTGCCTGGCCACGATCCTCTCCAGCAATGTATCTCATGAAAATGGCCGCACCGTTGCCGATGCGGCCATCATATCTGATTTGCTCAGTTAGTTCTCACACAGCCTGTTTAGGCGGTGGAGAATTCACGAACAGGCTCAAGCTACCTGCGGTCTTCACCGGCTTCCGATTACCCACATCGTCGGCTTGATCCAATGGAGATGCCGAAGGCGAAGTCGTGCAAGCGGGTCATGCCGCGCCAGACGACCATGTTGCCGGGAGGCGGATCATGTTTGCGGGCGAGATAGCCGCCATGCATGGCGATTTGCAGCAGGTAAGCGGCCAGCGTGGGCTGTTGGAGGCGTGGTCGCGTTCGGGATGCGTCGATTCGGTCGAGCGCAGTGATCTCGGCGAAGGTGAGAACGCTGTCGGGCGCGGCGTCTGGCTTGGCGCGCGCCGACATAGTGACGAAGAATATGCGCCAGCTGACCACCGCGATGAGGGCGAGGAACTTCGCCAGCCTCTCGGCGGTCTCGAGCCTCGCCTCCTCGGCACGGCAGCCGGACTTCATGACCTTGTGGAACACCTCCGCCTTCCAGCGCAGGCCATACCAGCCGAGCTTCTCAACCGCCGCGGAAAGATCTTCGACCGGCAAGTTGGTCACCAGCTTCCAGTCGATCGGCTCGCGACCGGGCGGTGGATTCTCTTCGTGGGCGTGGATGTAAGTCATCAGAACCTGCGGACTGTAGCGCTTCTGCTTGCCCTCCGGCGGCAAGGTATTGATGGCGGCGAACTTCACCTGCAGCCAGGTCGTCTCGTCCTGATCAACCGTAATGCGATGACGTCCCGCCCAAGGCGCCGCCGCAAGTTGGGCAAAGACGCGCTGAGCAGGATCGTGTGGGGCAGCATCGGCAGGCCGCTCTGCCAGCCTGTTCGTCTGCACCCGCACGAGGAAGCTGGTACCAAGGTCCCGCGCGGTGCAATAGAGCTCGTAGATGTCGCTCTCCCGGTCACCCACATGCACGCAGCGCTCGGGCGCGCCAACGAGCGCGATGGACTGGCGCAGGTTCTCCAGCCAGCGGTAGCTCTCCTTCGTCTCGATCGGCACGCGCGTGGGATTGATGTGCCGCTTGAGCGCAAGCGTTCCCTTGAACTTCGTTCGTGTCCAGAACTTCGCCGCTGTCAGACCGAGGGGTGTGCCGGTGAGGGTGACGGCCAGGCTCGAATGCATTAGCACCCCGCACAAGGTCAGCACATTGGGCTGCCCGGCCTTGTAACGCCCGGCGTTGATGGTTCTGGTGAAACCGATTTTGCCCGGCTGCGCGCGGCTGTAGATAAATTCGGTCGTGTCCTGCAGGATAAGGATCGGACCTTCGCTTGCCGCAACGCGCGCCGCGGTCGCAGCGAAATGGCCGGCGAGAACGCTATGTTCGGTCACACGCGGATTGTCAAAGAAGCGGTAAGCCGCCTTCGCCGCCGCCCAGTCGCCGCAGGCCGCCGGGATTGGCTTGCCCGGTGCAGCTGACATCTGATCCAGCAACCGTTGCAGCCGACGGGCCAGACGCTTGTCGGGAAGGGCCGCAGCAGAAAGCTCTTCCTCCTGCCAAGCGGCTTCGCTGCTGCTGGCCTTGTCTCGCATCCGTGACGCCTCCGTGATTCGGCGTCACGGACAGAATCACGGCAGATTCATACGGGGCAATAGGCCCGCCGACGATGTGGGTAATCGGAAGCTTCACCGGATGGGTACGTTCCAACAAATATCCGAGCGCTCACAGCGCTCAGGTATCGCGTCATCGACCTTTGGCGGCGTACGCTACAGCGACGCAGCCAGAAGGACGGCGCTACGTGGGAACGGGTCGCGCAGTTAGCCAATGACTACCTTCCCAAGCCTTGCAACCTTCATCCATGGCCGAGTGTTCGCTTCGTGCGGGAAAGCCGCCCGCGTGGATCTGTGCGGGGGGCGCTCAGTAATGAGCGTCCCTACCGCGAAACGAGTCTCACCTTGACTGCAAGCACAAGCCCGCTAAGAATCTCGACGCAGCATTCCTCGGCGGCATAGGCGGCCGAGCCGAACCGGCCCGAGAGATCGCGGTCTAACCGGTGCTTCGAGCCTGAGGCGTGGCCGGTCTCGTGCAACCACGCTCCATAGAACGAAGCTGCATCCCGGAAAGAGGAGAAGTCGGACATGAACACCGTGTCGGACGACGGAAGATAGTAAGCTGCCGAGCTGCCGAACACCGTCTTGAACCCTAGATTGGCGATGAAGGCCTCCGCGTGCGCCAGACGCTCGCCCTCCGGCAAGATGCTCGTCGGCGGCGGGGAGCCCAGGTCCATCGCCGCGCAGCAAGCCACAGCATCGATCATCCAGGCCGGAGCGGTAATGACATGCCCGCGCGCGACGACGAGGTGAATGATCCGGCCGTTGGCGCGCTCTTCGCTGTTCTCGCAGCGAAGGCTACGTCCGAAATACGGGTGCCAACGGTAATGGACCTCGACCTCCTGCAATGGGCGGAATGACCCCGAGATGACAATTACGAGAAAGAACTTGTTGTTCGCCGGCAGTGACGGTGGTGGACGGACATGGGGAACCATAGCCACGCTTCTGGCCGCCGCCAAAATGAACAATGTCGATCCGCATGCCTGGCTCACCCAAGCCCTCGAGCGCATCCGCGGCTAATTATGTTAGATCTATAATCGACAATTAAGGTTATATTACAGCATGATATAATATTGTCATCAAAATAAATAAACAGTTTTGTATTGAAACATTACGTAATTGAATTTTTAAATTGCATTTACGATTTTTGAATTGACTTCCGACAGTTATATATTACATCTGAAAGATGGGTGAGGAAGTAATAATGTTAGACCTTGGAAAGATCCGTCACGAGTCAGTGGCTCCAGTCAAAGCCTTCCCCGAGAGGAAAATGCCGTTAGCTCAAGCCAAAGGGCGAGTGAACTTGTTACGTGACCCCCTGAGAGGGTGGCGCAAGAGATACCCAACAAGAGAGATACCTAATTCGAGGGCACCATGGCCAAAGTAGCAATTGTGACAGGATCGGCAACAGGCATGGGAGCGACTTGTGCCATCGACCTCGCGGCGCGGGGCTGGAACGTCACGATCAACTATACTCGAAGCGAGAAGGAAGCCGACGAGACTTATGCCAAAGTCAAAGCGCAAGGGGTTGAAGCCATTGTTGTTCAGGCCGACGTGGGGCAGGATGCCGATTGCCGCAAACTGGCTGTCGAAACCCTGAGCGAATGGGGTCGCATCGACGGCCTTATCAATAACGCTGCCACCACAAAGTTCCAAAAAGTCGGCGATCTTGAAGACGTCACACCGGAGGATTTCGACCGCATATTTCGAGTGAACACCACAGGCGCTTTCATGATGGGCCGTGCTGTGTTTCCGGCCATGAGAAAACAATGGGAGGAACGCAAAGAACGCGGCGCGATCGTGAATGTGTCCACCAATGCCACCCTTATCGGCAACGGCAGCTCACTACCGTATACGCTGTCTAAGAGTGCCTTAAACACTCTTACCCAAGAGCTGGCACGCTGGCTCAGCCCCGCCGTCCGGGTGAATGCCATTTCCCCCGGCCTGATCCAGACCCGTTGGATGCTGAATGGCGTGGGCGAAATTGAATACAACAAGATGAAAGAAGACGAGGAACAGCGAACGCCTCTACGCCAGGCAGGCACATCGGAACAGATGTCCGAGGCTGCGCTGTTCCTCCTGACGGAAGCGTCAAACATTACCGGTCAGAACATTGTTGTCGATGCCGGCAGCCATCTTGGACTGCTGCCGCGGGCCTGCGGGTGAGGAAACGGATGTGGGCGACGTAGGCTTCTGCGGAAGCGCTGGATTTCTCCCAGTCCTGGGTCAGCCTGCGGTCTCGTCCCGGCCTTCTCTCCGGGATCGGCGGGCCCTAGCCATCTATGGGATTCTAGCGGATCACAGTGCAGGCGATGCAGGGCATCGGCGTCCCAAGGACCTATTGGGCGCATGGGCCGGATCTCCTGCTGCGGCCATGGCATGATGTTACGAAGCCGCGCAGACGCTGCTGACGCGTGTGACGAATTGGTCGTGGCTGAAGGCGTGGGCGATGAATGTCGCCAGGCGGCACGGCCGACAGAAGGCCATTGTCGCATTGGCCCGTCGGCTTGCGGTGATCATGCATCACATGTGGCGGGACGACTCAACAAGAGGGTGGCCTCTCACGTATGGGAATCCGAGAGGTCTTTGCCCGCAATCTGCGTAGGCTTCGCGAGAAAAAGAAGGTGTCGCAGGAGGCGCTGGCACATGAAGCTGGTGTTGATCGAACGTACATCAGCGCTCTTGAGCGCAGTGTATATGCTGCTAGCATCGACATGGTCGAGAAGCTCGCTATGGTGCTGGAGGTTGAGCCGGCAACGCTGCTCGATCCGCGATCTGAATAGACTTAAGCACCATCTGATGCCGGCATCTCTTCGATCGCCCCGCCAACGCCGGCTGTTGGAACAGCTGATAGCGGCGCGTAAGAACAAGGGCTTAACCCAGGCCAAGGTTGCCGAAGCGCTTCGCCGGCTGCAGTCTTCCGTGGCCAAGTATGCGGGCGGTGAACGTCGCATGGCTCGCGTGACCGATAGCTCGAGCTGTGCTTGGCTTGAGCGACCAACGTCATCAAAATCGCATCCCTTGATTTGCTGCCCGCCGGCGGCAAATTGATAAACTCAAGGCCCGTGATCCGCTGACCTCCGCGCATGGATATGCGCAAGCTGGTCGGACAAAATGCACGCAGGATCAGGGAGAACGCCGGCTTGACGCAGGAGCAGCTTGCCGAGATCTCCGGCTTCAGCCAGCAGTACATCAGCGGGCTGGAGAAGGGCAAAAGGAACCCCACCATCGTCACGCTTTATGTGTCCACAATCCGCGGCCTGACCTTGGTTGCCGCGCGCCATGGCGAAATAGGTATCGAGTGGGACCTCGCCGTCAGTCCAGGCGTATCGTGCCGGCACGGCGCCGACCATGGCGACGGTGTCGAGCACATGGTCGTAAAGCGAGAAATCGTTGGACGGGATTTTCGACACGCCGCGATCGTGCTGTTCCCTCCAGCTAGCGGCACGCAGCGCCTTCGCCGTCGCGAGCAGGTCGGCAGCGGGAGATTTTCCGGACCAGTAGCTTTCAAGTGCGAATTTCAGTTCCCGCTGTCGACCGATACGCGGCACGCCAAGCGTTGCCACAGGAATTTGTTGAGAGACAGTCATGCCATACCCCGATGGTTTGGGGCGTGGGGCCAAGGAGACGCGCGAGTAGGCCGGCACGAAGCCGGGCTACCGCGACCACCGAGACACCCCGCCCGTGGACGTTGTTCGTCGTGGCAGGTCTCCTGGCTCGCGGGTCAAAGCCTGTGCCCGTCTTCCCAAGGCCGTTCGCCTCAGTGACATCAATGGGCTTGGCTCGCCGCTAACAGTTGCGGGGGCAGCGCCGGCATCGCACCGGCTTCCCTCTTAGCTCCGCCACGGCAGTGCCGCGCGGAGCACCACGGCATGCCGCACAATCACAGCCGCTTCGCTCCTTCTCAATACCATATAACGAGATGTTTATGTGATGATGCGAATAATGCGCTTGCGCTGATCGGTCTCTTTCGCCCGAAGCCGCATACGATGCGGCCTCTCATCAGTGCAGGCTCGGAAAGGTCCTTGTCCCCATCGGCGACGCCGGATCAGGTCGAGGTCGCCGGGCTCAAAGGTGTGCAGTCGGGCCAGGTCGTCACGGTCAGCCGGAGTCCCGGTATTTGTTCCCGCTCGGCTTCGCTCAGCGTGCTTGCGCATTCGCCCATCAGCGCGCTGATCACCACGGCCGGAAGCGGAAAGGAGAGGTGGCGCCGCAGGTCGGCGGGCTGGGGCTGGGCCGCCAGCGTCTCGAACAACTGCGGCGATCGCCTCGACCTGCTGCGCGAGCAGCTTCACCCTGCGGTTGCTGAAGGCCGGCGCCACGATCGTGCGTGACCGGGCATGCTCGCCCCCTCATGCGAGACCAGCCACCCCGGTGAACCGAGAATCACCAAATCCGGGGTTAATGCCGCACTCTCTAAAGAGCCCGTTTGAGAATGGGTTGAGTTGCCACTGTTCGCATGATTCAAGCTTGGGATGTGGACCCAAGCGAGCCGTGGCCGGATGGCTGAACATGAGAAGCAAGCCAAGCACTACCAGACCGACCTGACGGATGCGGAATGGGAGGGTGCGGAACAACAGGCGGCGCACGAAGCGGGCCTCGCGTAGGTCCGTCGTCGGCTTGCGACCGTGGACCGTCGCCTATCAACCAGGGATCGAGCGTGGCCTTGCCTGTTAGCTTGGCGCCGGCGGTGTTGAACGCACTGCGCTATCTGGCCCGTTCGGGCGGTGGCTGGCGGATGACTGTCGCCAGTCCCTGTTGAAACGCTGGTCGGAAAACATCCGCCTGAGCGTCTGGTGACGGCCTGCCGCCCAGGTCACCACATCGCCTGGCAGCGACACTCGAGCCATCCCCCCCCCTGCTGCAGAATCGCAGAAGAAAGACTATCAAGTTGCGCCTTTAAGACCATCGCGGGTCCACTTCTCGGCACGGATGATCCGCGCGCGGACTTCGAAAAGGGCGCCGAATGTGTTCTTGACCTTGAGATCATCGGCGCTGCCGGCTTGCTGGTGATAGAAAATCGTATAGTTCACACCGGCGCCGATATAGGGCTTGAAGGCGCCGAAATCGGTAAAATGATACTGCAATGTAAGCGTGGGCGGCAGCAGCCAAACCTTGCCGACCTTGCCCAGCCCGCCGATCGCACCTTGGCCATCGACGTTGGCATAGGTGGTGCCGAGTATGAGTTCGGCGGCGATGTTGTCCGTGAAGAAATACGAAATATCGAGTTCCGGCGTCAGCGTGTTCGAATAGGAAAGACCGGAGCCGGGCACCGCGTTGACGTAGCCCGAATCCTCAGTGATCACCCCCAACGCGCGCAGGCGGATCTGCCAGGGGCTTGGCGCTTCCGCGACCGGGGCTCCTGCCTGCGGAACGCTCGCGGCTTGATGAACATCTGCCGCGCCGGCTTGTCCCGCAACGATGAGGACGACAGCCGCTGTTACTGCCTGCGCCACCCCAATTCGCGCTCTCGCCATGCTCTTCTCTCCTTGATCTTCAGAAACGACGCACTGCGCCTTGATTGAATCCTGCTCGCATCAATCGAGATTGACGGAGCGCTCATGCGGGAGAGCCCCCGCATGTGTCGTGCCAAATGAGAAAATCATTGCAGAACGACGCGATCATTCTGTTAGCGCTGTGTCTCATGTCCGACTTCGTCGAAGTTCCGACAATGAGTGCAGCCGTAGCCGCCCCGGGTAGCAGTGCAATCCATCCGGGTTCGAAAGCAGAATGTCTTTGACGGCGGCTATGGCGGATTTATCTTCAGTCTTGGTCATGGTGGCGTTCCTTCGCGGGAATCGGTGACGTGAACAATCACCAGCCTGCCATGACCGCCCTCTCTCAGCGAATTTGCAGAACTCTAAGCACACTACCCCAACGAATCACCGCTGCGCCGGCTGCACCATCTTTGCGCCTGGCACCAGTGGCGGATCAGATGCCCTCGTAACCAACGGGCGAAAGATCACATGATAGTAATGAGGCGTCTTGAACTGTTGCAAATCAACGGAACGTATTGTCGCGACACTTGCCTGTGATAGGCACTGGTAAATCTCTCCCTCCCGGTTGATTTCTTCCAGATCGAGAGAGCTCGACACATCACTACACACCCTTCTTGCATTATCTAAAAGATGTATACCTTCGATTTGCAACCATACGTAGTGCTCGCCAAGAAGCATTTTCACACTGGTGCCGCTTTCATAAGGCAGCTTAATGGAGAAATATCCGTCATGCAGATGGTGCGCTCTAAGCAAGAAGACCTTGGACTCTTGTGTGCTCCCTATCGAGACTTTCAGAGGTGAAAACCGCACATTCATATCTTCTGGTCTTAAATCAAGCTGAAATCTCTTTTGCACCAGACCGCTGAATGCGAAGTCAAGCCCCAAGCTGCGCGTTTCAAATGCACCCAGCTGATAAGGTGAGGGCAGGCACCCCACATGCTTCCAAGCTCTGTCTAGATGATAGAGGGTCTTCGTGCGATCTGGCCCCATAAACTTGTCGTTCTGGAAGCCCTTGAAATATTCCAACTCCGCTTCGATAGGCATGTAGCCGTGACGAAATAGAGCTGCGTGGGCGGCCCGCTGCAAAATAGAAAACTCGTGCGTCACACCAGACTTCGCAAAAAACGATCTCGCATCATTGATGAACCGTAAGCATTCATCTTGAACTTTGGTAACCTTCTCGTACTGCCTCTCGTTAAGTTTGATCTCATCGAGAACTGGCTCGCCGTCCAGATCATAGTCGACAACCATTCCTTCCTTAAGAATGCAACATTGCTCAAATAAATCATAAACGCAACAAGACGTCGTAATAAGCGCTTTTCCGTTAGCCGGGCGGTAAGGTTCGTCGGAAGCTACCAAATAGCGTCCAAGTATTTCGACTTTCAATTCCTCTTGGAACGTCCGAATCAAATATTCCTGCGTTCTGCCGTAAAAGCCGATGTCTGCTAAAATAATGGTATCGCCTTCCTCTGCCTTCAGTTCCTTCGATATATATCGCCTTAATCGGGCACGCAAATCAAAAGAGTTCTTGAAAATCAACTCCAACACATCGTCGTCGCGCAGCAACTGATGGAATGCCGTTTGCGGATCAGCAGATTGATGGGCGATCCGTATTAATAATTCAGTCACTTCAGGCGGAAGCAGAAGCTGTTTTGCAGTGGCATGAAAATCGTCAACTTCGTGTTCGATCCCGCTGATGTAATAATCGACATCGGCGCGGGTTTTGAAAGAGGCCGCAATAGCAAGAAATTTGCGGATTCGTACCAGTTTGCCGACGGGCTTGCGCGCATAGGCCTCACACGCAGCGGAAAGAAGATAAGCATCACGCAACAGGAAGAAGACTTTTACCCGCTTGCCCTGCTGTTGTAGTGCCTCCACCTCGTCCATAAGAAAACGAGCATAGGCGTATAGCACCGGGCCAAACGACATATAGCCGATCATCGTCTCAGGCGCGTACGGCTGCAGGTTCGCAACGGCAAGAACTGGCCGAAACGGACTATAGCACGGCAGAATAACTGCTTCAGGCGCTGCCTGTTCGAGTACAATCAACGAAGATGCCGCGTGCTGTAGGCGCAAGAGGTCTGTGACCTCACGATCAAACGGCAGAAAATGCAGCGCACGTACGCCCAATTTCTGCGGCGCTTGGACATCGGCTACATCATTATCTCCGATGTGGAGTAGTTGCGATGCAGGAACTTCACACTCTCTGAGTACAATCTGAAAAAGGGCATGGCTCTTCGACGTCCCATAATCCACTGAGCAGTAAATCTTACTGATTGCTTGTATAACGTCTGCAGGCAAATGCCGAACCAAGAGGCGCCTCAATTCATCTTCGCGCAAATACGTATCGCTCACGATGATAATCTTGATACCACGGGTGTGCGCCAGCCTGATCAGTTCTACGTACGGTGAGAATGCAAAGCAAACATCCATTTCGGTTCGGATTTCCGCCTCGGCCAATAGCTCCCGTTCCTCACCAGAAAGCGACGTAAAAAACCGATAGATATCACGGATATCGATCTGACTAGATCCGTTCTCTAAGGGCTTCGCTCGATAGGCACGCTCAGCAGCGCTAACGCGTTGGTGAGGAGCTATCCCTAACCTTCGCGCGACGGGATTATCGGCGAGCACGGCAAAAACGTCTTCAGGTGTCGCTGTCTTGCGCCATAGCAACGTATCGAAACAGTCAAGTGAGAGTACCTTCACGGAATCCCCAAAGTCGTCTAGAATCGTGGGGATGTCGTGAACTTTTATGTTCGTCCTATGGTGAGTATCACGCATGTTGCTCGGGAGCAGGCGATCCTTCGGTTTGCGCCGTTGGGTGGGTTTTTCGGTCAGACTAACCCCGTCTACCATCGCATCAGGGTGACCGGTAGACAGATAGAAGTCGTCTCCGGGAAGATGCGGCAAGATCTCGCCCACTAGGTCATGATCCAACCGATTTTCCAAACGGAACTGGTCGGAAGACTGTTGGTCACCATCGGTTTGCCTTATCTTGGCGGTTAATCGCTCCAGTACATGCTGCATATGTTGTCTCCTTCGCGCGAGCGTAATCCTTCTGGGGAGAACTTCTCATTTGATGTGCAAGCACTGGCGTCGCTTAACACATCAATGAACGTTTCAAAATTCATGCCAGCCGGCTGACCGGGTGAAAGAAGGTCTTTTCGATTGCTTTTCAGTTGTTTAGGCTGAAGCGACACAAGAGAATGGCTAAATAGGCCCTTTGTGCCGAATCCGACAAACATGACAGAGTCGGGGGTCCGGTTCGTCCGCCGTGGCACATCGGCAAATCGCAGCAGCGAGTTGCGTGCGTTAAGTTTATGTAAAAATCACCTGATGATGTGGTCGTCCGCCACGGCACAATGCTAAACCGGCCCGACTGGCTGGCCGAAAGAACTACACGCTCGCTGAGGCCGTCGAGCGAGTCGGTCCGGAATGGCTGTACCTGATTCCTGAAGCCGCATGTGCACTGGAATACGAAGAGCGCGCGGCAGGTAAAGCACGATCTCAGCGGGCCATCCTTATAGCTCTTCGCGAAGGACTACTTGGAGTGTCATTTCGCCCTCTCCCGGAACTGACCCGCAGTTCCTTGGCGATATCCGCCAGCAGCGTACGCCAATCGGGATAGCCGGCGAGCAGCGACAGGCGGCACCGATGAGGGCGGCCGCCGAACCAAATTCAAGCTTTTCGCCCAGCGTTTGATGATTTCTGCAGCTTCCGACGCCCTTCTGGTCGGCCCAGGCGAGAATGGCGTTCGAGGTGAGCTCGCTGCCATTGTCGCTGACAATCATCGTCGGCCGGCCACGCTCGGCAATGAGCTGATCCAACTCGCACGCCACCCGAATGCCCGAGAGCGATGTGTCGGCCACCAGCGCCAGGCATTTCCGCGTGCAGTCGTCGACGACGGCAAGGATGCTGAAGCGGCGCCTGTCGGTGAGTTGGTCCGACACGAAGTCGAGCGACCACCGCTCATTGGACGCAGCGGCACCAGTATCGGCGCCATGTTCCGATCGCCCGCTTGCGCCCGCCACGGTGGCGAACGGCCAGCTTCTCCTTGCTTCAACCCGGTTTAGATCACAGGAGCAACTGACGGCCACGCACGGGCGCAAGGCAGTCACGCTTTCCATCGATCCTGATAATTTAAGCTCGGCTTGAACCGGTGAAAAAAGAGGACGGTTTCGCAAATCTGCGCGAAGGAGCTATCGTCTTTGTTGTTAGGGAGGCTAAGCCGGTGTCGTCGAATTAGAGTTCAGCGCGACGATCTGGGGATCTTCCGCATATTTGGTGCAGGGGACGGCGTTCCCTGGTTGCCCCGTCTGTTTCTACGGTCGTTAGGCGGCTGCCAGCAGCCTGTTTCTCAGCAGCGGATACCCGGAGCGCCCATACATCTGGCGCTTGATGGTCTTGAGACGGTTGATCTGTCCCTCGACGGGACTGGTGCTCCAGGGCTGGGTGATTGCGGCCCGAACAGCCGCAATGTCACGGCCGATGCCTGCTGCAAGAGAAGCCAGTTCGCTGTCCGTGGCGTCCTCGATCCATTGCTCGAGGCCGGCATCATCGTCGCCGCGTATCAGTGCAGCGAAACGTCGAGCCAGGTCACCCGCCTTCAAGATCTCCGGCGCGCAGTCATAGAGATGGCCCAAGAATTGCTCGGTCTGCTCATCGAGCAAAGTCGGGTCTTCGCTCAGCAGCCATGCACAGTTTCGGCGCGACGGCGGCCGCCATCGCGCATTTGACGGAGCGGTCGATGAGCACTGCTGGCGGGCGGAGGTCCACCTGTAGACGGTCGCCCTGCTGCCTGCAAAGCCGCGGCACTTGATTTCGCTCCACAGGTGCAACCCGTTGCGTTGGCCTTCCTGCCAGCGTCCTTCGAGATACTCCTGGAAAGGATCCATGAGAACCGAGCGCGCGGGCGGCCGCCGGTGCTCGGGCTCCCCGCCCGCTGCAAGCCAGCGCTCGACCGTTCTCACGCTCATGCCGGTCCGGGGCGCGATCTGTCGCGGCGACATGCCGGTCGTCCGCAAATCAAGGACTTCAGCATAGAGTTCACTGCGCTGGTTGCGGCGCGACCGGCGCAGGCCATCAAGCTTCGGGGAAGTCTCCACTGATGGTTCCGGATTGGCGTCGTCATCGCCGCTCATCTGGGCCATCATCGCCTTTCCGGCGGCACTGACCGCTTTGCGATGGCGGCCGAGGGCCAGACGCAACGCTTCGCCCAGATTCTGGAGAAGATGCCAGCGGTCGGCGACCTGCGTTGCATCGGGAGCACCGCGACGGGCGCCGTCAGCATAAACGCCGGCGCGATCGCGAGCGATGACTTCGATGCCCGGATGACGTTTCAGCCATGACGCGACAGTGTTGGCATTTCGGTCCGGCAACAGATCGAG
>NZ_JBVVQD010000051.1:0-28118 GCF_055811755.1 Mesorhizobium sp. WSM4840
GGGTTGGCGGCGGCGGACACAAGAGCGCGATCAAGTCGCCGCCAGCTCCCCATTACTGGATCTGCCCATAAGGCAGGTAATGGGCGACGCCCATTACCTGCAGCAACCGCCACTGCCCTAAGTGCCAGGGCATAGCCCGCGCCCAGTGGTTGGCCGAGCGGCAGGCTGAGCTGCTGCCGGTCCCATACTTCCACGTGGTCTTCACCGTCCCGGCCCAGATCGCTGAGATCGCCTTCCAGAACAAGGCGGCGGTCTATGCGATCTTGTTCAAGGCCGCATCCGAAGCCTTGAAGGTGGTGGCGGCCGACCCCAGGCATCTGCGCGCCGAGATCGGCGTGGTCGCCGTGCTTCATACTTGGGGTCAAAATCTCCACCATCATCCGCATGTCCACTGCGTCGTGCCGGGCGGCGGCCTGTCGCTCGAGCCTGCCACGGCGAAGGCCGGGGACCAGCGATGGATCGCCTGCCGGCCGGGATTTTTCCTGCCCGTGCGGGTTCTGTCGCGCCTGTTCAGGCGGCTATTCCTGGAGCGCCTGCAGGACGCCTTCGACGCCGGCCAGCTTCGCTTCTTCAGCGATCTCGCCAGCCTGGCCGACCCTGCCACTTTCTGCGCCCAACTGGCTGGACTGAAGCGGATCGAATGGGTCGTCTACGCCAAGCCCCCGTTCGGCGGTCCCGAACAGGTCCTCGCCTATCTGGGCCGCTACACCCATCGCGTCGCCATCGCAAACAGCCGCCTCGTGAGCCTGGACCAGGGAAAGGTCAGCTTCCGCTGGAAGGACTATCGCCACCACGACAAGTCCAAGCACAAGCTCATGACCTTAAGCGCCGACGAGTTCATCCGGCGCTTCCTGCTGCACGCTCTTCCAGACGGATTCCATCGCATCCGCCATTACGGCCTCCTCGCCAACGGCCACCGCGTCGCCAAGCTCGCCCAGTGCCGTCTTCTTCTGGCGGCGCCCACGCCGCTGACGCCCGACCCGACCGCCGACTATCGACAGCGTTACCGCTGTCTCACAGGGCGCTCCCTGGACATCTGTCCGGGCTGCGGCGGCGCCATGGCCTCGCTCGGCCCGATCCCGCGCAAGGCCCCGACCTGGCCAGACACCTCATGACACGCTGCGCACCGACACGCTCGCACCGTCCATCCCGGCGTCTGCTACAGTCGCCGAAGGGCCTTTGCGCGCCGCTAGTCAAAGTCGCAGCCCTGGCTGTCGCCAGCAACGCTGCACCTCAGCGTCAACGACCCAATGGCGCCGTCTCTCGCGTCGCAGATGGTCCTGCATCGCGACGAAGGGCGACCGCCCAAGAGCGATCGGCGAGCCCGCTCCGGCGCCTCGGACACACTGTCGAGCCCTAAATCCCCATAGCCCCGCCCGCCATCCCGCGGTTCAGTTCAATCAGGCTTCAATGTAGTCGCGACCCGTGCGTGCCCGCCCAATCGCGCCCGCGACTACACAGAACCCTCCAGATTCAACATCGATGCTGGGAAGGAGGCCAGCATGGATGGCATCATATTCGATGGACCTTCGCGAACGGGTTGTGGCAGCGGTCAAGCAGGAGGGCATGTCGCGGCGTGCGGCGGCGGCTCGCTTTGGGGTCAGCTACAGCGCGGCGATCGAGTGGCTGAAGCTTTTCGAGGAGACCGGCAGCGTCAAGCCCCGCCAGGTCGGCGGCTATAAGCCGAAGAAGATATCGGGGGCGTGGCGCGACTGGCTGGTCGAGCGTTGCCGGGATAAGGCCTTCACCTTGCGCGGGCTTGTCGCCGAACTTGGCGAGCGCGGCCTGAAGGTCGACTATCGTTCGGTGTGGGAGTTCGTGCACGCCGAGGGGCTGTCGCATAAAAAAAGACGCTGATCGCCGCCGAGCAGGACCGTCCCGATGTGGCGCGCCGGCGGGCGCAGTGGGTTCAGTATCAGGGCCGGATCGACCCCGCCCGCCTGGTGTTCATCGACGAGACCTGGACCAAGACCAACATGGCCCCGCTCAGGGGCTGGGCGCCGGTCGGACAGCGGATCAAGGCCAAAGTTCCCAATGGCCACTGGAAGACAATGACCTTCCTGGCAGCGCTACGCCAGGATCGCGTCGACGCGCCTTGGCTCATCGACGGGCCGATCAACGGCGAGAGGTTCCTCCTCTATGTCGAGAAGGTTCTCTCGCCGACCCTTCGTCCGGGCGACATCGTCGTCATGGACAATCTCGGCAGTCACAAAGGCAAGGCCGTGCGCCGCGCGATCCGAAACGCCGGCGCGAGGCTCTTCTTCCTGCCGAAATACTCGCCCGACCTCAATCCGATCGAACAGCTCTTCGCCAAGCTCAAGCACTGGCTGCGAAAGGCCGCAAAACGGACCGTCGAAACGGTTTGCGACGCCATCGGCCAGATTCTCAACCGCGTCACACCTGTCGAGTGCTCAAATTATTTCGCAAACTCAGGATATGACTGGAGGTAATCTCATCCCGCTCTAAAGGATATACGCGCCGACTACCGCGATATGGCCGCGATGATGTTCGACGAACGCCCGCTTCCTGCGAAGGCCCGGACCAACTGAGCTAGAATGGAACGCAGCTAACCTGAAGCGTGTGCCGGGACGAGGGGGCAGGTCTCAAAGACGTCGACGCCATCCTGCAGGAACAGGTTCTGGACATGGTGCCCCGAGCCTTCCACGAGACGTCGCGCAACGAGAGGCAACTCGCGCACCGAACGGGCAACATCATCAAGGGCGATTGGCTTGTCGCTTTCTGGAACGTCGATCCTGACCACATTATTTCTGCCCAGCAGCAGATAGGCCTGACCGAGCGCGTTCTTGGACTGTGCCCGGGCGGCAGCATTGAAGCTTCGCATGAAGGCCCACACCATAGCCCCTCCGGATCGAGCTTTCTCGTCGACGGTCAAGGTCGCTTCACCGGTGCCAAGGCTCAAGACGCGGACATTCTCGCGCGGGACGTCGAAACAGGCGAGCGCATCTACGACGGCGTTCATGACAGGATTGTTCGCCCAGATTCCACCATCGATCATGATGTAGCCATCATCATCCACTCCGGGATAGTAGGAAGGCGCAGCGGTCGTGTGTAGGGCGACATGGGCGAACTTCTTGTGCCGATCCTTCTGATAGTCCGGGTGATGCGGTGTCTTATATAGGAACGGCTCGCCGTGGCGACCTTCGAAGCTTGGGATCACCAGGCGCTTGGTTGAAGAATCGAGCACCTTGTCGCCGAAGATGCCAAGCAACTCGTCTTTCAGAACATTCTGATCATGCTTGGGCTTGAACGCCCAACGGACCGCGCGGGCCCGCCCGCTGATGCCGGAACGGGTAGGAAATATGCGCTCGCCTCTCTCGAGATAAATGTCCAATGCTTGGCTGGCCGTCATTCCTCGGCCGAGCGCAAGAGCAATGATGCCTCCCGTGGAAGTGCCGGCAATCATGTCGAAATGATTTGCGATAGACGCTCCACCAAGGAACCGCTTCTCGATCTCTGCAAGGTAGGCGGCGGGGAAGATCCCCCGAATTCCGCCACCGTCAATCGACAAGATTCGGAACAGGCGGTCCTTAGGCCAGGGGAGCTTTTTGCGCGCATGCTGAATTGTCCCGTCTGACCGACGAGGGGGCATATAGTTCATTGTGCATTCTCCGTTGAGATCGGCACCGGATCACCGGCGTGGCGGCCGCCACCGGTCCATTTGCCGGTCATCAGCCAAAGCTCGTAACAGGTTAGCCAATCGAGCGTCCAAAGAACGATGGTGTGCGCCAGTGCCATGGATGCATCCCATTCACCTGTCCGCGGATCGAAAAGGCAAAGCGTCGGGTCGTTTGACGGTGGGTAGACGTGGGGGAGTTCTCCTTCCTCGTTGCCTGGTAAGCGAACAAGGATCGGAGCGAGCACCCTGACCTGAGGCATCGAACCGACCTGATAGCGAATCTCGATCGTGTACCAGCAGTGTTGCGCGCGAACCCGCCCCACCCATCGTGCCGACCGGAGTGGGCGATCAATGTTGCGTGGAGCGAGTTCGGGCCAGGTCGCCTTCATCGCGGCAATCTGCTCCTCAAGAGGAAGGAGCTGCGCCATGTCAGATTTTCTTCCCGAAGAAAGTATGTGGCTTTGCCGCCGCGACGGTCGGGGCGGCGACGGATGTGGCGGCTGTGCCGATGATGATCGAAGGTTTCGGGAGGATCAGCCCGCCCCGGCGGCCGTAGAGCTGCTGCGACTTCTGAATTGCGCCTCCGACCTCGGCAGCGATATTTTCTGCCGCGCGTGTCACGACGCGGTCTCCGAAATTGCCCCTCAGCCATTCCATCATATCGTCCGGGAACATCTCGCCCTGACGCATCTTTTCCAGGCCGTCGACGAGCGCGCGAAGGTGACGGGCGAACTCGTTTTGCTGATCGACCGACTCCGGCCAGCGGTCCGTGAACACGTCCTCGTCGCAGACAGGGTTGGCGACGTGGAGCTTCTTTCCGTAGAGAGACGCGTTCTCAATGTCAGCGATGATCCACTTTGAGATGCGGATCACCATGGCTGAAAGTGCCGTGTTCGGCTGGGCCGCCCTTGCGGCATAGAAAGCAAGCATCACCGAGGGCGGGATGCGCCCTGTATATCCGGCATAAATGATGTTGCGGAACCGTTTGATCAGCTGAAGAGCCAGTGTAGCGGTGTTCTTGACGACAAAGTCGGCTTGATCGGGAACATCGTCCACCTCGGCCTCGGCGCGAAACCGCAAACCATCGAGATCACGCCACCGACGGTGAAACTCCTCTGCCATCCGCGCTTCGACCGGCGTCCTGGCGTGATACCACTCGGCGAAGCCACAGGCATTCATGTCCACAAATCGGTCATCGGCGGACGGCTGCGGACCTTTCGCGTGGGTGATGAAGCTCTCACGCTCGCGCGTTCCGAAATTCCGCAATGCCGGCGTCACGTCGAGATGCATCTTGTCGGCATAGTAGAGCGTCACACAGCGGGTCTGCCTGCGGGTACGCTGGACAGGATAGTCGGCGAGCGCCTTCTCGAGCTCTTTCAGGATATCGAGGGGCGTCATCGAGCGGAACCGGCCGCCGAGCTGCGACACGACATCGAGATCGTACTCGTCGTCGGTGCCACGATTGGAAATAGTGGCGTCGATCGCCATAGATCCTTGCGGATAAAAGTGCTCGATCTGATCCCTGAAAGCCACCGTATCCTCAAGAAAGGTCCTGACCGCTTCGTAGCGGCCCGCTGCCTTGTCGTGCAGCGAGGGCGGGAGCTGGATGCTTAGCGCGATTTCAGCGAGGATACGATCGAGCGGATCGTCAAACGGGTTGAGGCCGTTAAAGGTAAACTGCGTATTCAAGTTTCTTCTCCATCCCGGGACTCAGTCCCGATTGATCGTTGATCGTCATGTTGTCCTCCCTCTGAGCCGGTAGTGTCACTATGAACTGATTCAGAATGCCGCTACTCCGAACAAAGATGGGTAGCTTGAATGCCGCTGTCAAGGGCCATACAGTATGCCTATTCCGAACTTGTGGATAATGGGGAAGCGGGAAGAAGCGTGGTGGTGAAGTCAAAATGAAGTTTGGTACTCGGATCAAAGACTTGCGGACGAGGCGAAGGCTTACGCTGGATCAGCTTGCCCAGGAGACGAATTCGTCGAAGAGCTACATCTGGGAGCTGGAAAACAAAAATCCGCCCCGCCCGTCGGCGGAAAAACTCGCTGCCATCGCCGCGGCATTGGGGGTGACGGTCGACTACCTTATCGGCACGGACGAGCAGACTCTGGAAAAGGCTGAGGACAAGGCATTCTTCCGCGAATACAGTAGTCTACCCGAGGAGACGCGACGTCAGCTTCGGGAAATGGCTAAGATCCTTGGAACGAAGAAGGGCAAATGACAGAGCCGAACCGGCCGCGCCCGTTGAGAGAGGCAACTCGCATCACCCAGATGCTCGATCTTGTTCTTGGTCCGGACCGGTTCGACCGCGGACCCGTCGACGTTCGGCAATTGGCGCTTGAGTATTCAGCCCAGACCGAGCCCAATGGCCCCATTCACGAGGTCTCAGCACGGAACCTGTCCGGTTGCGTTGGTGCACTTGTTTATAGTGAAACCAGGCCTCGCCAATGGGCGATACTGTACAACACCGACCAGTCGTCCGGTCGGCGTGCTTTCACCGTCGGGCACGAGCTTGGACATTACGTGCTGCATCGAAAGCTGATTGAAGAGGATGATGCATACGATCACGGCATCTTCTGTGATGAGAATATCGTCGTGCGCCGCGAAGGCTCGGGTATCGAGAAGGAGGCCGACGAATTTGCTGCGGCGCTCCTGATGCCGCTCCACGACTTCCGCAAGCAGCTTCCTGCAAAGAACCGCCCCGATTTCGAAATCCTAGGGCGCCTCGCAAAACGCTACGGCGTGTCGTTGACCGCGACCATCCTGCGTTGGCTTGAATACACAGAGACCAAGGCGATCATGGTCATCTCCAACGAAGGCTTCGCTCATTGGGCAAAGTCGAGTGGCCCGGCGTTTAAGGCGGGGTGTTTCATTCGGACCAAGAACGCGGTCTTCACATTGCCCCAGAGGGCTTTTGCAGCTCGGGGTGATTATTCGGATGTCGCGATTACCGGGACGATGCAGCCTGCCAACGTCTGGTTCCCTGATCCGGTCTATGAAATGTGCTTTCGATCCGATCGATACGACCAGGAAATCACCCTTTTGCATTTTGAGGGCGAAGGGCCGCGACAACAGGCCGAAGAGGAAACTCCAGACACATTCGATAGGTTCGTTGCCACTGGCCAGCTCCCATATCGATGACTGGCGGCCAATAGCGGACCACAAGCAGATCAGGCTGCGGATGGATCAATCTTTGTTTACCAATATTGTGGTCAAATCTCTGCCTTGGGGCTGGGTGGAGACAAAGAGTGCAGGAACTTCGCGTTGCGCTTGAGGACTATGAACGTCAAACGCGTGCGCTCGCTGCACAACCCGGTGTCACTGAAGAAAGCTATTATCCTTGGATCCGACAGCTTCTTTCGACGGCACTATCACATCTGAAATTTCCATTCGAAGTTCGCACCGGCACCAGCGAGCTCCGTCCGGACAAGGGACGAGATCGGCCGGACTTCGTCCTCGCTGACGGAGCATTGATCGCTGCATACGGCGAAGCAAAAACTCCAAGCATCAGCATTCAACAACTCGCTATGTCGACGGACAGGGACGATCAGATTGGCCGATATCTTGCCCGTACGGGCGTAGTTCTTGTCTGCAATGTTGGCGAAATTGGCTTGGTGTTATGTCGCGCTGGCCACAATCGTGCCGGGTTGGATCGTGTGATGCCAGCTGACCGAGAACTGGTCCGAACAGCTTCTTTGTGGTCGGCCGGACGAGCTGTTTTTCCCGACGCAAGCGATCTGGTGGAGCTCCTTCAAACTACCCTGCTGGATTCCGTGCCAATTGGAGAGCCAGCCACACTCGCCCGTGTACTTGCGCTGCAGGCCAAAGCAGCGAAGGCGGCTCTTCCGAGGGACCTCCGCGGTCTTGAGTCCCTTCTTGAAGACTACAAAGATGCGTTGGGTCTCAGCTTCGACTTGGATGACGAGGAAGGTCGTGAGTTCTTCAGGTCGACGCTGATTCAGACGGCCTTCTACGGTCTGTTCGCGGCATGGGCGCTGTGGCAGCGCGAGCAGGACGGCACCAGTTTTGGCTGGGACCGGATAAACAGATATCTCCGCATTCCCTTCCTAGCAGGTCTGTTTCATGAATTCCGGAATCCGAGCCGACTAAGGCAACTCGATTTGGAACGCCATCTTGACCGCGCAACAGACACGTTGAATCGAGTGGATCTTGAAGTTTTCCGTCAGCAGATGACCTTTCCATCTTTGTCAGATGGAGATGTCGCAAGCGCGGCGATGACCTACTTCTATGAACCTTTCCTGGAGGCCTTCGATCCGGCGCTCAAAAAGACCATGGGAGTGTGGTACACACCTCCCGAGATAGTTCGGTATCAAGTGCGGCGAGCTCACGAGCTCCTAAAGCAAGAACTCGGCCGTCCGCTCGGGTTGGCAGATGAAAATGTGGTTCTCCTCGATCCGTGTTGTGGGACTGGTGCCTACATCCTCGAAGCCGCACGTTGCATTGCCGAGGAACTGCGAGCGACAGGCGAAGAGGGACTCGTCGGTCTTTCCCTGCTCAAAGCACTAACGAGCCGGATTTTTGGTTTTGAGGTTCTCACAGCGCCGTTCGCGATCGCACAACTTCAGCTCTATGTCATGCTCAGCGATCTAAGAGCGCCGCCGCCAAACGATCAGCGGCTTGGCATCTTTCTGACCAACGCTCTCACCGGATGGAATGACCGACGGCAGCTTCAGCTCAACTTCCCGGAACTCCAGCAAGAATTCGAAGCTGCGCAATCGATTAAGCAGGATGCCGATATCGTCGTCATACTTGGCAACCCGCCATACGACCGTCAAGCCGCAGTCAGGATGGAGGAGGAGGCCGGACTGATCGATCACTACAAAGGGGTCACCTATGTGGAGAGAAGGCGACGCGACGGCACTACCGAACTTGTGCCGGAACGGACGTCCTTGTTATTTCGCCATTGGGGCGTGCGCAAACAACTGCTCAATGACCTCTACGTCAGGTTTTACAGGCTGGCAGAACGGGAGATCGCAGAGGAGCGCGACTTCGGGCTGGTATCCCTGATCACAAATTCGTCTTGGCTAACCGGGCGTTCCCACCCAATCATGCGCGAGTCCCTGCTTCGTAACTTTCACGAAATCTGGATCGACAATTTGAACGGTGACAAATACCGGACCGGCAAAGTCATTCCGGCGGGAATCGATGGTGCAGGCACTGCCGATCAAAGTGTTTTCACCACTGAGAGTGACCCAAGAGGTATCCAGACGGGCGTTGCCATCGCAACGTTCCTCAAAAGAGGAGCAGAACGTACCAAACCGGAAGAGACTGTGGTTCAATATCGAGATTTCTGGGGCAGGGCGGCCTTGAAACGCCGGCAATTGCTCTCGGCGGAAAGCGCAGCGCCATATCGTCGGCTAACGCCCACGAGGCAGAACCGTTGGCGGTTAGCGCCGCACGCACAAGCCGCCGGCTACGAGGCTTGGCCAAGTCTAGAAGAGCTTTTCCCAATTCGCATGCAGGGGATAAATCCCAATAGGGGCATTACCGGCAGTCTCATTGACGTCAATAAGAAAGACCTAACGGATCGCATCGCCGCATATATCAAAGCTGAAAGTTTCGTGAACGCGTCGAACGCGTGCCCTGGGCTAGCGATTCCGCGTGCCCGTTACGCCCCGGAGAGGATCTGGCAGAGCCTCCGGAAGCTGGGCTTCGACGAGAGTCGCGTTAGCCCTTATCTTCTGTTTCCGTTCGACCAGCGGTGGATTTATTATGAGGACAGACTCAAACTATTAAACGAGCCGCGAGAGACGCTCGGGGCTAATGTTGACTGTGAGTGCTTCCTGATAGCGGTGCCCGAGCCGCGTAAAGTCTCGGAAGCGAGGCCACTCTTTTCCCGGACACTCCTGGATCTGCATGTTCACGACCGCGGATCGGTCGCCATCCCTGCTGTTGTTAGGAAGGACGCCCTGACTGGCGGCCGTTTGGCCAATTTGTCGCCGGAAATTTGGGCTGCGCTTCGCGAAGCTTGGGATAGGGCGGGAGGACTCGAAGCCCCCGATGCCCATCTCTGTGCGAACGAGTTGATCTACATTTGTTTGGCGATCATGAACTCGCCCGCCTACCGCATGGAGCATGCGAGCGCGTTGGGAGCCGACTGGGCTCGGGTGCCAATACCACGAAACCCGGCACTG
Organism: Mesorhizobium sp. WSM4840; assembly: GCF_055811755.1. Classification (NCBI taxonomy): domain Bacteria; kingdom Pseudomonadati; phylum Pseudomonadota; class Alphaproteobacteria; order Hyphomicrobiales; family Phyllobacteriaceae; genus Mesorhizobium; species Mesorhizobium sp. WSM4840. The sequence goes on from NZ_JBVVQD010000051.1 coordinate 9,797, forward strand.
GCTCGACAGGTCGGTGAGTTGGGTCGTCTTGTCGCGGCCCTGTTGGACTGTTCGACTGACGCATCGTCCGTGCTTCGTGAAATACTCGGCCGTGATAAGGTGGCCAGCACTGCGGCAATCCGGCGATCAGACGGTCATTCTATAAGCGCCGACGACCTTCGCGTCACAATTTCCTACTTCGGGGCAGCGCCGGGACGTTTCGTGCCAAGTGATGATGTGAGCGGAGAGCTTTGGATCAACAAGGATGTGTATCTTGCCAACGTTCCTACGGCTGCATGGCGATGCGAACTCGGGGGCTATCAAACCATCCGGAAATGGCTTGGCTATCGTCATGTCAGTCGCCTGGAGGGGAGACCGATGACGCTGGAGGAGCAGCGCTGGCTTCGGAACATGATTTTCCGACTCACCGCACTTTCGACGTTAGAAGCGCAGATGGACGAGCTATATTCAGCGGCTTCCGAAGACGCGTTGATCTTCGGCAATGAGATGCCCTCTATTCAGGCTGCCGAGTAGAATGTGAAAGCTTGGACAGATAGCTTCCCCGTACTAGGTGCGCGGCCGCGATCGCCGGCCCGACAGCTGCCTCATATTGCATCGGTCTCACACTGATCACATGATGGTGCATGGTCAAAATCTTCGTCGCCGTTACCGACAAGGACTGGTTCGATTTCCTGTCTGGCAGTGAGCTGGATGAGGTGAACTTTTGGGCGCCAAGCGGACGGACGAATTTCCGTGCCCTAAGTCCAGGGGAGCTTTTCCTCTTCAAACTCCACGCACCACTCAACTTCATCGTCGGCGGAGGCATCTTCTCAGCCTCTTCGAGTCTCCCGCTGTCGCTCGCTTGGGAGGCGTTCGGATTGAAGAACGGCGTCCGCAGCCTTCCCGAAATGCGCGTGCGCATTCGTCGATACCGTTCAGATCCCCCCGATTTTCGCATCGATCCTGTGATCGGATGTCGTATCCTGACGTCCCCCTTCTTTTGGCCGCGTGAACTCTGGCTTCCAGTTCCGGCCAGTTGGAAATACAACATCGTGGTAGGTCGCGGCTTCGACGCCGACGTAGGCGAGGGTCGGGCGCTTTGGGATGCAGTGTTATCGCGTGCTGCGAGCGCAATATTTCCCGCCGACCCGGAACAGCAAACGAAATACGGCGCACCTACGCTGGTGAAGCCGCGCCTGGGGCAGGGCGCATTTCGCGTCGTCGTCACCGATGCCTATGAGCGGCGCTGCGCCGTCACCGGAGAAAGGACACTTCCAATTCTCGACGCGGCGCACATCCGCTCCTATGCAGACGGAGGGATGCATGAGGCTTCTAATGGTGTGCTACTGCGCACCGACATCCACAAGCTGTTTGACCTCGGTTACGTGACGATCGACGAGAAGCACCGATTTGTCGTTAGCAGTCGGTTGAAGGCGGATTTCGACAACGGCAAGCACTATTACGATCTGCATGGCAGTGCCCTCCGTGATCCCAGAGGTCCGGCAGCGCTCCCATCGCCGACAGCCCTCCAGTGGCACCGTGAGAGCAGATTTTTGGGATGAGCCGGGGACGCCGATGAGACTCAGTCGATGCCAACGCTGACCCTTGTTATGTTCGCCATTTGTGCTTTGAAAGTCGCATAAAAGGGCATTATCGAATTGGGAGTGATGTCCCGAATAATTGGCATCGTCCAGTTGCCGCCCGGATAATCATTGGCGACGAACACCTCGAGATGGTCGACACCCTAAGCTTCATCGGTGAATCATATTTAAGCGGCAAGGGATCCTTCCCGATATCGAGCGGCAGCGCGGGTTTTGCCGGCCGGCCGCATCGACTCGCCACGCCTCCGCTAGATCGAGCGGCGTAGCGCCTCCAACATTGAGTTCGCAGTGCCGCTGTCCTAGCCGGCGAAGATCGTGTTCGTCATCCCCGCGGTTCCGGCGGCGATGCACCCACCGCTGGCCCTCATCTGATGCGCGCTTCGTCCTGCGGACAGCAGACAGCGAAGCCGCCACGGCCGCGAAAATCTCGCAATGTCGGCTCGATTCCAGGTCCCGTCCGCCACTTTTGCGGGGTGATCCGTGCAGGTGCCTGGCGTGGATCGTGCCAACCATCCCCTGACCGCATCATTGCCAGCGTCCTCCTTCAGCCGGCCGAGCCTCGCGACGCCGGATCGATCATAACGATACTCTTCGAAGAACATTCTCTTTGTAGCAAGCGTGACGGTCTGCGCTGTCTTACCGAGTTTCAGCCTTTGCCATCGCCTCCTGTCCTCCCTGCCGCGCGTCACTCTAACCTGCTCTCATCACCTCACCTCACGCGGGAAAGAGTGTCGTTAACGTCATCCTGTGCGGGAAATGTCACAGCGATAAGACAGAACGCAGAAAAGCCATAGTGGCGTCCTGCCAAGCAACCCTATTGCAGAGTCCACCGGGCCCGCCGGCGACATAATCAAGGAGCTCTCGCATAGGACAAGCCGGTGTTTGGTTCTCCCGGGTCATCTGCGATTTAAATCAAATCCGTCTGTGGATATTGACGATTGCGTGACCCTCACCTCGTAGACGGCTAACGCGGGCGGCAACTGAGAGGGTCATATGACAAGCGATTTTTCCGCCGCGCGAGTGCATCTAGATCGAGCATGTCATTACCTGCGAGGCGATGACCCGATCAGCCAGAGAGGGCGCGAAGCCTTGGATCTGCTAATTGAGGCAGTTGCCGTCGAGGAGTTCAAGCAGCCGAGCCAAAACGCGGAGGTGCTAATGCTTCCGATTGGGCGCCGCTTCTGAGGCCGAACATTGCCCGTCAAGGCATGAGCCGAGTCGGCAATCGAATGGGAGTCCGAAGCCTGTCGCCCACAACCTTCTGAATTTCGCTGCGCCTATTGTCATCGGCGGCAGCTATTCCGGAATGGCCGCCGCCCGGCAGTTCCGCCGCGCCCGCGCCAGGTGCCGGGTTGTGGCGGAACGCTTTTTGCCAGCCATTCGCCTGCCTTCCTGTCCCAGGACGGCGTCGATCCGGCCGAGATCACGGAACGGTCGCCTGAGTAGCTTTCGCGCTACGCGACGCCCTGGTACGACGGAACGGCCGAACGGGTGAGAGGAGCCGCGACGGTTTCGGGTCCTACTCGCTGACGGCCCTCCGCGGAGGGCCGTCGAGTCTTTTTCGCTGCCGGCGTTTGAGATGCGCTGCCAAGGGTCAATGAGCTGGCGGAGATATGGGGGAACAGCATTCCACCGACCCTGATGTATGGCTGTGAACTCTAACGGGACGGCTCGGCGTGATTGGTGCCGATCCTGCTCGGCTCACCAGGCACCTCGCGTGTCCGAATGAGGAGGTCTTTGCCCTGCGGAGCGAATGCTCATTTTTCCATAATCATTGCATATATCAGTGCTAGGAAGGTCCGAATTGGAAACGAAAACAATGGGGCGAGGCTTATGATGTTGAGCTGTAGCCGAGGCAAATCGCCTGCACAGCTTTTCCGCGCCAGAGTGTTGCATTGGCAACGCGCCCGCAAGCCGCCTCGAGCGCGCCCCTAAGCAAGCACGTGAACCCCTGAGCCAACCTCCTATGGGTCAATAGGGTCAGGTGGCCTGCCATCATTCCAGGACAGGACAACTGACAGAGAAGGTGTCGCCTATCCGACACTCTTCTGTCGTCTTTGTTGGGTCCGCGACACCGGCCTATTTCGCCGAGCTCTTGTCTGGCCTCAGGCTAATCCGCTGAAAAGTAATCACAATGTTTTTCTTCTGCTGGGTCGGCCAAATTGGCACGAGTTTTGAAACTCCTTCGTTGGGAGCCGGGAGCCGCCGACCGACCTTCATTCGTGGATGACACCGCGATCGATGAAACGGAGAAAGAAAAGCAAAATGTCAAATCCGCATCAGATAGCATTCTATGCAAGGGGCCTCGGCGAAACCGCCCCGTGCCCAAACAGGCTGCCGCCCTTGTCGAACCCTTGCGCAGGAAATCTTGATGGCCGGCTGCGACTCAAAAGGCCCACCACACTCGTCTTATCCTGAACTCGAAGGCGCAGGATAAAGTTCTGCATCTCGCCGCGCGGTATGCCTAGGCAGTTACACGTTGGCCGATCTTGATAATCGAGTCTGGCTACGCCGCGGAGGACGTCTACATGCCATCGTCATTCGCTGCCCGCAGCGCCTTCCGCCCTTCCATCGCTAGAGAGTGAAGTGCCACCATGTCCGAACAACCCTTGCCGACGCTGCCGATGTGGCGCGTCGACCACATCGAGCCCTCGCCCGAGATGTTGGCGCTACGCGCCAACGGTCCGATCCACCGCGTGCGCTTCCCCTCCGGGCACAAAGGCTGGTGGGTGACAGGCTACGACGAAGCCAAGGCGGCGCTGTCCGACGCGGCGTTCCGGCCGGCGGGAATGCCGCCGGCGGCATTCACCCCGGATTCGGTGATTCTCGGTTCGCCGGGGTGGCTGGTCTCGCATGAGGGGGGCGAGCATGCCCGGTTACGCACGATCGTGGCGCCTGCCTTCAGCAACCGCAGGGTGAAGCTGCTCGCCCAGCAGGTCGAGGCGATCGCCGCGCAGCTGTTCGAGACGCTGGCGGCCCAGCCCCAGCCCGCCGACCTGAAGCGCCACCTCTCCTTTCCGCTGCCGGCCATGGTCATCAGCGCGCTGATGGGCGTGCCTTACGAGGATCACGCCTTTTTCGCCGGGCTGTCCGACGAGGTGATGACGCATCAGCATGAAAGCGGCCCGCGCAGCGCGTCGCGCCTGGCCTGGGAAGAACTGCGCGCCTACATTCGTGGCAAGATGTGGGACAAGCGCCAGGATCCGGGCGACAACCTGCTGACAGATCTGCTCGCGGCGGTCGAGCAGGGCAAGGCGACTGAGGAAGAGGCTATCGGCCTGGCGGCGGGCATGCTTGTGGCGGGGCACGAGAGCACCGTCGCGCAGATCGAATTCGGCCTGCTGGCCATGTTCCGCCATCCGCAACAGCGCGAACGCCTGGTCGGCGATCCATCCCTGGTGGATAAGGCGGTGGAGGAAATCCTGCGCATGTACCCGCCGGGCGCGGGCTGGGACGGCGTCATGCGCTATCCGAGGACCGACGTGACTATCGCGGGGGTGCATATTCCCGCGGAGAGCAAGGTGCTGATCGGCCTGCCGGCGACGTCGTTCGATCCGCGCCATTTTGACGACCCGGAAATCTTCGACATCGGACGCGACGAAAATCCGCACCTGACATTCTCGCACGGGCCGCACTACTGCATCGGCATGGCGCTGGCCAGGCTGGAACTCAAGGTGGTGGTCGGTTCGATCTTCCAACGCTTTCCCGCGCTGCGCCTGGCCGTGGCGCCCGAAGAACTAAAGTTGCGCAAGGAGATCATCACTGGCGGGTTCGAGGAGTTGCCGGTGCTCTGGTGATGCACGGAAGCCGCCGGGAGTCGCGATCTTCTCCGCAATTTGCCGGCGCACCTAGCACGCGCCGGTCAGATCAGCCAGCCAACAGGTAACCAAGATGGACGTGCAAGAAACCACGGCAGCATGCCGGGACGCCTTCGCCGAACTGTCGTCGCCAGCGTGCATCCACGACCCGTATCCGTTCATGCGGTGGTTGCGCGAGCACGATCCGGTGCACCGCGCGGCGTCGGGCCTCTTTCTGTTGAGCCGCCACGCCGACATCTACTGGGCACTCAAGGCCACGGGCGATGCGTTTCGGGGACCGGCGCCGGGCGAACTGGCGCGCTATTTCCCGCGTGCGGCGACCAGCCTGTCACTCAATCTGCTGGCGTCCACGCTAGCGATGAAGGACCCACCGACGCATACGCGTCTGCGCCGGCTGATCTCGCGCGATTTCACCATGCGCCAGATCGACAACCTGCGGCCGAGCATCGCGCGCATCGTCGCAGCGCGCCTGGACGGCATGGCGCCCGCGCTGGAGCGCGGGGAGGCGGTGGACCTGCATTGGGAATTCGCGCTGGCCTTGCCAATGCTGGTCTTCGCCGAACTGTTCGGCATGCCCCAGGACGACATGTTCGGGCTTGCCGCCGGCATCGGCGCCATTCTGGAAGGCCTGAGCCCACACGCCAGCGATCCCCAGCTCGCCGCGGCGGACGCGGCCAGCGCCAGGGTGCAGACCTACTTCGGTGACCTCATACAGCGCAAGCGCACCGATCCCCGCCACGACATCGTGTCGATGGTGGTCGGCGCACACGACGACGATGCCGACACGTTGTCGGATGCGGAGTTGATCAGCATGCTGTGGGGCATGCTGCTGGGCGGCTTCGCCACCACTGCTGCGACCATCGACCATGCGGTCCTGGCGATGCTGGCGTATCCCGAACAGCGGCACTGGCTGCAGGGAGACGCCGTGGGGGTGAAGGCATTCGTCGAAGAAGTCCTGCGTTGCGACGCGCCTGCCATGTTCAGCTCCATTCCGCGTATCGCCCAGCGCGACATCGAACTGGGCGGCGTGGTGATCCCGAAGAACGCGGACGTGCGCGTGCTCATCGCGGCCGGCAATCGCGACCCGGACGCCTTCGCCGATCCCGACCGCTTCAATCCCGCGCGGTTCTACGGCACCACTCCTGGCATGTCGACCGACGGGAAGATCATGCTGAGCTTCGGCCACGGCATCCACTTCTGCCTCGGTGCGCAACTGGCCCGGGTGCAGTTGGCCGAGAGCCTGCCGCGCATCCAGGCGCGCTTCCCCACGCTGGCATTGGCCGAGCAGCCGACCCGGGAACCCTCCGCGTTCCTTAGGACGTTCCGCGCGCTGCCGGTGCGGCTGCATGCGCAGGGGGGCTGAGATGCGCGTCGTGATCGATCAGGATCTGTGCGGAACCACCGGGCAGTGCGTGCTGACGCTGCCGGGCACCTTTCGCCAGCGCGAACCGGACGGCGTGGCGGAAGTGTGCGTGGCGACGGTCCCGCAGGCGCTGCACGCCGCCGCGCGGCTCGCGGCCAGCCAGTGCCCGGTCGCCGCCATTCGGGTCATCGAAAGCGACGCTGGCGAGCGCGCCAGCGCCGACCCTGCGCCTTCTCTGGCGGAGGCTGAGCGGCATGCCGCCAAAGACCAACGCAACCCAGGAGGACGGTTTGAAGGCAAGGTGGCCGTGGTGACCGGCGCCGGCGCCGGCATCGGCAAGGCATGCGCCCTCGCCATCGCGCGCGAGGGCGGCAGAGTGGTGGTGGCCGACATTGATGGCTCGGCGGCCATCGCCTGCACCGCGCAGATCGCGGCCGAAGCGGGCTACGCGCTGGCCCTGGCCATGGACATCGCCGATGCGCAGGCGGTGACAGCGCTGTTCGAGACGGCGGAGCGGCACTTCGGTGGGGTCGACCTGCTGGTGAACAACGCGAGCGCCATGCATCTGACCCCGCGCGACCGCGCGATCCTCGACCTGGACTTGGCGGTCTGGGATCAGACCATGGCGACCAATCTGCGCGGCACGCTGCTCTGCTGCCGGGAGGCCATCCCACGAATGATCGCCCGCGGCGGTGGCGCGATCGTCAACATGTCGTCGTGCCAAGGGCTCAGCGGTGACACCGCGCAGACGTCCTACGCCGCGTCGAAGGCGGCGATGAACATGCTATCGACCTCGCTCGCCACCCAGTACGGTCATGCGCAGATCCGCTGCAACGCGGTTGCGCCGGGTCTCATCATGACCGAGCGTCTCCTCGCCAAGCTGGACGAGTGCATGCAACGGCATCTGAGCCGGCACCAGCTCCTGCAGCGCGTCGGCCGCCCCGAGGACGTGGCCGCGCTGGTGGCGTTCCTGCTCTCCGACGATGCTGCGTTCATCACCGGCCAGGTCCTGTGCATCGACGGCGGCATGCTGGCGCATGTGCCGACGTACGCCGACGGTGGCAACAGCCGCGCCGCGCGGCCTGCCGGCGACACCGCCGAAGCGGCCGCGGCGCCGCGCTGCTGATGGACATGCTGCTCAACCCGCTGGACCGTCGGCACCGGCTGCGGGACGACATCCCGGTCGTGCCCGGCGCTTTCCCCCTGGTCGGGCATCTTCCCGCCATCGTCTGCGACCTGCCGCGCCTGCTGCGGCGCGCGGAACGGACGCTGGGCAGCCACTTCTGGCTGGATTTCGGCCCTGCCGGACACCTGATGACCTGCGTGGATCCGGATGCGTTTGCACTGCTCCGGCACAAGGACGTGTCCTCGGCGCTGATCGAAGAGATCGCGCCCGAATTGCTTGGCGGAACGTTGGTCGCCCAGGACGGCGGCGCGCACCGGCAGGCGCGCGACGCGATCAAGGCGGCGTTCCTGCCCAAGGGGCTGACCCAAGCCGGCATCGGCAACCTGTTCGCGCCCGTCATCCAGGCGCGGGTGCAGGCGTGGCGCGACCGCGGCGACGTAACCATCCTGCGCGAAACCGGCGACCTGATGCTCAAGCTCATCTTCAGCCTCATGGGAATCCCAGCGCAGGACCTGCCGGGATGGCATCGCAAATACCGGCAACTGCTGCAGTTGATCGTCGCGCCCCCGGTCGACCTGCCCGGACTGCCCTTGCGGCGCGGCCGCGCCGCCCGCGACTGGATCGACGCGCAGTTGCGCCAGTTCGTCCGCGACGCGCGCGCGCATGCCGCGCGCACTGGGTTGATCAATGACATGGTGAGCGCCTTCGATCGCGGCGACGATGCGCTCTCCGACGACGTCCTGGTCGCCAATATCCGCTTGCTGCTGCTTGCCGGTCACGACACCACCGCCTCGACGATGGCCTGGATGGTGATCGAGCTGGCGCGGCAGCCTGGGCTGTGGGACGCCCTGGTCGAGGAGGCGCAACGCGTGGGCGCGGTGCCGACCCGGCACGCGGACCTGGCGCAGTGTCCGGTCGCCGAGGCGCTGTTCCGCGAGACGCTGCGCGTGCATCCGGCGACCACGCTCCTGCCGCGTCGCGCGCTGCAGGAATTGCAACTCGGCCAACGGCGCATTCCCGCGGGCACCCCTCTGTGCATCCCGCTGCTGCATTTGTCGACCTCGGCGCTGCTGCACGAGGCGCCTGATCAGTTCCGCCTGGCGCGGTGGCTGCAACGCACGGAGCCGATCCGGCCGGTGGACATGCTGCAGTTCGGTACCGGCCCACACGTCTGCATCGGTTACCACCTGGTATGGCTGGAAATGGTGCAGTTCTGCATCGCCTTGGCACTGACCATGCACAAGGCCGGGGTGCGGCCGCGGTTGCTGAGCGCCGTCGAAAAAGGTCGGCGCTATTTCCCGACCGCACATCCGTCCATGAAAATCCGCATCGGATTCTCATGAGCTGGCATCGCATGCCCCGTGTGGCGAGGCAGCTGCGCCGGCGACGCGCGGCAATGCTGCACTCGGCGCGCGCGCTCGGTGCGACGCCGCCAACACCGCGGCGGCTCGGACGCTCGCCGTGGCCGTGCCAGGTACAAGGACATGAACGACATGCAGACCGCTTCTACGCTACACGACGACGCGCAGGCGCGCGGCGCATCCGGCAGGCTGCCGCCGGAGATCTGGATGCAGGACGGCGCAAGGCGGGTCGAACAGGCGCTGGCGCGTCTTCTCTGCGCCGAAGACGACGGTGAGACCGAGCTGATGGCGGCGATGCGCTACGCCACCTTGCATGGCGGAAAGCGCACCCGCGCCTTGCTCTGTCTGGCTACCGGCGCACTGGCCGACACGCCGGCGCACATGCTCGACGATGTCGGCGCCGCCATCGAGATGATGCACGCCTGTACCCTGGTCCACGACGACCTGCCCGCAATGGACGATGACGTGCTTCGCCGCGGCCTTCCGACCGTGCACGTCAAGTTCGGCGAAGCCACTGCGATCCTGGTCGGCGATGCGCTGCAGGCGCACGCCTTCCTGACCCTGGCGAGCCTGGATGCGCCGGGCGACAACCGTATCGCGCTCGTGCGCGAACTGGCGCAGGCGGTGTCCGCCGAGGGTGCCGCAGGCGGGCAGGCCATGGATCTGTCGCTGGTCGGAAAGCACGTCGAGCTGGACAGGATCGTGGCGATGCACCGGATGAAGAGCGGAGCACTAGTGCGCGCGTCCGTTCGCATGGGCGCGCTATGCGCCATCGCGGAGGATGCCACCCACGCTGCGCTGTACTGTGCGCTCGATCGCTACTCCGCCTGTTTCGGCCTGGCGTTGCAGGTGGTCGACGACATTCTCGACGCGACAGCGGATACCGCGACGTTGGGCAAGACCCCCGGCAAGGACGCGGCGGCGCAGAAGCCGACCTGTGCGTCGATCATGGGGCTGCAGGCAGCGCGCCAGTTGGCGCTGGATCTGTTGCGCGACGCCGGGGAGGCCATCGCCCCGCTGGGAACGCGTGCGGAACGGTTGGCGCAGATGCTGCAGCGGGCCAACGCGTATCTGTTCAAGCACGCGCCATGCGCATGAGCGCGCCCGTCCGCATGGAGTCGCCCCTGTGCCGCTGCGATCGATCGGCCGGCGTGAGCGGTGCATGCTGCACTGTGTCCAAGTCGGCGGCGGCGATCGCAGCGGTTGCCCAGCACAGCCGCGGCGCACGCGGCGCGCTGCGCGCAAGCCTATGCGGTGGACCGGCCCCAGCATGGGGCGCGTCGCCGCGCCGGAGCAGGGCGGCCGTCCGGCGCTGCCCGTGCGCCGGGCCGCGACGGGCCTGCGGCGACGTGCGCGGCGTCTGCTCGATCCTGGTTCCCGTCAACTGTCTGCAGAAGGAACATACCGCGTGGACGCGCTCTCCGAACAGATCCTTTCCGAATTGCGCCACCTGCTGATCGAGATGAGCGACGGCGGCAGCGTCGGTCCGTCCGTCTACGACACGGCGCGAGCTCTGCAGTTCCACGGCAACGTCGCCGGTCGGCAAGACGCATACGCGTGGCTCATCGCGCAACAACAGGCCGATGGCGGATGGGGAAGCGCGGACTTCCCGCTGTTCCGCCATGCGCCCACCTGGGCGGCGTTGCTGACATTGCAGCGTGCCGATCCTCTTCCCGGCGCTGCCGACGCAGTCCAGGCTGCAACCCGGTTCCTCGAGCGCCAGCCCGATCCCTACGCGCATTCGGTGCCGGAAGACGCGCCGATCGGCGCGGAGCTGGTCCTGCCGCAGTTGTGCGGCGAGGCCGCATCCTTGCTGGGCGGCGTGGGGTTTCCGCGCCACCCGGCGCTGTTGCCGTTGCGGCAGGCGTGCCTTGTCAAGTTGGGGGCGGTGGCGACGTTGCCGAGCGGCCATCCGTTGCTGCACTCCTGGGAAGCCTGGGGAACGTCGCCGACCACCGCATGCCCGGACGACGACGGCAGCATTGGCATCAGTCCGGCGGCCACCGCCGCGTGGCGTGCGCAAGCCGTAACACATGGGAGCACGCCGCAGGTCGGGCGCACCGACGCGTATCTGCAGGCGGCATCGCGGGCGACGCGCAGCGGCATCGAAGGTGTCGTTCCCAACGTCTGGCCGATCAATGTGTTCGAGCCATGCTGGTCGCTGTACACCCTGCATCTGGCCGGGCTGTTCGCGCATCCCGCGTTCGCCGATGCCGTGCGCGTGATCGTCGCGCAGCTCGACGCCCGCATGGGCGTGCGCGGTCTGGGCCCGGCCTTGCACTTCGCAGCCGATGCCGACGACACCTCCGTTGCGTTGTGCGTCCTGCGCCTTGCAGGTCGCGACCCGCCGGTCGATGCGTTGCGCGATTTCGAAATCGGCGAGCTATTCGTCACCTTCCCCGGCGAGCGCAATGCCTCGGTGTCGACTAACATCCATGCCCTGCATGCGTTGCGACTGTTGGGAAAGCCCGCCGCCGGCACCAGCTACTACGTCGAGGCCAATCGCAACCTGCACGGTCTATGGGACAACGAAAAATGGCACGTTTCGTGGCTGTATCCCACCGCGCATGCGGTCGCTGCGCTGGCGCAAGGCAAGCCCCAGTGGCGCGACGAGCGCGCGCTGGCGGCGCTGCTGCAGGCGCAGCGCGATGACGGCGGCTGGGGCGCCGGTCGCGCATCCTCATTTGAGGAAACCAGCTATGCGCTGTTCGCGTTGCACGTGATGGACGGGAGCGAAGAGCCGACAGGGCGCCGGCGCATCGCGCAGGCGGTGGCGCGTGCGCTGGAGTGGATGCTCGCCCGCCATGTGTCGAATGCATTGCCGCAGACGTCGCTGTGGATCGGCAAGGAACTGTATTGCCCCACCCGGGTCGTGCGCGTGGCCGAACTCGCCGGGTTGTGGCTGGCGCTTCGTTGGGGGCGGCGCGTCCTGGCCGAGGGAGCAGGAGCGGCGCCATGATCCCGACCGAACGCGCGCTGCAGCAGGTGCTGGAGTGGGGGCGTTCCCTGACAGGGTTCGCCGACGAGCATGCCGTGGAAGCGGTCAGGGGCGGCCAGTACATCCTGCAGCGCATCCACCCGAGCCTGCGCGACACCAGCGCCCGCACTGGCCGCGATCCGCAGGACGAAACGCTGATCGTGGCGTTCTATCGCGAACTGGCGCTTCTGTTCTGGCTCGACGATTGCAACGACCTTGGCCTGATCGCGCCGGAGGAGCTCGCCGCGGTGGAGCAGGAGCTGGGGCAGGGCGTGCCGTGCGCGCTCCCCGGATTCGAGGGCTGCGCTGTGCTGCGCGCTTCGCTGGCCGCGCTCGCCTACGATCGTCGCGACTATGCTCAGCTTCTCGACGATACCCGGTGCTACTGCGGGGCGCTGCGCGCCGGACACGCGCAGGCGGCAGGGGCAGAAAGCTGGTCCTACGCCGAGTACCTGCACAATGGCATCGATTCGATCGCCTACACGAACGTGTTCTGTTGCCTTTCGTTGCTGTGGGGGTTGGACATGGCGACCTTGCGTGCGCGTCCGGCGTTTCGCCAGGCCCTGCGGCTCATCTCCGCGATAGGGCGCCTGCAGAACGATCTGCATGGACGCGACAAGGACAGGTCGGCCGGCGAGGCCGACAACGCGGCGATCCTGCTGCGGCAGCGCTATCCGGCTATGCCTGTGGTAGAGTTCCTCAACGACGAGCTGGCCGGCCATACGCGCATGCTGCACCGGGTGATGGCGGAAGAACGCTTTCCCGCGCCGTGGGGACCGTTGATCGAGGCCATGGCGGCCATCCGCGCGCAGTACTACCAGACCTCGACCAGCCGCTACCGCAGCGACGCTGCGGGGGGAGGCCAGCGTGCGCCCGCCTGAACGGCGTGATGTGGCTGCGTGCGCGCCGCTGCCGTCGGTCCGATCCGACGCAACGCCGTCGCCCGATGCGACGGATGGAGCGAGCATGAGCAATAGCGACACCGCCCCGAGCCGGCGCAAGGACGACCATCTGGACATCGTGCTGGATCGGCGAACGGCGCCGGCCACGGTCGCCGCCGGCTGGGAGTACATCCGTTTCGAACACTGCGCATTGCCCGAGTTGGACCTGACGCAGATCGACCTGCGCGCCTCGCTGCTGGGCAAGACCATGCGCGCCCCGCTGCTGATCAGCTCCATGACCGGCGGCATGCCACGCGCCGAGGCCATCAACCGGCATCTGAGCGAGGCAGCGCAAGCCTTGGGGATCGCCATGTGCGTCGGTTCGCAGCGCGTGAGCCTGCAATCCCGCAACTCCCATGGGCTGACGCGCGCGCTGCGCCGCCTGGCCCCAGACATTCCCTTGCTGGCCAATATCGGCGCCGCGCAACTGCGCGAGGCCGACGGCCTGGACCTGGCGCGCCGGGCGGTGGATGCGCTGGAGGCCGATGGACTCATCGTCCATCTCAATGCGCTGCAGGAAGCGGTACAGCCGGAGGGCGACCGCGACTGGCGCGGCGTCCTGGCGCAGATCGCTCGCGCCGCGCGCAGCGTGGACGTGCCGATTGTGGCCAAGGAAGTGGGGTCGGGCCTGTCCGCCTCGGTGGCCTGTGCGCTCGTCGAGTCGGGCGTGGCGGTGATCGATGTCGCCGGCGCCGGCGGCACCAGTTGGGCCGCGGTGGAGGGCGAGCGCGCCCGCGATGCCGCCGACCGTGCAGTGGCGATGGCGTTCGCCGATTGGGGGATTCCGACCCCAGCCAGCGTGCAGGCGGTACGTCGGGCGCTGCCCACGGTGAAGCTAATCGCGTCGGGCGGGATCCGCGACGGCGTCGACGTGGCCAAGGCCATCCGCCTGGGCGCGGACATCGCCGGGCAGGCGGCCGGCGTGCTGCGCGCGGCGACTGTGTCCACCGAGGCGGTTGTCGCGCATTTCGAGATCGTCATCCGTCAGTTGGCCGTCGCCTGCTTCTGCACCGGCTCGGCTGATCTGGCGGCGTTGCGTCAGGCGCGCTTGTTGCCCTCTCATCTGCCCGCCGATTGATACCGGCGTCTCCCGCACGTGGCGGCGGGCGCCTAGCAAGCTGCTGAATACCTACGCCAAAGATAGACTACTGATCCACCTTGGCGAGGCGGTTCAATGCGCGGGAGCTCGTGATCACCAGAAGGGAAGTCGATGCCCAGGACGTGGCTTGGTTGGAGACGCCAAGGATCGTCAAACTGACGATTCTTGTAACGTGGTCGGGGATCGACAACGACAGGATCGAACCAGTCTCGTCACGCATAGCGGAACGATCGCGCCAGAGGAAGCATTCGGTTCTGCCACAGCATCGGCCAGGCAAAAATAACTTGCGTTGCGCAGATAAAATGCCCTGATCCTGCCATTCCTCCAGAGCACGTGGGCGGGGAGAAATCTCATACAACTGGCAGCGAAGGGAGGCTCGGCCCAATGAGCGGGGTGGCGCGTGAAGAAGTTAATCCGGTGTCATCGGCAACGTTTGCGCCGCTCGAGAATTCAACTTTCCGTCCGATCTGGATTGCCACACAAGTATCCAGTCTAGGGTGGCTGATTCAAATGGTTGCCATCAGTTGGCTGATGGCGACCATTTCGACATCGGATGTGATGGTCGCCTTGGTGCAGGCTTCGACAACCTTGCCCACATTCCTCCTGTCAATTATCGCCGGCGCCCTAGCGGACAATTACAGCCGCCGCAATCTCATGTTCGCTGGCTGGTGCGTGATAGCATTGTCCTCGACGATGCTGACTGTTCTTGCAGGTCTCGGAATTTTCAATCCATGGATGGTTCTTGCATTCAGCTGTTTGGCCGGAGTAGGCGCCGCTTTCACCGACCCCGCCTGGCACGCGTCGGTTGGCGATATCCTGCGAAAGCGCGATGTTCCGGCCGCCGTCACGCTTATCTCGGTCGGATATAACGCCGTCCGAAGCATCGGTCCCGCTCTCGGTGGCGTCGTCGTTGCTTCCTTTGGCCCTTTGACGGCTTTCGCAGTGGCGACGCTTACATATCTGATGCTGCTGTGGACCATAGGGCGCTGCAAATGGCATGTTCGCTCGTCACCGCTGCCGAGTGAACCATTGACCACGGCGATCCATGACGGAGCGCGCTTCACTGCCCTGTCATCGGAAATCAAGGCAGCAATTGCCCGCGGTGCCCTTTTTGGGCTGACGAGCATCTCTATACTAGCGCTCTTGCCTCTCGTCGCCCGCGATCAACTGGGGGGAGGGCCAGTCGTTTACGGCATCCTGATGGCCGGCTTCGGGACCGGCGCCTTGTTCGCCGGCATCTGCAACAACATTCTGAGACGGAGGCTGTCCCAGGAACGTTTGACGACACTGTCGTGCATCGCCTGTGCGGCTTGTTGTCTATCGCTTGCTTTCACCCCCTCGGTGGCGGTGGCGGCTATCGCGCTGGCGCTCGGCGGCGCGGGCTGGGTCGTGACCTGGACCGGGCTGGACGTAAGCGTCCAGTTGGCGAGTCCGAGGTGGGTCGTTGGTCGCACGCTCTCGATCTATTATGCCCTTTCATCCGGCGGCATCGCGGCTGGCAGCTGGCTGTGGGGTACGGTGGCCGAGAGCTATTCGCTGAGCTCGGCTCTGGAGCTTTCAGGTGGCGCGCTGCTGCTGGTCGCTGGCACCGGCTTCCTGCTGCCCATCCGTCAATGGAAAGATTCCGATCAGGCTCCTCTTGGCTTCGAAACGCCTCAGGTTGCCCTGGATTTGAAGCCCCGAAGCGGGCCGATCGTCGCCAAGATCGAATATTCAATACCCGAAGCAAATGTCGAAGCGTTCCTGGAGCAGATGCGGGAACGGCGGCGAGTACAAAGCGGCGTTGGTGCGCGACACTGGAATCTCCAGCGCGACCTCCAGCAGCCTTCGCGTTGGACAGAAACCTTCCGCACCCCGACCTGGATGGACTACCTTCGCCTGAACCACCGCCTTACGGCAGCCGACAAGGAGTTGGACCAGCGTCTCCTCGCATTGCACCTGGGAGAGCTTCCTCCTCGAACCACGCTTGCGATCGAGCGGCCGACTGGAGCTGGCCGCAAGCGGGACCAATCGATGCGGTTCTTTTTCCGGCGTTGACATCCGTCCAGGCGTCCGCGCTGGTGAGACAGGATGGGTTGGAAACGAGCCAACGCTCTCACCATCCGTTTTGCAGATCGGCTTCGATCCATTCGGGTGGTTGCCGAGCCGGCATACTGGGCGGCTCAGACGTATCCTTGTCGGAGAGATTCCTCGGCACTCGAGCGTCTTGCAGCGCGTTGCGCTCAAGCTCACCGGCACCTGTTCAGTGCGTTCCCAAACAGAGCAATGGCTTTTCGCGCCGCAACCCCGAGGTGGGTAATTCTGGTTTTTGCTGGGTTTAACTCTACGAAATATGAACAGGATCGGCTTCACGGCCCGTCTGGTTCGCACTGGCCACAGAGGAATACACAGATATGGCGACCGGAACAGTGAAGTGGTTCAACAGCACCAAAGGTTTTGGCTTCATCCAGCCCGATGACGGCGGTCAGGACGATTTCGTCCATATTTCAGCTGTAGAACGGGCTGGACTTTCAAACCTCGTTGATGGGCAGAAGATCAAGTACGAGATCGAGCAGGACCGCCGTAGCGGCAAGTCCTCCGCAGGTAGTCTCAGCAAGGTAGGCTGATTTTCTCGTCGGACCCGCAGAGCGCGAAGGATAAGTCAAGCCGAAGGTACCATCGTCATTCGCGGGGCGTATCGCGACGGACTCTCTTATACGAGACGATCCTGATGCGTCACGCAAACGGTGAATCACGAACGCTCTCGCCGCAAACCCCTTCCGCCCGGAAATCTGCCCCGGTTACGGCTCTCGGCGTATCCCAGAGTTGGGAGAAGCTTCTGCCAGACTACAACTGTAACCTCATATCGGTTTAGCAGGTCAAGCGTCGGTGGTACCCTGATCGGGTAACTTAACGACTTTGGAGGCCGAGCAATGGATCGCGATAACAAACGGGCACGCGCAGCTGCAAGTTCATCCCAGGACGTGGGGAATCGCAGTACCCTCCGTGACCTTCCATACGGACCATTGACCGATGTTGCAGAACGGCTGGTAAGCGCTAACCCGCGCGATACAGCGCGAAATCTTGGGACCTTCAAAGAACTCGGGAGGCGAGAGCGCATAGCCGTTCGGGGCACTCGAACCGAGCCAGAAACTGACCTCGCGAAGTTTGAAACGCGGACCAATCAGCTTGGACGATCAGCCGTCGATCTGGGGGATAAATTGACTGCCGGGTTGGGACACACCTCGGATGAAGTAGCATTGGAGCAATTCAGAGCAGTCAGTAATGTGTCTCATTACCTTCGGCCAGAGACACAAGATAGTATTGTTAATCGCATTGGCAACATGGACCCACCTTCGCAAGCTATCGGAGCGCTTTACGCTGCGCAAAACTTCAGCAAGTTTAACGCTGAAAATAAAGCTCGCATTTTTGATCAGGCCGCTGAATTGGCTACCGATCCGGATGGCCACGTCAGGTCGACAGCATCCAATGCTATGTACGCGATGTATCACCAGTTAGATCCAAATCAACAGGCCCAAGCTCACTCAATTCCCGGCATGCAAGACATCTTGCCGCAGATGCCTCCTCCGCGGCATGCAGCAGAGGAACGCAGTGCGGATCTGGACGCCCACATAGCAGGTATTGGGGCTGCAGTCCGTGATACAGTTGGCCCGCAAACCTCCCACGAACAGCTGCAGCGGGGTGGTCAAGTCGGCCGGGACATAAGCCACTCCTACAATCACGCCCGAGAGGATCTAATGGAGGCTAGGAGAAGCAGAGATCGCACCGGCCGTTGAGGTCTCGGCCATGGCAGTAACGCTTCCTCTCCCGAATTCCGTTCACGGCCTTGCTGTTTCCAATTCCCTGGCCGTCGACGTAGCTGCTTAGTGAAACTTTCAAAATCCACGTCTGCCGGGTGGCGCGATGCAAGCATCGCACCACCCGCTGCGGCATCGATCTGTCGAGCGTCGGCATCGCGACCTCGGTTCGGTGTCTGAAGCAAGCGCAGCATCAGCACGGCTAATTCGGCCATGGAACAATGTCTTCTACAAAAACGACGTCCCCCAACATAGCCATT
>NZ_JBVVQD010000052.1:0-26900 GCF_055811755.1 Mesorhizobium sp. WSM4840
GAAGAAAAGAAGCTGGCAATCATCCCGATGATGATGGACGGCAAACTGGTCGCGACTCGACTGGATTGAGCAACTTGAGAAGAGGCTCGCATTGTCCTCTCCCCAATTGGCCGAACAGGGCGGCGGTCGAGCGATCCGGCCGAAACAAAAAACCCGCCTCAGTGGGCGGGCGCAGATCAATATTGTACTTAAATTTTTAGCATAACTGCCGTCACCTGTCAAGCCGAGACTACCCACGGTTGCAGGGCAATCGATTCGCGCTTGCGCTGCCTCCCATTGTCCTGCCGCTCAGGCGGCTTCGCCGCGCTGTCTCGCCCGTTGACGCTTCCTGCGCGGGCCGCTGATCTCCCACCTTTTGTGGAACCACATCCACTGGCCGGGATCCTCGCGCACCCAGCGCTCGACCACGTCGTTGAGCAGCTGGGTGGTGGCATGGACGTCGACACTGCCGCCGGCGGTGCGCGGCAAGTTCAGTCTGTCCTCGATCTCGAGCCGGAAGCGGTTGCCGGGCAAGCGCACGCAGCGCGCCGGATAGACATCGCAGTCATAGTGTCGCGCCAGGGTGCCCAGAACCCGGTTGCTCTCGCATGGGCGGCCGAAGAATGTCGTTTCGAGCCCGCTCGAGAACTTCTGGTCGACTAGCACGCCGATATTGCCGCCTTTCTCCAGGATTGCCGCCAGCGCGAACGAAGCGCCGGTGGAGGAGGGCAGAAGCGACCCCATGGTCGAGCGGCGAGTCGAGAGGATGTAGTCGGCAAGATAGGGGTTGTTGGGCGGGCGAAACAGCGCCGTGATGTTCATGCCGAAAGTGGCTGCCGCCACCGGAAGCAGTTCGAAATTGCCGAGATGCCCGGTGAAGATGATATGCGGCTTCGGTTCCTCGGCGATATGCACGAAGTGCTCGATCCCCTTGACCTCGATGCGGCCCGATTTCGTCGCGGCGGGATCGTAGTCGAACAGGGCGTCGAGAAAGATGTATTCCGCGGCGAGCCGAGCCATGTTGCCCCACATGTCGGACGCGATGGCCTGGATCTCGCGGTCGCTCTTTTCCGGGTAGGCGTTGCGCAGATTGGCGATGGCGACGTTGTGGCGTCCCACCCACGGGCCAATGCGACGGGCGGCGCGGTCGGCGAAATTAAGCGCGCTGTCGACCGGCAGCAGACGCAGCAGCCAAATTATCGCCATAGCGACACGCGCAAGCAGCCAGTAGTTGAACTGGCGCAGCCGCCTGCCGTGGCGGAACGCCAAGTCCCTGCGGAGCTTCTTGAAGGCGTTGCCGACCATTCCTAGACCATGATGTTTTTAGACAGCAACATCATGGTCAGCCGATGCGCAGGATGATCTTGCCGAACACGTCACGGCCTTCCATGCGCTTCAGCGCGGCGTCGATGCCGTCGAAGCCGACTTCGGTGTCGATGACCGGAGAAACCAGCCCCGCCGCCATTTTCTGCATGGCGTCGGCCATATTTTGCATGCGGCAGCCGAAGGAGCCGAGCAGTTTCAATTGCTGCTGGAACAATTGCATCAGATTGATCTGCGTCGACACGCCCGAGGTCGAGCCGCAGGTCACCAGGCGGCCACCGCGTTTCAGGCACAGCATCGAGGCGGCAAAGGTGTCGGCGCCGACATGCTCGAAGACGACGTCGACGCCCTTCTTCTTCGTCAGCTTGCGCACGACGCCTTCGAAACGGTCCTCGCGATAGTTGATGACATGGTCGGCGCCAAGCGCCTTCGCCTTGTCGATCTTGTCGTTCGAGCCGACCGTGGTGATCACGGTGCAGCCCATTTTCTTCGCCAGCTGGATCGCGGCGGAGCCGATACCCGAGCCGCCGGCATGGATGAGGATGGTCTCGCCGGGCTGCAGCCTGGCATTGTCGAACAGCATATGTTCGACCGTACCGAAGGTGACGGGCGCGACGGCCGCCCCAATGTCCGTCGCGCCGGGCGGGGCAGGGACCAGCAGGCGCGCCGGAAGGTTTATCTTCTCTTGCGCAAAGCCGTCGAGATGGAAGCCGTGTACGCCCGAGACATGCTCGCAGAGGTTGTCGCGGCCTTCGCGGCAGGCGCGGCAAAGCCCGCAGGTGCGCGCGCCGTAGATCGACACAAGCTGCCCGTGCACAAGGCTGGAGACGCCGGGGCCGACCGCCTCGACCTCGCCTGAAGCTTCGGCGCCGACGACCAGCGGCAGCTTGCGCTTGGCGAAGGCCATGCCGCGCCAGCCCCAGACGTCGATATGATTGAGCGCCACGGCCTTGATGCGCAGCGTCACTTCGCCCAGCGCAGGCTGCGGCGGAAGCGGCAGGTCCACCGTTTCAAGGCGGCGGTCCTCGATAAGTTGCAATGCGCGCATGGAGCCTGTCGGGTTCTGTTGAGCGGGAAAAGGCTTCGCTTAAAGCGCGTCGCGTTGAAACGGATTCAGCCGACGCGCTTTAAGTCTTTGTTTTTTATGCATGTCGTTGTCCCAAAACCGCTTCGCACTTTTGGGCGACATGCATTAGACCGGTTCCCGCGCCATGACAAGGCAGGTGTTCTGGCCACCGAAGCCGAAGGAGTTCGACAGCACCGTGCCGACCTCGGCGTTGCGCTTCTGGTTCGGCACCACGTCGAGCACGATCGCCGGATCGGGATTGTCGTAATTGATGGTCGGCGGGATGACACTTTCGCGCATGGTCATCAGCGAAAACGCGGCCTCGACGGCGCCGGCGGCTGACAGGGTGTGGCCGATCATCGACTTGTTCGACGAGATCGGCATCGAGCCGATCCGCTCGCCGAACACGGTCGACAGCGACAGATGCTCCATCTTGTCGTTTTCCGGCGTCGAGGTGCCGTGGGCGTTGACATAGTCGATCTCGTCCTCGCCCAAGCCGGCATCGGCGAGGGCGGCGCGAACCGCCGCGATCGCCGGTGAGCCGTCCGGCTTCGAGCGGGTGCGATGGAAATCGTCGGCCTTCTCGCCGCAGCCGCGCAGGATGCCAAGGATGGTCACGCCGCGGGCCAGCGCGGCCTCCAGCGATTCCAGCACAAGCGCGCCCGAGCCCTCGGCCAGCACGAAACCGTCGCGATCCTTGGAGAACGGCTTGGACGCCTTTTCAGGGATGTCGTTGTGCGTGGAGAGCGCGGAAAGCAGCGAGAAACGGATCAGCGCCTCGGCGGTCGCCGAGCCGTCGGCGCCGATCGACAGCGCCCTATCGCATTCGCCGCGGCGGATCGCCTCGACGCCGAGCTGGATCGAGGTGGCGCCCGAGGCGCAGGCCGTCGACAGCGTGATCGGCAGGCCGCGTGTCCCAAAACGGTCGGCGAGCCGGTCGGCGATCGAACCGAATTGGGTGGTCTCGAAGACATCCAGTTCCTTCAAGCCGCGCGCCACGCGAAGCAGCCGTTCGGCGCCGATGTCGTGGTTGTCGGAATTGTAGAGCGAAAAGCGCTCGCTCCAGTCGAGTTCGACCGGCGGCGAGGCGAGGAAAAGCGGCCCGCCGAAATCGCCCGAATCGAGGCCGGCTTCGGCCACGGCTTCCTGCGCGGCGATCTCGGCGAGATCGTAGGTAAGAAGGCTGGCGCCCTTTGAGCTCGACGGCAGGAAATCGACCATGCCGGAGATGCGGGTGTTCAGATGGTCAACCGGAAAGCGGGTGATCGGATGGATGCCGGACGTGCCCGCGGTGAGTGCTGCCCAATTGTCGGCCTTGCCGACGCCCAGCGACGTCACCACGCCGATACCGGTGACGGCGACGATCGGCCTGCCCATGTGATCGTTCAGATTGGCCATATTTTTATCCTGACACCCTCTAGGCGGCGTTGACCAACGCCATGCCCTCGAATTGGTGATAGCCGATCGCCGTTGCAAGGATGGTCCTGGGAACGCCGTTGAACGGCTTCTCGGTGGCGGCATCAAAAGCCGGGTAGGCGGCCTTGCGTTCGACAGCCAGTGCCGCCAGCGCCACGGCGAAGGGAAATTGCGCTTCCTTCATGTGGCCGGTCAGCGTCGAAAAGCCGCGTGCGGCAATCGCCGGATTGGCGTCGAGCGCCGATTTCTCGGCGGCGGTCGCGGCATGGGCACCCGAAGCGCCTGAAATCGCCAGCAACTCGCCGTTCGGCAATGCCGCCTGCCTGAGCAGCGCGGCAATCTCGGCATCGAGTTCGCCCTGCCGGCGTTTGGCGCGTCCGGATATGACGGGGCCGAGTTCGGCATAGATCTTTCGCCCGCGGCTGATCGCATGTTCGCGCTGTTCCAGGACGAGAAACGCGCCGCCTGATCCGGTCACCACGCCACCGCCGTCCAGGCCCTGTCTCTGCCAGACCGGTCTCCAGGGGCCGCGATGCAGGTAGCCGGCCAATTCATAACCAAGCAGCATGTCGGAATGCTCGGTCTGGAAGGCGCCGCCGACCAGTATATGCGTCGACTGGCCGGAGCGGATGCGCGCGGCGGCCGTCTCGACGGCGGCGACGCCGGCGCCTTCCTCGCCCATGAAGGTGCGCGACGAGCCGGTCACCTTGTGGACGATCGAGATGTTGCCGGCGAGCAGGTTTGAAAGCTGCGCCAGAAACAGCGTCGGCCGCAATTCGGTTGTCAGTTTCTCGTTGAGCAGCACGTCGCGGTCGTTGCGGCTTTCGGACGCTGCGAGAATGTCGGCGTCGACCGTCTCGTCGCGCTCGCCGCCGCCGGCAGCCACCACCATGTCCATGGTCGTGCAGAGCTCGTCATTGCCCTTGATGCCGGCATCGTCCAGCGCCATGCCGGCGGCGTAGGTGCCGAGCCTTTGCCAGGTTTCCATCTGCCGCTGGTCGCCGCGCTTGGTGATCTGCAGGTTCCAGTCGATCTCCGGCAGCGGGTGGACGGTATAGGGCGAGAAGCGCGCAGCTTCGAGCACCGGTTCCAGGCCGGGCTGGACGAGTTTGCGCCAATGCGCATCCGGACCTTCTCCCAGCGAAGAGACAAGGCCGATGCCTGATATGACGACGTGGTGGGGGCTCATGGGCGAGGGTTCATGGGGCGGCTGTTGTGGGTCAGGCTAGAAAACGAACCATTTCAGGCGTTCTTGGCCGCGACCAGAGCGTCGATCTTGGCGCACAGGTTCTTCATGACGAAGTAATCGTCGGTCGAGGCCTTGCCGTCATTGACCTCTTGCGTCCACTTTTCCAGCGGCACCTTGATGCCGAATTCCTTGTCGATGGCAAAGACGATGTCGAGGAAGTCGAGGCTGTCGATGCCGAGATCGTCGATGGTGTGGCTTTCAGGGGTGATCGTGTCGATATCGATCTCACTGGTGTCGGCGATGATCTTGGCGACTTTTTCGAACGTGGTGGACAAGGGCTTTTCCTTCGGTTGCGGGCGGAATCTGTCCGCATGTGTTTGCGCGCTGTCTAATCGGTTTTTCCGGGCAGGAAAAGGCCTGAACGCCGGGCGCAGATGGGATACCCACTTCGTAAACGCAAGAAAGAGCCGTTGGCGACCCTCCCGGCGATATGCCGCAACCATCCCATCTCTGGTCATTGCATGTACCAATGTACCATGGTACGGAAATCTATGACCATGGAACGCGTGCAGACCGGGGTGCGCCTGGAAAAACGATTGGTGAAGGTGCTCAAGGCGTTGGCCGAGCATCGCGACATGAGTCTGGGTGACCTCATCGAGGGCATCGTGCTGCATGCCTTCGAAGGCCAGACGCCGTTTTCCCCGACGACCCTGGAAACAATCGGCCAATTGAAGCGCATCTACGGGCTGGAGCTCAGTGCGGCAGACAGCCACCGTTTGGCGGAAACGAGCGGGGAGGACGAGTGACGAACCATCTTGAGCGCAGCCACAGCATCGTGCTTTCGGGGCCGATCGACCGCGTCTTTCCGCTGTTCACGCCGACTGGGGAGACCCTGTGGGTGGACGGGTGGGATCCGGAGTTTCTGCATCCACAAGACGGGGAGACGCGCCAGGGCATGGTCTTCAGGACCGCTCACGGTGATGAGACCACGCTCTGGGCCTGCACGGACTGGGACCCCGTGGCGCATCGCATCCGCTATGTCCGGGTGACGCCGGATTCGCGTTTCGGATTTGTCGAGGTGGCCTGCCGCCCGACCGCTGACGGAGGCACGGAGGCGTCGATTGCCTACACGTTCACTGCCTTGAGCACGGCAGGAAGATCATATCTGTCCGAGCTGACGGAGGACGCGTTCGCGCATATGATCGAGGCATGGAAGCTCCGTATCGATGCGTGGCTGCAAGTGCGAAATCTAACGCTAGGTAGCGGGTAGTTAGCCGTCATCCGCATTGGTTGCTGGAACGAGCCAGGTGCGCCAGGACCGGACAATCCGCTATAGAATGCTTTCCCGTGTAGCGAACGCGAACGTCCGTTCAGGGCAGCGGGCGGCGCGACCGAATTTGCCACAGCTGCGCACCTTGCCGATGTCGATCCCGGCAGCGACGCGCAATATTTACCTTAACGTGGGAGAAGTAGAGAGACCGTGGCACGAGGTGCGAAAAAGCAGCGCCAATACAGCTGATTAGTTACGACATAGGTATTCTCGCAGATATGGTATTGGCCGTCTGGGGATTCCTGCACACGGTCCCGTGGGATGTTGAAATTATGCGGCAAGTAAGTGTAACCACCGTCGATCCTGGACCGCACCGAAGACCGAGGTATGGCACGGCAATCAGAACCACCGCAACACCGGAATTTCGTCTGCGGGTCAACCTTGTCTTCGTACCAATCATGGGCGTTAGCGGCTGTTGCGGCGGCGATACACATTGCCGTGAAGATGAATCTTCGCATGGCATTCCTCAAGTTTGGCAGGCCGCCGCCCGTTCGAGCATCCATGTATATTAGCGTTCCATTAAAAATACCATTAGCCTCCGACTGACTAACGCAGCTCCAGCGAGCGACGCTCGCACTGAAAGCCGCATTGGGGTGACGGCTTCCCCTTCAATTTTCTCCGAAGGAATGGCGAAGAAGGGTCGAACCCGGTATTCCGCTTAGAGTACCAGCGTTCGATTTCACCACTCGCGAACGCTTCAACCGGCTCCAGCGTAGATTAGAAGGTGACGCGGCCGAGCACGCGCCGGCGGTCGCTTTCGCCCCGATAGCCGACATTTGCCGCACGCCTTCAGCATTGACATCGGCGCTATCTCCGGAGTCGAACCTTGGAAGCCGGCCGGCATCAAAAAAGTGGCCACCCCATCAAGTCCTGGGGTGGCCACGAACTGCATGCACGAGCGTCGCGCCATCAAATGGCCGCGCGATCACTTGATCCCGATGCCAATATTGACGGGGTTTCTCAGGATGGCCGAGCCGTCATCGCCGGCCCGTTCGCGCACCATGCGATCGAGCGTCTGGCGAATGACTCCGCGCTCGCGTTCGCTCAACGCGAGGCTGCCAAGCACTTCCTCGACAATAGGATTGCTCCACACGATCCAATCCCATAGCTCAGCACCTGACTTGAACGCCGTGCTCTCCGTGATCGTCTCGACATTGACGCCCTTCAGTCCGGCCTTTGCCAGTTCGCAGGCAAGCCGCTCCGGATCGCTGAGCTGAAACGGCAGCGGCGGCGGGTCCATTGGCGGACCATTAAACTCCGGGCGTACCGATTGAACGGCCCCGATCATGAAAGCGAGGAAGTCAATTCGATGCGGGTCGCCATAGGCAACGACCAGCACCCGCCCTCCAGGTTTGACAACCCGCGCCATCTCCCGAATGCCCATCGGCATGTCGGGAAAGAGCATGACCCCAAACTGAGATCCCGCCACATCGAAGCTGTCGTCGTCAAAGGCAAGCGCATGCCCGTCCATTACGCGGGTATCGATTTCCAGGCTTTCCCGGCTGGCGCGCTCTCGCGCCAGGCGGAGCATGACGGGCGACTGGTCGACGGCGACCACCTCGGCACCGATCCGAGCTGCAGGGATACTGAGCGCGCCGCTACCGGATGCAATGTCAAGAAGGTGCATACCTGGGCGGAGCCCTGCCCTGACCAGACTCTCATTGCCAAGCCACATCTGTGTTTCGGTATTCGTCCGATCGTAACCCGAGGCAATTCGGTCCCAAGCCTCACGTGTGTCCGGCAGCGCCTCAGGAGCCACGGATTTGGCCGCGATAAGCGCAGCGCGCAGCACCTTTACAAATGCGGCAGGCTGCTCGATCGGCGGATCATCGGCTGCGCCGTCGATAACGTGGAGCGGCCAACCAAATCGAACGCTCGCTGCTTCCGCTACAGGCAATGGGGTGGCAAGATCGTGCCGCCCCCAGATCAGGAAGGTCGGGATTCTGATGCGTGCCAGTTCCTCTGATGGGATTGCGGGAAATCCGAATTGCTCCATCAGACGTTGCTGGGTCGGCTTCAACTCCGGCGCCTGCGCGCGATCGAGATTGTAGGCTCGCAGCCGCTCCCAGCTCTCGCCCATATGATCACGCAGCGCGTCGAGGTCGAAGGCGCACTGCTGCCAGAGGCGGTCATGGTTTTCCGGACTTGGCACCGTTATGAACGCGGCGAGGGCCGCACCGAATTCAGGCGCCGGCTGAAACGGCGCAAGGCCGAGCGCGTCCGACAGAACCAGGCAGCGGAGCTGGTTACCGTGCTTGGCGGCAAAGCGAGCAGCAATTGCGGCGCCGAGAATTTGGCCGACAAGAATGGGCGGTGTCGGGCAGGTGCGTTCGATGAGTTCGCCAAGCCACGCGAGAACACGATCGGGATGAATCGGACCCTCGATGGTCCCTGAGGTGCCGTGGCCCGGCAGATCGGGCGCGATTATGTGATGCGTTCTCACAAGCTCCGGGAGAATTCGCAGCCACTTTGCTGCATGTTCTCCTGGGCCGTGCAACAGCACGATCGGTGATCCTGCGCCGCCTTCCAGTAGCGCGGTCGAGATGCCGGCCAATTCGAGCCGCCGTTCGACGATCGGCAGCCCGGTGAGCAGGCGCTTGCGGGCAGCTTCTCCGGATATGCGGTTCGATTCAATTGCCGCCGGGGTGGCGGTGTAACCTTCAACGTGAGACATCATGGCCTCCCTCCTGTTGATAGTAAGATTTCGTCTTGCACGTGCCGCCTGGCCTCTTGGGCTGCTCACGCGCTGGAGCGCGCGCTGCGAGCGGTTGACACGCTGTTCTCGGCTCGAGCGAGCCCCAACCCGAACCACAACGTCCAAAGGGCCATCACGAAAGACGACGCAACCCAGACGAGGCTGCCCAGCCAGATGCCGAACCACATCCGGCGATCACGACAACCGCCAGACACAGGAACATGAAGCCGTTGGCCTTGCCTTCAGCGAACGCCCACCAGGCCGTGAATCGCGCCATATCGTTGGCGGCGGCGGCATCGGCGACGGTGGTGGCCTCGGCCACGGCGGTCGTCATCGTCCAGAGGGCGCCGACCGGCACCACCGCCCAGGCGGATAGGGTCCACCAGCGTTCGGTCAGTCGAGAGCCCGCGGTCAGCACGATCAGGCTCGCGACGACGAACAGCGACAGTGCTGCCGCGGCGGCCCAATGCACGACCACCCACAGGGTGACGTTGTTGGCGATGATCTGCATTTGCAGGGCGAGGTCGGGATGAATCGGCCCGTGACCGACCAGGACGAAACCTAAGAGTACAGAAGCAATCGCAAGCCAGGCGCCCGCGACCCGCATCCCGGTATCGGTATGTGACATCGCTTCCTCCTTTCATTGTGGCCGGATGTTTGCGGCGCGATCACCGAGTCCGTCCTGCAGTCTGCAGGCGAGCTGCCGAGGCGCCGCGCATCCATAGCCGACAGGTGCAAGCTTAGGGCGGAAAGGAGGGCGGCGCTTCGGGCGAACCACCCAATCGGCGCCGACGATGCATGGGTGATTCCACCCATGCCGGGCACGCTCAGACTAGGCGGTGCTCGTAGGCCCAAGCGGTGGCGGCGGTGCGAGTGGGGACGTCAAGCTTGTTGAAAATATTGCTGACGTGCCTGTCCACTGTCTTTCCGCTCAAATGCAGTTCGTTGGCGATTTCCTTGTTGGTTTTGCCAGAAGCGATCAGGCGGAGGACTTGCAACTCGCGGGCAGAGAGACCGCGGGCTTCCTCCGACCGCATGTCAAGCAGGGCATCGACATGAGAAACGTCCGGCGTGGCACCAAGCTGCTGGAACACGGTTCTGGCTGCCTGCAGCTCCAGTACCGCACCGTCGCTGTCACCGAGGTCGCGGCAAGCCAGGCCCATCATGACGCCTACGCGCGCTGCTTCGTATGGCGCGTCGACTTGCTGCCACGCCTCGATTGCCCGGCGCAGCCAAGCCACCGCAGCCTGCGCTTCGCCGTCTGCCAGTGCCACCGCTCCCCGCGCGTGGGCGGCAAGGGCACGCAACGGTTCGGTTCCGTAGCTTTCTGCAACGTCCGCCAGTTCGTGGCAGGCACGCCGTGCTTCCTCGATGTCGTCAGCCGCCAGCATGATCTCGAGGTGAGCAGGCAGCAGCCGAATGCGCTTCACTTGGTCGGTCGTCGCGGCCATGACGCGCCGGATTGCGGCCGCAGCCGCATCGATGTGCCTTTCGGCCAACCGCAACAGGGCAAGGCCCGGCTGCGGTTCGAAGCCATATTGGCTTGCACTCCGATATGCCTGCTCGGCCGCGTCAAAGTCTCCGCGAAGGCGGTGTACTTCCGCCAGCTGGTACCACGCCCCAGCCGTATCTTTCCGATTGTTCGACTGCGTCAAACGCTCCACGGCATGCTGCGCTTCGTCGATCGCGTCCTGCCAAGCGCCGCTGAGCCGCTTGATCTCGGCGCGATGCATCAGGCAGGTGCCGCTGAAACTGATCAGCTGGGGCTGTTCGGCGCACCATCGCCCCAGGGCGGAAGTCCATTCGCGTGCGCGGCCCAGAGCATGGACTTGCTGACATGCTTCGATCACGCTGCAATAGATCAAGCCGCTAAGCAGCGGCGACAATTCGCCGGCCGTGACCGAAACCATCGCCTCGTCGAGGAGCGCGAAACCTTCCGCGGTTCGCCGCTGGCGCAACAGAACACGGCCCTGCAGGTGCCGTGCACAGGCCACCAGATCCACGTCCGCAAAGCGCTCGCCAATCTCGACTGCGCCGCTCGCCGCAGCGTAGGCCGCTTCAAGGTTGCCCGAAGCAAGATGCTGTTCGACGTGGGGCAGCATCAGGTAACCCTGTTCGGCACAATCATGTGGCTCGCGTTCGAGCAGCCGATGCGCCCGTCCAAACCAGCCGGCCGCCTGAGCCATCTCCCCACGAAAGACAAGGCGCAGGCCAAGCCAGAAGGCGCAGCGGGCGGCCCGACGGCACTCGCCCGCGTCCAGATATGCATGATGGGTTCGCTCCAGGGCCCGCAGGTACTCCTCGTCGCGCCCGGTCAAATAGGCTGACATCGCCAGCCGTTCGAGATCGTCTACTGCGAGCGGAGCCGCTTCGCCGGCACGCGAGAGGAACCGATAGGCGTCGTCCCACGCCCTTTCCTCGTAAGCCTCACGGCCGAGCACGAGCTGGTCCGCCTCCTCCGAGGAGCCGCTGTTGAATTGTTGTCGATCTGACCTGCCCATCCGCATTGGTTCCGGAGACGAACAGAAATCTTAGCCATCAATGGCTATCTTGGCGCCAATGAGCACTATAGCACGCTCGAACAGGAATGACCGGAAATGCACTCAAAACGCTCTGAAGGGAAACGTCCCGGACGACAGCAATGGGGTCAATCGGGCCGTTCACTGTGCTCGTCGTCAACGGCTGCAACGGTCGGAACCGGTATTCCGCTTAGGGTACCAAGCGTTAGATCTCACCACTCGCGAACGCTTCAACCGGCTCCAGCGTAGATTAGAAGGTGACGCGGCCGAGCACGCGCAGGCCGTCGCCTTGCGGCTCGACGATCACGGCTTCGCCTTCGCGCGGCGAGATGCCGGTAAGGGCCATTATGTTTTCCAGATGGGTGACCATGACCACATTGTCGGAGCCGGAATAGGCGCGGATCTCGTTCATGACCGCCTCGAGCTGGGCGGCTTTCTCGCTCGCGTCGGTCTTCAGCAAGTCAAGCGGGGCGAAGGGTTCAGGCTCGGCTCTGAAAGCGATGCGGGCCGTGTCGAGGCTGCGGCAATAGCGGCTGGATAGCATGCGCTCGATGGGCGCGGCGCGGGCGGCGAACAGCGCCCCGATCTTGCGCGCCTGCTGCTTGCCGCGCACCGAGAGATTGACCTGGGTGGCGCATTTCTCGATGTCGAAATTCGCCGGATCGGTGGTGCCGGTGACCATGGCATGGCGAAGCAGCACCACATGTCCGCCGTCGCGCAACAGCGCCCAGCCGGCTTCGGTCGCATGCGCCGACGCGGGAATGACGAGCAGCAATAGCGCCAGCACAAATCGAAGCATCAGACGTCCTTTTCCGTCACCGGAGGTGGGTTCCGGTGACCGCATATAGGGACGGCAAAGCCGGCTGAAAAACAAGGCACCACCTATCCCGGCTGTTTGCGAGAACGGACCGCTTCGCAACGCAGGACGATTGCGCTGCAATCCCGGCTCGCCTATCAGGGGAAAAATGTCCCCACTCATCGAAACCGTCCTTTTTGTCTTCGGCCTTGTCGCGCTCGGCTATCTGGCCGGGCTCACCGGCTATCTGAAGGCCGAGGCGGGCGAGGCCATCGCCGAATTCGCCGTCGGGGTGGCGATGCCGCTGCTTCTGTTCCGCACCATGGTCAACGCCGATTTCCATGGCACCGCGCCCTGGTTGTTCTGGGGAGCCTATTTCGCGGCGGCCGCAGTGACGTGGGCCGCAGGCCACCTGGTCATCACGCGGGTGTTCGGGCGCGACGCGCGTGCGGGGGTCGTCGGCGGTGTGTCGTCGGCTTTTTCCAATCTCGTCCTGCTCGGCATTCCGTTCGTCCTCGGCACATTCGGGCCAAGTGGGTTCGAAGTGCTGTCGCTGCTGATTTCCGTGCATCTGCCGACGATGATCATGGCGTCGATCATCCTGTTTGAAATCTTTGGCCGCGGTGACGAGCATGTGCATCCGCTGCGCATCATCCGGCGCTTCCTTCATAAGATGTTTTCCAATCCGCTGATCATCGGCATCCTGGCTGGATGGGTGTGGCGTATCACCGGCCTGCCATTGCCGGCGCTGGCCGTGCGCCTGGTCGACGCGTTGGCCAACATCGCCGGACCGGTCGCGCTGTTTGCCATGGGGCTTGGCCTGTGCCGTTTCGGCATCTCCGGCAATGTGCGGCCGGCGCTGGCGCTGTCGGCGCTGAAGCTGATGCTGATGCCGGCCGTCGCGCTCGGCCTGGTCTGGCTGTTCGGCCTGCCGCCGCTGTCAGCGAAGGTCGCGGTCGTGGCCGCCGCGCTGCCATCCGGGGTCAATTCCTACCTGATCGCCACGCAGTTCAACACCGGCCAGGCACTGGCATCGAACCAGATGACCATCGCCACCGCCTGTGCGGTCGCCACCACGGCTTTTTGGCTGACGGTGGTGGTCCACGTGTTTGGATAGGCATGTCGATATCTAGGTAATGCCGGCGAACGGCCTGGTACTTCCGGTACTCATTTACCCAAACGTTACGCTCCGTTCCGATTCTCGGAACGCACCCTTCTCGGCGCGGCCTGACCTGAACCTCAACACACCCTCAAGCAACATCAGAAGCGCAACTTGGCCTCGCCTTGCGCTGGCCCAAACCCTATATGCCATCTTGCGATTGATTGCGGAGCTTGCCCTAGGTAAAGAGCAGTGGCTCCAGGCGTGCCGGCATCGATGTCAATGCGCACGCCCACCAAAGAAATCCAGATAGCGGCCCGTCAGCGCGCCGAACGGAGGCTAGACCATGCTTCAGAAAACCAGCCATTTCATGCGCCAGGCCAATCTCATCAATGGCGAGTGGGTGCAGGCCGATAGCGGCCAGACGGTCGACGTCAACAATCCGGCCACCGGCCTTAAGATCGGCACCGTGCCGAAGTCGGGC
The DNA here is from genome assembly GCF_055811755.1 of Mesorhizobium sp. WSM4840. Lineage (NCBI taxonomy): Bacteria > Pseudomonadati > Pseudomonadota > Alphaproteobacteria > Hyphomicrobiales > Phyllobacteriaceae > Mesorhizobium > Mesorhizobium sp. WSM4840. The sequence goes on from NZ_JBVVQD010000052.1 coordinate 13,897, forward strand.
AAGGTCGAGACGCGCCGCGCCATCGAAGCCGCCGACGCCGCCTTCAAGACATGGCGCAAGACCACCGCGCTCGAGCGTTCGAAGCTGTTGCGCAAGCTGCATGACGCAATGATGGACAATCAGGATGTGCTGGCCGAACTGCTCACAATCGAGCAGGGCAAGTCGCTGTTCGAATCGAAGGGCGAGATCGGTTCGGCCGCGTCCTACATATTGTGGTTCGCCGAAGAAGGCCGCCGCACCTATGGCGATGTCGTGCCGTCGCCCTGGGCGGACCGCCGCATCCTGGTGACCAAGGAGCCGGTCGGCGTCATCGCCGCCATCACGCCATGGAATTTCCCGTCCTCGATGCTGGCCCGCAAGCTCGGCCCAGCACTTGCCGCCGGCTGCACCGCGGTCGTCAAGCCGGCCTCGCAGACGCCTTATTCAGGCCTCGCCTGGGGCGCGCTCGCCGAAGAGGTCGGCTTCCCCAAAGGCGTCATCAACATCCTGACCGGCGCCGCCGGCGAGATCGGCGACGAAATCTGCGCCAACCCGCTGGTCAAGAAGATCACCTTCACCGGCTCGACCGAGGTCGGCAAGATCCTGATCCAGAAGTCGTCCGTCACCGTCAAGAAAGTGTCGATGGAGCTCGGCGGCAACGCGCCGTTCCTCGTCTTCGACGACGCCGACATCGAGCGTGCCGTCGCCGGCGCCATCACCGCCAAATACCGCAATTCCGGCCAGACCTGCGTCTGCACCAATCGCTTCCTGGTTCAAGCCGGCGTCTACGACAAGTTCGTCGAAAAGCTCGCTGCCGCCAGCAACGGGCTGAAGGTCGGTTCCGGCCTCGATGACGGCGTGCAGCAGGGGCCGCTGATCGACGAGAAGGCGGTGGAAAAGGTCGAGGAACTGATCGCCGACGCTACCGCCAAGGGCGGCAAGGTCGTCGCCGGCGGCAAGCGCCATGCGCTGGGCGGTTCGTTCTTCCAGCCGACGGTGATCGCCGATGCGACGCCGAAGATGCGCTTCATGAAGGAAGAGATCTTTGGCCCGGTCGCGCCGGTGTTCAAGTTCGAAACCGAAGAGGAAGCCGTGGCACTCGCCAACGACACCGAATTCGGCCTCGCCTGCTATTTCTACACCGGCGATCTCGGCCGCGCCTTCCGGGTCATGGAAGGGCTGAAATACGGCATGGTCGGCGTCAATGAAGGGCTCATCACCACGCCTGAGGCGCCGTTCGGCGGCGTCAAGGAATCGGGCCTCGGCAAGGAAGGCGGACATCAAGGCATCGAGGACTATCTCGACACCAAATATGTCTGCATCGGCGGCCTCGGCCTCTGATCGGGCAGGGCCTGTTGACTGTCAACAGACCTAAGCCGGCCGAAGGCGGCCAGCCGGGATCGATCAACCAACTGGCGTTTCGGACATGGCGATGAAGGACGGCGAGGTTTTTGGCACGACGCAAGCGGGCGAGGCCATCCGCCGCTTCAGCATCCGCGGCGGCGGCCTCACCGCCAACATCATCGGGCTGGGCGCCATCATCCAGGATCTGCGCCTGGCCGGGCACGATGCGCCGCTGGTGCTCGGCTATAGCAGTTTCGCACCCTATGAGACGGACACGGCCTTCTTCGGCGCCGTCGTCGGGCGCTATGCCAACCGCATCCGCGATGGCCGCTTCACCATCGCCGGCCAGCGCTACCAGACCGAGCGCAACTTCCTCGACAAGCACACGCTGCATGGCGGCTCGCAAGGTTTTTCCCACCGGGCTTGGGAGGTTTCGCTGCATGGCAAGGATTTTGTCACGCTGACGCTGCATGATCCCGACGGCACGATGGGCTTCCCCGGCGCGCTCGACGTGACCTGCACCTACAGGCTGAAAATCCCCGGCACGCTCAGCGTCGAGATGACCGCCACCTGCGAGGAGCCGACGCTGTGCAACCTCACCCAGCACTCCTACTTCAACCTGGATGACGGCGGCGCCGGCGACATCCTCGACCACCGGCTGATGCTGAACGCCGGCGCCTATCTTCCGGTCGATGGCGACCTGATCCCGACCGGCGTGGTGAAGCCGGTCGACGGCACGCCCTTCGATTTCCGCCAGGCGCGGCCGCTGCGCATGGAGAGTGAGGGCAGCCAACTCCCCTACGACCAGAATTTCTGCCTTGCCCCGACGCGCGGGCCGCTCAAGCTGGCGTCATGGGCGCAGGGAGCGAATTCCGGCGTCGAGATGGAGCTCTGGACCACGGAGCCGGGCGTCCAACTCTATACCGGCCAGTATCTGGCGCCGCCTTCGCCGGGGCTCGAGAGACGTCATTACAAGGCTTTTTCGGGCTTCTGCCTGGAGCCGCAGGTCTGGCCGGACGCGCCGAACCGGCCGTATTTCCCACAGGCCACACTATGGCCGGGCCAGATCTACCACCATGTGACGGAATACCGGTTCAGACTGCCTGGCGCCTGAGCCCGGAAGCCGGTACTGGCTTTTGCTGTGCTGACCTTCGGTTAGTACCGGCGCGGAATGCCGGAGGCCCCTTGGCGGAAGTTCGTTCGCCACCGGCCGAATTCACGCCCATGACCCAAAGCAGACGTACGTCTTCCACGCCGCGAACGGCAGCTTTGCGCCCCATTTCAGACGTTAACGCCTCCTCTTCCAGCGCCTGAAAGCGGACACTTCGGCAGAGCTGCATCAAGGTCCATTTGGGGACGGATAGGCGCCGTATTGCACACGGTCGTGCTAGTTTCGATCATGAGACGAGAAGGAGATGACATCTCGGTATCGATCTGGTCGTGGTGTATCCGAAGCTGGAGCGAGCGCTGACGGGATCGCCGAGGCCGCACTTGAGCCACTGTGGATGACGAGAGGAGCCTGACGGGTCATGCGGGGTTTGCGGTTGAGCGGAGAACCTTCTCCTGAAAGCCTTCGCTCGCAGGCTCAAGACCGACCCTCAGGCGCGATCCAACGGACTCGCGAGCAAGTTGCGCCGCCCTGCGTCGAACTGGAACTCGATCGGGCTTGAGCAGATCTTATCGATCAAGCGATCAAAAAACCGCACATCTGGCGAAGTCCTGGATGGTTTCGGCACATTCTTTCGAGCGCACGATGCGATGAAGGGCTAATCGGAACTTTGCTTCCGCATTCTTGGCCGCCGAGGTTGTTGGAACATGTCGCCCAGAGTCGAACGCATTCACAGCGATGAACGTCTCCCGGCCGAGGTCGACGTCGCTATCGTCGGCGGCGGCATTCTCGGCTCCACGGCCGCCTATTTCCTGGCGAAGCGTGGCCTCTCTGTGGCTCTGCTCGAGAAGGGCCACATCGCCTGCGAGCAATCGAGCCGAAATTGGGGCTGGTGCCGCCAGCAGAACCGCGACCGGCGCGAACTGCCGCTCTCGGTTCTCTCCATGCGGCTGTGGGACGAACTGACGCACGATATCAATCGGGACCTTGGATTTCGACGCTGCGGTCTCGTCTATGCGACCCACGACGAGGCGGTGCTCGCCGGCTGGGAAAGGTGGCGCGAGGTCGCCAGGGAGTACGACGTCGACACCCGCTTGCTCAGCCGGGCTGAGCTGGCCGAGCGTGTCCCCGAAGCGCGCGGCAAATGGGTCGGCGGGACCTATTCGGAACGGGACGGTAAGGCCGAACCTGCGCTTGCCGCGCCGGCTATCGCCGAGGGCGCCAGAGCTCTGGGCGCCACCATCCACCAGGAATGCGCCGCGCGGGCGCTCGACTTGGCTAATGGCAAGATTGCGGGCGTGCACACGGAGAAGGGCTACATCAGAACCAGCGCGGTGCTGTGCGCCGCTGGCGCCTGGTCCTCGCGCTTCCTTAGGCCGCTCGGGATCAGTTTCCCCCAGGCAAGCATCCGGCAGACCGCGCTGCGTTCTACCCCGACAATCAACGTAGGCGAGGCGATCTCCACGCCCTACTGCACGATCACGCGCCGACTGGACGGAAGCTATACGCTTGCGATCAGCGGCAAGGCGAACCTCGAAATCACGCCCCAGGCTATCCGGTATAGCCGGGAATTCATGCCGCAATTCTTGCGTCGCCTGAAGAACGTCAGGCTCGGCATCGGCCAATCGTTCCTTTCGGGGCCGGATTCAATGCCGGCGCTGCTGACCAGCGACGATCGGATCTTCGAACAGAATCGGGTGCTGGACCCTCCGCCCTTGAAATGGCTGATAAGCCAAGTGGTGGAGAGTGTCCGGAAGACCTTCCCCCAACTCGGCGATATACAGATCGATAGTGCTTGGGGCGGCTTCGTCGATTGCACGCCGGACGCAGTGCCTGTGGTGTCGCAGGTGGACGCGGTGGAGGGCCTCGTCCTCGCAGCGGGCTGCTCGGGCCACGGCTTCGGTTTGGGCCCGGGGCTTGGCTATCTGGCCGCAGAGCTTGTCGTAAACGACACGCCCAGCGTCGATCCTACACCGTTCCGCCTGTCGCGTCTGGTTGACGGCTCGAAGCTGGACATCGCCGCCATCTGAAGACCTGCCGGCAGTCAGGCCTAAGGCGCTCCAAGCGAAGCTGGCAGTCATGGCACGCTGGATAAGATCAGCGATGAGGAGCCTCAGCGTAAGCGCGGATCGAGCAGCTTGATCTGAAGATCTTCCCAGTGCTCCTCGAAGGCCTCCCGCGCGGTGTCGAAGTGGCGGCTTTTCAGGCTCTTGACGAGCCGCTCATGCTCCAGCGCCATTTCTTCGGCCGAGCCGTAGAAGGCTTGCCGCTGGACGAGAAGAAGCTCGATCTCGCCTTCAAGGTTCGAATAGGCTCGGTTCAGGCGCACGCTTCCGCTCGCTGCGACGATGGCGCGATGGAAGTCGCGGTCTGCGGCAACCAGCGCCGACTGGTCTGAGGACAGGCTCGAATCATGCATGACCGCAACCGCCTCGAGCGCCTGGGGCGGGATGACCCCGGTCAGCACGATCAACCGAATGGCTTCGCCTTCAATGGCGCCGCGCACCCGTGTGATGTCGACAATATCGTCCGCTCCGAATTCGGGCAGCATGAAGCCTCGGTTCGGTATTTGGCGCAGCAGGCCCTGTGTGACGAGCAACTGGGCCGCCGCGCGGAACGTGTGGCGTGAGGTCGAATGCTCCTCGCACATCCTGGCGTCGCGGAGGAATTGGCCGGGCTGGAAATCCCCCGACAGGATACGGCGGCGCAAGTCCTGCGCCAGAATGTCTACGGCGCTCACGGGGACAGGTTCGGCGTTGGCCTCGAGGTCCTGGACTTGCTTCATGGGCCTGGTCGTTGCTGGTGTCGCGCGTGCGGCTGCGTCAGGTGACGCAGCGCCGGCAAGGAATCCTTTTGCATCTTCTCCTAGATCTGCACCGCCCGCAGCGCATTGTCGACACCTTCGAGCAGACGCCCTGCATTGGCTGATGTGAAGACAAGAGGGGGCCTGATTTTGAGGATATGCGCATCCGCTCCTGTCGCGGAGATGAGAATGCGCTGGTCGCGCAGAGCATTGACGGCCGCGAGCGCGCGATCCATGTCCGGAACCTTCCTCTCGCGGTCCTTTACGAGCTCGACGGCGAAATAGAGGCCCGCTCCGCGAACATCGCCGACGAATTCGTATTTGTTCTGCAAGGCGCGGAGGCCGTCGAGGATTTCACCGCCGACCCTGGTCGCGTTGTCCATCAACCCTTCCTCCAGGATCGTGTCGAGCACGGCCTGCGCGGCGGCGATGGCGACGGAATTGCCGCCGAACGTGTTGAAATAGCGCATGCTGGCCCCGAATTCGGCAACCAGTTCGGGCCGCACAACCAGGCCCGCAACCGGATAGCCGTTGCCCATGGGCTTGCCAAGGGTGACGATGTCCGGATCGACCTTGTGGCGGGCGTGTCCCCAGAGGTGGGTGCCGGTCCGCCCGAAACCGGACTGTACTTCGTCAGCGATGAACAGGCCGCCGGCCTTGCGAACAACTTCCGCCACCGGCGCCAACACATCCGTGGGGTCGACATAAAGACCATCGGAGGAGAAGACGGAATCGGCGATGAATGCGGCCAGGCCGTCGCCATGCCTTTCGAGATCGGCGATCTGTCGGGCGACATCCTCCGCCATCCGCCGGCCGATTTCCGCGACGGGCAGGCGATAGGAGTCCGGGGCAGCGACAGTTCGAACGTAGGGATCCAGCGCCGATTTCTTGCCGAGCGACGGGGAGATCGCCGCCACCGCGCCGCTATTGCCGTGATAGGCTTCGGCCGTGACAATGACGCCAGCCCTGCCTGTATGATAGCGCGCAATGCGCAAGGCGAGATCGTTGGCTTCCGAGCCGGTGCAGGTGAACATCGCGCATCCGGTCCGGCCGAGTTCGCCACCAAATGTGTTGATCAGAGCTTCGGCATAGTCCAGCAGGGGTTCCTGCATATAGCGCGTGTGGGTGCAGAGGATTTCGAGCTGCTTCTGGATGGCCTCGACCACGCGCGGATGAGCGTGACCCAGCGATACGACGTTGTTGTAGGCGTCGAGGTATTCGTTGCCATGCTTGTCGTAGAGGAACACGCCCTTGGCGCGGGAAATCTCGACCGGCGTCTTGTAGAAGAGCCGATAGGCGGGCCCAAGCAGCCTTTGCCGCCTGGCCACATGCGCCGCGTCTTCGCCGGAGAGATGAGCTGCATCCCGAGGGTTGAAGCCATTCGCCATGTTGCCACGGAAGCCCTTGGGCAGAACGGTCGCTTGCTTGGACATTACGGTTCCTCTCGGGTCAGAAGGTCTGATATTTGTGCGGTCGACAGCGAGTTGAACCACTCGAGGTGAGCCCAACCCGCTTCGGTGTTGCGCAGGATGTAGCGGCTGTTCTCAGGGAAGAGTTCGGCGCGCCAGCAGGTCAGCAGCGCGCGGACCGCCAGGCGGCCCAGTGCCAGGAACGGGATGAGCCTGAGCTCCTCGTCCGTCAGTTCAGCGTGGCGGAGATAGCCGCGCAAAACGTCGCGCGGTTCGTCGAAGAGGTCACGCCGACCACCGTGGCCCAAGGTTTTGGGCATCTGGTTCATCAACGCCGTGGAGACATCGACGGCGATGGCCGTACGAACCGCATCGCCGAAGTCGATGACGCCGGTCAGGAATTGCGGATTGGCATGATCAACGACCAGGTTCGACGTATTGAAATCGTTGTGGAGCACCTGCCGCCGGCACTGGTCGAGCTGCGGCTTGATCTCGGCAAATCGCTCCAGCGCACGCATGGTCCATGCGCGCTTGCTGCCCGCTGGGATGAAGCCCAGCAGATCGGAGAGATCGAGCAGGTGGGTGACGTCCCATGCCAGGGTTCGACTGTCCGTGGGATGAGAGAAATCGGCCATGGCGTGACGCAGTTTCGCCAAAATCTCGCCGATCCGTTCGCGCTGCCGACCGGTGGAGGTCGTCCGGTCGAGCGGCGTGCCGGCGAGAAAGGTGATGAGCCGCACGACGCGCCGCTCTCCGGCGCTGGTCGTGACGATGGGCAAATCCACGCCGTCGACGTCGCAATGCGCACGGGGAACGGGTAGATCCGGAGCGCGCTGTGCGATATGGCGCAAGAGCGCCACCTGGAAATCGAGCTCCTCCACCCGCTCGGAAGGATGAGCGATCTTCAGGACGAACTTCCCACGGTTCGCGCTGTTGAGAAGAAACGTGTCGTCTTTTTCTGCATCAAAGCGCGTGGCAGAGCCATAAATATTATAGAGACGCGCAGCGATTACTTCGGCTTCTGCCTCGCGGACGGGATGGCAGGCTTCGGAGAGCTCCGACGCTCGGACCGGCTTGGTCTGTAGATTTTGACCCATTTTCTACTCAGTTCAGGTGCCCCCGAAACAGGGTTCAACGCCGCAGGATTCGTATATTGCGTCGCAATTTTGTACAACAATTTATGCGTGGGTGCAAGATGGCCTTCTGGTTACCAGGAGGGGTAGGGAGTCGCGGTCCATTTTTTTGGCTGCAATCCGGCAGCTATCGAACTTGGTGTCGGAAGCGTCAGAGATTGCGAAATAGCGAGAAATATCCGCACGCTATGGAGCTGATGTTCTTTCGGCAGGATGCGGGCGTCAAGGTGTGCACCTTCTGTCATCGTGCCGTCAAATAGGCGGTTGGGCGCCGAAGGTAACGAATAAGTGTTGTACAATACCGAGTGGTGAAAGGTGGACTGGAATGCTGTGTGAGCGCCGTCCATCCGTCTGCCCTCGTAAGCGCGAAGGCGATAGATTATGCCTGAGGAGCGGCCAAAATCAGAACAATGTACTTCAAGTGGCGAGTGTTCGAAGAGCTATGCTCTGCTGTCCGTACAAATATGACGTGCCGGGAGCGGCCAATCTGGGTCGTCAAAGTGAAAGGATCTCACGCCATGACCAAATTTAGGCCAAAGTATATCACCTTCGACTGCTATGGGACGCTAACCAACTTCGACATGGCCGGTGCCGCGCGGCGTGTGTATGCCGAGCGCCTTTCTGCTGAGACGATGGACAACTTCGTCGAAGCCTTCAGGGGATATCGCCTGGACGAGGTCCTGGGCGCCTGGAAGCCCTTCTCCGAGGTGGTGCACAATGCCGTCGAACGCAGCTGCAAGCGCATCGGTATTCAGCTCAAGCCCGAAGACGCGCAGCGCATCTGTGACGAAGTGCCGACCTGGGGCCCGCACCCGGACGTTCCGGCAGGACTGTCCAGAGTGGCGAAGGAAATTCCGCTGGTGATCCTATCGAACTCGATGAAGAACCTGATCATGTCGAATGTGGAAAAGCTCGGCGCGCCCATTCACACCGTCATCACCGCCGAAGAGGTTGGCGCCTACAAGCCGCTAATGAAGGGTTTCGAGTACATGCTCGACAAGCTCGGCTGCGGACCCGAAGACATCACCCACGTCTCCTCCTCTTTCCGCTATGACCTGATGCCAGCCTATGACCTGGGGATCAAGAGCAAGGTCTGGGTCAATCGCGGCCACGAACCGGCCAATCCGTTCTACGAATATACCGAGATCAAGGATATCGGCGGACTTGCAGCAGCCGTGGGCCTGGAGCCGGTCCTGAAGCGCGCCTGACAAATGGTGGTGGCCGGAAGACTATGCAGCAAGAAGGGGCGGGTCATCCGCCCCTTTCTTCTGCGGGACGAGATTGATCGGCGGCCAGGCCGGCGAACCAGATAGCACCAAGGGGCGTAACAGCGCGTCGGCTTCCCATATCTTGTCGGCCAAAACCGGCCAGTCAGCAAACGGCCCCCGAACGGCCGTCCGAGAGGCGCGTCATGTCTGCCCAATCGTGAAGAGCCACGCTGCTCTAAAACGAACGCAGGCGGCGACTTGAGACAGCACGCCAACAGCGGAGGGTGCTGCTCGACAGAAGCGAACAGTCGCACTCGGTCATCGTTTCGCGGGCATGGTCTTCTGGTGTCAGATTGAAGAGATCAGCGAAGAAGAGCGCTTTGTGTCTCCGCCACCCAACCGTCTGCCTCGATTTCTTTGAATAGCTTAAGGGCGCTGTGTAGCAACCCCTTTGCTTTATCTCTGTCCGCAACCAGTTCAAATCTGCCAAAGGCAAGCATGCTTTGGGCGAGCTCGGGTCGGGACTGGATTGTCTGGAGAACATCAACACTTCGACGGAACTGCCCGTCCGCCGATTGGCGATCGCCCCTGGCCTCGTAGGCTTGGCCGAGCGCGCGACGGGCAGCGCCAATCTCGAGCCTCGCCGTTACACGCTCCGCGAGCTCCAGCGCGCGTTCCGCCGCTTGCAGCCCGGCTGCAGCGTCCCCTTCGGCGAGGTGCAATTGGCTCAAGGCGATGTGGGGATAGATCTTGCAGAAATCGTTATCTATCCGCCGTGCCACTGTCTTCATCACCGGATCCAGGAAGGCCCTTGCATCGGCAATCCGGTTCAGCTTCAGACAGGCTATGGCTGCCCAGCCCGACGCCCACAATACAACGCTCCACCTCGCGTTCTCCCAGGTCGTGGCGAGGTTCTGCTCGACCACCTCCACCGTCCGCTGCCAGAGTCCCTTGTAAAGCAAAGGCTCTGCTTCCATCGCCAGCCACGAGCGCACCTCGACGTCCTGCGTCGACGCGGCGATCTCCCGGACCATCTCGGCGAATTGCAGAGACCGCTGCAACCGCCCGGCGCGGGCATTGTAGCAACGGCCTGCACCTGCGGCGAGCGAACCGAGCTCTTCCAGGGCCCCGACTTCCTGCAACAGCGCCGCAGCCCGTTCGATCTTGCCGAGTGATTCTTCAAGCCGTCCGGTATCGCCGAGGAAGTTGGCATAGCGCCACGCAACTTCGGCCTGGCGCGCCGCATCCGCGAAACCGGCATGTCGTTCGGCGCTGACCAGCAACGGCTCTTCCAGCAAATCCACTCCCTTGAAGGACTGCAGCCCCGCCAGGGCCGCGGTGTCCCCGTCGGCGAACGCGATTGCCCTGTCGACCTGGTGAAGCGCTTCGGCACGTTCCTGCTTGTTCGCGTACTGCCGGCCGCTCCTGGCCCGCGCCAAGACCGTCTCGACGTAGGTTTGCCGGTGCGCCGCCGTGTCGGGAAGGCGTTCGAGAGCCTGGATGGCGCGCCGGTGGTGCTCGGCCGCCTCCCAGCGAGCCCCGCGACTCTCGGCTTTCGCCGCCGCCAGGAGCCGACAGTTCAAGACCTCGGTCCAGGCATTTGCATTCTCGTAGTGATGCGCCAGCAATGCTGGATCGTCGGTTTCCGCCTGTGCAAGCGCAGCGGCGATGCGCGCGTGCAGTTCCTTGCGTGTATCACGCAGCAGGCTGCCATAGGCCGCGTCCTGAAGCAAAGCGTGCCTGAAGACATACGTCGCTCCCGAGACGGTTTGCCGGCAGACCAGAAGCTCGGCCTCCACCAGGGCATCCAAAGCCAGGTGCAGCGCGGCTCCATCGAGATCGCATACGCGCTCGAGCAGTCCGATGGTGAACTCGCGACCGATTGCGGCCGCGGTCTGATAGATCCGCTTTCCGGTGGCGAGCCGATCGAGCCGGGCCATCAGCATGTCCTGGAGCGATGCCGGCACGCCCCTCTCGAGCGCGCCGGCGGCGTTCGGCTGATTCTGTGCCTCGATCAAGGTCCGGGCCATCTCTTCGAGAAACAGCGGTATTCCATCGCTCCGCTTCACGATCTCCTCGACGACGCGCTCCGGCAGCACGTCGGAGTTGGCAAGCGAATCGATCATTTTCTCGGACTCGCGCCTGGTTATGCGATTTAACGAAACCGTCGTGACATGAGGCTGATCCGACCATGCCACGCTGATTCCGGGGCGCGAGGTGACGAGCAGCAGCACTGGCAGGGTCTCTACCCTGTCGACGAGCCGGTTGAGGAACTCGAGCGTCGACGGGTCGCACCAGTGCAGGTCCTCGAAGGTGATGACCGCGGGGCCTTTGGCGCAGGAATCCTCCAAGAGGCTCATAAGCACATCAAAGGTTCGTTCCGTCTGTTGAAGCGCATCCAGGCTCGGCGGGCCTTCTCCTCCATTCGTCGGGATGGAGAGAAAAGCGGCGAGAATCGACAATTGGACCTGAGCGCTCTCGCCAGACCTGGGAAGCATCGCCGTCAGCCTTCGCAATTTTTCGCCCGGATCGAGGTCCGGGCGAATGTCGGCCGCCTGTTCAAGCTGCGTGACCAGAGGGTAAAATGCTCGGTCCGCGTGCGACGGCGAGCACTGGTAGGTCAGGCGCGCATGCGGCCGGTGCAGCAGCTTGGCTCGCACCGCCTCACAAAGGCGCGACTTGCCGATCCCTGGTTCGCCCGAAATGAGAACGACCTGGCCCTCGCCCGCCTCCGCTTGCTGAAATCGCTTCGTCAGTTGTTCCACTTCATCGCCGCGCCCGATCAGCGGCGTATGGAGCCGGCCGTGCAGCGCTTCAAAGCGTGTCTCCTTGGCGGCCTTGCCCAGGACACGTGAAGCGCGTACGGGCTCCGGAAAACCCTTCAAGAGGTGTTCGCCAAGATCGGCAGTCTCGAAGAGGTTGCCAAGTAGCTGTCGCGTGCTGGCGGCGACCACGACAGTTCCGGGTTCCGCGATGCCTTGTAGCCGCGCGGCCAGGTTCGGTGTTTCGCCGACCACGGCGCGCTCGCGCGCCGTTCCAGTGCCAGTCGTTTCGCCGACCATTACTAGACCTGTCGCGATACCGACACGAGCTGCCATAGGTCGTCCAATGGCGGTATCCAACGTCGAGACTGCCAATGTCAGTTCAAGACCCGCCTCGACGGCGCGCTCTGCATCGTCCTCATGGGCACGCGGCCAGCCGAAATAGACCAGCACGCCGTCGCCCATGAACTTGGCGATATGCCCATCCCATCGCCCCACGATTTTTGTGCAGCTCGTGTGATAGGAACGTATTACGTCGGCCACATCCTCGGGATCGAACTCGACCGAGAGAGGCGTTGAACCCACTAGGTCGCAGAACATCACCGTAACCTGGCGGCGTTCGGGCGACACTTCTTGCGAGGGCTCAGCCGATGTGACCGGCGCAGCGGCCCCTTCGTGACGCTGCCCGATATCAGGCGCTGAAAGGCTGGCGATCGCCCTCAGAAGCCTGCGCCGATCACCTACCGCGGCAACGCCCAACTCCTTGAGATCATCGCTCGTCAGGCTGGGCAGCACGTCGGCATCAATTTTGTTGTTGGCAAACGCTTCCACGTATTCGCCAAGACCTTGGCTCTCCAGCCACTTGGCGATGTCGCGCATGGCGGTTCCTCAACTGGACCTGGCTAAAGCCGAACGAATTGCGGGCCGATCCTAGGAGCGGCATTCTCGCTCGCGCTGTGTCGGCCATGCAAGTCAATTGTCCGTCGCCTGCCTAGCTCTGAACCGGTCCTAGCGCCCATCGGTGCGCCCGATCGCATCTCCGGAATCTGAACATTCGGGAGTTCAAGGAGCTTGGTGCCAGAGAAGGTAAGTCGAATGCCTAAAATGGCTCAAAACCGGGCCGCCTGATCCAGGAGAATGTCCGCGTTGTGCGCCTTTAACTCTCAAAGCGGACCGACGGCTTCCGTGAAGAGTTTCGGGCGCCGGCAGGCGTACGAAAGTCCCCGAGGAAGGAACCCGCGGGCCACGGCCGATGGCT
>NZ_JBVVQD010000053.1:0-26528 GCF_055811755.1 Mesorhizobium sp. WSM4840
CAGCAACTCGTCCCATGCATCGCATCTCCAATCGAATCAACGCAATAATCGCACGAATTACGCGATCATGACACTAGACCCTGATTCGGTTAGGACTCATCGGCGTGGAACGGTAGCAAAGAAGACGGCGGGCGCCCCGTGGCAAAGCAGGGGCACTCGCATGCCAGCACGTGAAGCCTGCTGGTCAACCTAATCTCCCCAAACCATGATAGGCTCGCCGAGAACGGTACGATCAACCTCGATTCCGAGCCCTGGCAGGTTCGGCGGGATCACGCCCCCGTCGCCATATTGCGCGTTGAATTTGGCCGTTTTCACCGTAACCATGTCATCGCTTTTCAGCACACAGCGCAGCAAACGCGTGGGCACGGTGGCGCCAAGATGGACGATTGCGGCGAAGGCGATGGCGGAACCGGCAGTTTCCTGGACACTCACAGTGAGACCTGCAGCACGGCAGATGTCGCGATGCCGGCGGCCATGGGTCAGACCACCGGCTTTCGAAATCTTGAGACCGATGCCGTCGGCCAAATCGTTAGCCACAATGAAGGCAATGTCTTCGTCGAGTTGGGCGAGCTCATCGATCACGATGGGGTAGGGACAGCGCTTGCGCAAAGACATGGTTTCCCGGATCGTCGCACAGGGGGCCTCCAAGACGAAGTCCAGCCCGTGCGGCAGCAACCGCAGCATCCTCAGCGCAGTTTCGGGAAGGAGACCGCCGTTCGCATCGACAATAAAAAACTCGCCTGGTTTCTTGTCGGCCAGGCATGCTGCGATACGTTCGGCATCAAGCGCCGGTCCTCCTTCGCTGTCCAAGGCCCCTATCTTGACTGAATGTCCCAGGTATCCCCTCGCGCGATGGTCCGCCGTGCGGCGGCGCATCTCTTCCGGATCGCCAGCGTAGATCGACGAAATCATCGGTAGGGGTTTTCCTGTTCCGCCTCCGAGGAGTTCGCAAACCGGCAGACCGACCGACTTGCCAAAGATATCCCAACACGCGACGTCGAGTGCTGTTTTGGCGTGATTGTGGCCGATCAGAGCGGAATCCATCGCATCATTGATACGGTCGACCTGGCGAGGATCGTGGCCCAGCAATGAAGGCGCGATCTCGGCGATTCCCGCTCGCGTGCCAAGAGCATGGGACGCAATATAGGTTGCACCGAATGGCGTACTTTCGCCCCATCCCTCGATCCCGGTGTTCGTGGTCACGCGGACGATCGTCGCATCGAAGCTGCGGTATTCTCGTCCACCCGAAAGGAGATAGACGCCGCCAGAATAGGGGAGGTTGACTTGGAAGACGTCGATTTTCTGGATTTTGAGGTCGAGCATTTTTGTCGCTTTCACTTGGGTATGACGAGAGCCAGCTTGCCGCTGATTTTCTTGGACAGGAAGTCCTCCTGCGCCTGGACGATGTTTTCCAATGGATAGGTCTTGCCGATGTGCGGCTTGATTTCGCCGCCTTCGATGTAAGACACGAGGTTTTCGAAGACTATGTCCTCCTGGAATGTGCAGCCAAAGAAGCTCAGATCTTTGAGATAGAGCGTGCGGACATCAAGCTCGACAATCGGTCCGGCAATTGCACCGGCGACAGCATAGCGTCCGCCACGCCTCAATACGTCCAGCAACTGCGGAAACTGCGGGCCTGCCGCGACGTCGATGACAACATCGATCGAGTCCTTTCCTACGGCGTCGGCGAGACTGTCGCCACGCAACACCACGCGATCAGCACCGAGATCGCGTACCGTGGCGGCCTTGCTTTGGCCTGCAGCCGCGATGACGATGGCCCCACGCCGTTTTGCCAATTGGACTGCAGCGGACCCGACGCCACCGGATGAGCCCGTCATGAGCACAGTCTCGCCAGCCCTCACGTCTGCCCGATGCAACATGCCTTCGGCGGTCGAATAGGCACAGGGCACCGCAGCCAATTCGACGTCGCTCCAATCGCAGTCGACCTTGAACGTCTCACGCGATGGCGCTTTCGCGTATTGCGCGAATGCGCCGTCGCATTCCGATCCAAATGTCCAGCATTCCCAAGGTCGATAGTCCACATAGGTGCGAAGCAAATTCCGCACGATCACCCGTTCGCCGATCCGCCCATCATCGACACCCTCTCCAACAGACACGATGTGGCCACAGCAATCTGCGCCTTGAATGCGAGGGAAGGACAACGCCATTCCTGTCCAACTCGCGTCGTCATCCTCCGACGACTCAAATCCGGAGGAACCGCCTTCGGAAGTACCGCTCCTCACTCCCTTGGAATACCAGCCGATCCGGGTATTGATATCGGTGTTGTTAATCGCGGCCGCAGCCACCTTTATGAGAACCTCGCCCGGTCCCGGTTGTGGAACCGAGAGGTCGGTCTTGAATTGCAGCTTGTCGAAGCCGCCATGTCCGGTCAGCACCACGCCGGACATGGTCGTTGGAATGCGGGTTGATGGGGTCAATTTCGCTGCCTCTTTGCTCATACTCGTTCTCCCTTAAGCGGTGAAAATTCGGAAGACGGCGGCTGGCGCAAGATCGGCCGGCTGACTGGTCATTGCGGTAGACTAAGCTTCGCCATTCGACCGCCGTCTATGGTCCAGACCTGACCTGTCACAAACGACGACTCGTCCGATGCCAACCAAGCCACCAGACTTGCGACCTCTTCGGGCTTTCCGGTGCGTCCCACCGGATGAATTTTGCCAATATCCCGGCGGAACCCTGCCGGATCGGGCATGCTTTCGATGAAGTCAACATTCAGAACGGTGTCGATCCACCCTGGTGCAACAGCATTGCATCGGACGCCTTCGGCACTGTGGTCGACCGCAACCGCGCGGGTAAGACCGTGAATTCCAGCCTTGGAAGCGCAATAGGCAGCGTGTCTCGGGTTGGAGCCGAGCCCCTCGATCGAACCAATATTGACGATCGTCCCGCCAACCGCGCGGAGATGGGAGAGTGCTGCTTTGATCATGGCAAATGGCGTTGTCAGATTTACCGCTATCGTCCGCTGCCAGTCCTCGATGCTCAAGTCCTCCACGAGGGCTTCTTGCATCATGCCGGCGTTGTTTATCAAAACGTCGAGCCGTCCGGCACGGCCGGCAACTGACTGCACAGCGCCGGACGCAGCGAATGGGTCGGTGAAATCAACGGCTATCCCTTCGAACTCCTGGTCCTCGCCACGTTGTGCCGTGAATACCCGCGCCCCCTCGTCTCGTAACCGGCGCGCAATGGCTAGACCGAGACCGGTGCGACCGCCTGTGACAAGGGCGACTTTGCCTGCGAACCTGTTCATCCCACGGGCTTTCCACCATTGACCTCAACCAGCGAGCCGCACATGTAGCGGGCGGCGTCAGAGGCAAGAAACAGGACCACCGCGGCAATATCGTCCGTCTCAGCAATCCGCCCAATCGGAACGGTCTTTCCCAATTCGGCAACCGCCGTGTCCGGGTCGAAGCCGCGTTTGATAAAGCCTGTTCGAAGCATTGGCGTGTTGACCTCGTTGGGGCACACGGCATTGACCCGAATGTTCTGGTGGGCGTGATCCATGCCCATGCACTGGGTCAACGAGGCAACGGCAGCCTTGGTCATGCAGTATACGGCGTGGTTCGGACCCGGCCGAACACCCCAGCATGACGACACGTTGACGATCGCGCCGCCACCTCGATCCGCCATGATAGGAATGGCGCCCCGGCACACACGAAACGGGGCCTCTACATTCACGCCGAGTGACAAGGCCCAGTCGGCGTCCGTTGTGTTGGCTACCGAGCCCCGCGTGATCACGCCGGCGTTGTTGACCAAAATGTCCAGGCCGCCCAGTGCCGCAAATGCGGCTGCGGACAAACTGTCCGCATAGCTTGCATCAAGCAAGTCGCCAGGCAGATGCGCCTCGGCGTCCACGCCCGCCACGTCGCGATCCGCTACGGCGACCCTTACGCCTTCAGCTCGCAGCTGCTTGACGATCGCCGCTCCGATGCCGCCGGCGGCACCTGTCACCAAGGCGGTCTTTCCCCTGAAATAGCTCATCAGTCCCTTCCTGCTCACTTTCAATTAGAGTCAGTCCTGGCTACCCGGCGTGTTGCTGAAATGCCCTCGATAAGGCCTTCAAAAAATGCGACGTCGAAGTGAGCCCGCGTGCAAGAGCGATTTCTTGGTCCTTTAGGCGATGTAGGCCCGTACCGCTCGATCAACCGCTCCAACTGCCTGGAAGGCATGCCAAGCCGGTGAACGAGCTCCGAATCGCTGACGCGCGCTCGATGTGCTCTTCCATGACATCACTCCGCCAAGGCGGTTATTCGCTGCTGAGATCGTGCCTATGGCGGCGGGCGGAGGGGCAAAAAAATAAGTTGCGGGGCGCTGCCTGGAGCGCCCCGCTGTCGACAATCATTTCACAGTTTCGCGGGCCGCTTGGAGCCAGCCGTCGTACGCATCGCGGTGGGCCGCGATCCAGGTCTCGACATGCTTGTCGATGTCGGCGGAATTCTTTTCGCCGTCGGCGATCAATTTGTTCTCAGCCGAGATGTCTTTGATGTCGATCTTCGCGAATTCAAACAGTTTGGCCGCCGCCGGATTGGCCTTAAGGAAATCGTTGCGAGCAACAATCCGCAGGCTGTCCACCGCGAAGCCCAGATTCTTGCCATCGAACTCGGTGTTCGCTTTGGCACCATCCGGCAGAGAGCTGTAAGGCACGCTCAGCCATTCCACGTCCTTGCCTGGAACCAGCGCGCCCGAGACCCAATAGGGCGTCCAGGTGTAGTAGAGGACGGGCTTCCCGTTCTTGGCACGTGCGATCGTATCGGCGATGATCGCGTTGTATTCGCCCTGGTTGTGCGTGACCGTGTCACGCAGGCCGTACTCGGTCAATTGATGCTCGATCACGCGCTCGCATCCCCAGCCGGGCACGCAGCCGGCGAGATCGGCCTTGCCATCGCCGTCCTCGTCGAACTTGGCAACGATCTTCGGGTCTTTCAGGTCGCCCAGGTTCTTGACCCCGGCGTCGTAGCTGGCCTTGTCGACCAGATATCCCTGGAGCGCGCCTTCGACCAAGGTGCCGACTTTGCTAATCTTCTCCGGTCCACCCGCTTCTTTGAAGAATGCTTCATGCAGCTGATCCCAGCTGTCGGTGAAGAAATCGGCATCACCGGTGCCAACGGCGAGATGTGCGGTCTGGGCGATAACCTCCTGCGGTTCGGCAACGGTATAGCCTAGGTCCTGGAGCGCACGGAAGATGACCCGCGCCTGGAACATCTCCTCGATCGCTGGCTGTATCACCGGCCGTACGGTAACGCCTTCGCCTGGCTTGTCCTTGGCAAAGAGCGGACTTGCGGTAAGCGATAGGACGATCGCTGTAGTCACCGAAAAGAGTTTCATGCGATTTCTCCCTTGTTGAATGTGAAATTGGTTCTCGTCAGGCATGCTTGTGGAACAGGTTGGTGATCAGCCCGACAGGCCCGCTCTGCCACCAGTGGCGATGGCCTCTGTCGCGCCTCGACTGATTCAGGCCCTGGGTGATGCGGTCGAGGACTATTGCTAGGATCACGATTCCAAGCCCGCCGACGATTGCCTTTCCGGCATCTAGACGTCCCATTGCGCGCAGTACTTCGTTGCCAAGGCCGCGGACCGAGATCATCGACGCGATGACCACCATCGACAGCGACAGCATGATGGTCTGATTGAGACCCGCGAAAATGGTCGGCGTGGCCATCGGCAGCTCGACCTTGAACATGATCTGTGACGGTGAGGCACCGAACGCGCGGGCCGCTTCGACGACGCTTGGATTTACCGTGCGGATGCCCAGTGAGGTGAGCCTTATCAACGGGGCGAGCGCGAATATGACCGTGACCAGGACGCCCGAGACATTGCCAATTCCAATAAGCATGACGACGGGAACCAGGTAGACGAAGGCTGGAATGGTCTGCATCGTGTCCAGGAGGGGCCGAAGTACAGCTTCGAAACGATCGCTCTTGCCTGCGAAGATTCCGAGAGGAAGGCCGATGATCACGGAGAGGATCACCGCAGACATCACGATAGCCAGCGTCGTCATCGCCAGTGACCACGCTTCTGGCGACAGAAACCCGAGGACAGTCAAAGCGACTGCAACGTAGATGGCGGTCCGGCGGCCTGCCGCTTGCCAGGCGATCAACACGATGATTGCGAGCATGACGAGCGGCGGAATCGCCAGAAAAGCTCGTTCGATGCTTTGAATCACGCCATCGAGGAAGATTTTGAAGGGCTGGATTGCTTCGCGGTTGTCAATCGCCCACTGCTTTATGCCGTCGGAATGATCAGCGATTTTCAGATCGATGCCCTCGAACGGATTTAGCCAGTTGAAGGTCTGTTCGTCGGCCATCAATTGATCTCCCGTTTGGCCGGGCTGGAGTGGTCCCGGCCTTGAATGCCCCGCAGCAAAGCGTCCTTGGTCACGACACCGGCAACGACGTCGCCGTCTCTCACCAGGATGGGATGGGCGGTTCCGATGGACAGGTTTACCAATGTGTTGAGCTTGTCGTCGGGCCGGGCGACTGGCCAATTTGCGGTATCGGCCGAGCCGTTGGTCTGTCGGTACTGCTCAAGTGGCAGCATCACCTTGGCGGCGGTGACAAGATCGAGTTTGGAGATGCCGCCGACGAATTGCGCGACGTATTCGTCCACGGGGTTTGTGACAATCTCCTCTGGCGTCCCGATCTGCACCAGAACGCCGTCCTTCATGATGGCGATGCGGTCGCCGATGCGGATCGCCTCGGACAGATCATGCGTGATGAACACGGTGGTCTTATGGAGTTCGGCGGAGAGCTCCATGAAGGTGCCCTGCAACTGGTGGCGGATAAGCGGATCGAGCGCGGAAAACGGTTCGTCCATCAGCAGGATCGAGGGATTGGCCGCTATGGCGCGCGCCAGACCCACGCGCTGTTGCATGCCGCCGGAAAGCTCATCAGGGTATTTGAGGTCCCACCCGGTGAGCTCCACCGCCTCAATAGCCTGCCGGGCAACCTCGCGGCGCTTGTCTTCGGCTACGCCTCTCACCTCCAGGGCGAAGGCTACGTTGTCCCGGACATTGCGGTGGGGCATCAAAGCCATGTTTTGGAAGACCATGCCGATGGTTTCGGCGCGGATCCGACGCAGTTCCGTCGCGCTCATGGCATTGACGTTTCGGCCTTCAATGTAAATCGCACCGTCGGTAGGCTCGATCAATCGGTTGATGTGTCGGATCAGGGTCGACTTCCCCGATCCTGACAGCCCCATGATGCAGAATATCTCACCGCGGCCGACGCTGAAGGTGGCGTCACTGACCCCAACGACGCAGTCGAGCTTGTCGCGGATTTGAGCTTTGTTCAGCTCTCCAGCCTTGACAGCGCGGATCGCCTCCTTGGCCTTGGCGCCGAATACCTTCCAGACGCCATCGCATCGAATGACGGGCTCTTCACCCTGGATATCCATTCGCTGTTCCCTTATGCCGTTTTTTTTCTTACAACATAAATTTTCTGAATAGACAATATGTATTATTACGCGCTACAAAGATTGTGATAAATCGCAGGACGAAACCCTTGTGAGGATCATCCATGCCCGGTGACGCGAAACGAAACAAAAGCAATTGCTTGGAGGACCTGCGCCGCCGCATTCTGACGGAGAAGCTGGAGCCAGGGAGCTATCTCGACGAGACCGAGATCGCCGAGTTGTATGGCATGTCCCGTCCTCCGGTGCGCGAACTGCTCCGACAACTTGCCGGAGAAGGCTACGTGGTTCTCCACGAGAATCGCGGCGCTCAGGTCGTCCCGATGAACCACAAGACGCTAAGGAATTTTTTCATCGCGGCGCCGATGGTGTATGCAGCAATCGGCCGGCTGGCTGCCCAAAACGCGACCCCGCCACAGATCATGCGGTTGAAGGACACGCAGCTTCTGTTTCGCGCCGCTATCCGGGATGGTGACACCGAGCAACGCGCGCTGACCAATGAGCGCTTCCACTCGATCATGGGCGAGATGGCAGACAACGAATTTCTGATGCCCAGCCTGAAGCGATTGCTAATTGATCACACGCGCATCGGGATGACGTTCTACAGCCCGCGAAATGCCGACCTGGCCGCCCAACGGGCGACAGCCGTTCAACAGCACGATCAGTTCATCGAGCTTATCGACGCGGGGGATGCAGAAGGCTGCGCCGAGCTATCGATAGCGCACTGGGAACTGTCCCGCGCTCAGATCGAGAGCTTCGTAGCGCCGGCAACCTTTTTCGTTCCACTGGGACGGGTGCCTGACAGTTTAGGTTGAGGAGTATCTGATGAAATTCGAGGGGATATACACTCCCGTCATCACGCCACATTGTGACGACGGTTCAATCGATCGCGATGCGTTCGTCAAAATTGTCGAGCACCTGATAGCATCAGGTGTGCACGGCGTCATCAGCGGTGGGTCGACGGGCGAATACTATGCGCAGTCGATGGACGAACGCATCGAAATGGCGAAGCTCGCCAAGGAAGTCATCGGCGATCGCGTGTCTCTCACCGTAGGCACAGTCGCTATCCGGCTGCAGGACTCGATCCTGATGGCCGAAACGGCGGCCAAGATCGGCGCCTCGGCCATTCTCGTCGGATCGCCGCCTTATTCGGTGCCGACGGAGCGCGAAAACGCCCTAAACGCCTTGGCGATCGACAGGGCGGCGGACCTCCCGATCATGCTCTATAACTACCCGGGCCGCATGGGGATCAACATGGGCGAGGATTTCCTCGACCGCGTCGCCCGCAGCCGCAATTTCTGCGCCATCAAGGAGAGCTCCGGCGACATCAACCGGGTACATCTGCTCGCCCGCGACTACCCGCACATCCAGATGTCCTGCGGAATGGACGACCAGGCCTTGGAGTTCTTTGCGTGGGGAGCGCGCAGCTGGGTCTGCGGGGGCTCGAACTTCCTGCAGAAGGAACATGTCGCGCTTTACCGCGCATGCGCGGTCGAGGGCAATTTTGCCAGGGGGCGTCGGATCATGTCCGCGCTAATGCCTCTGATGCGCGTGCTGGAGCAGGGCGGGAAATTTATTCAATGCATCAAGCACGGCTGTGAAATGGCTGGATTCCATGCTGGCCCCCCACGACCACCGCTAAAGGGATTGAACAAGGACGATATGCGCCAACTGGAACAGGTCGTGCGGGTCCTGAAGTGCACGATTGCGGAAATTGAAGCGGAGGCATGAGCATGGGCAATCTTCTGACACACGAGGAATATGTGGCGATTGCCGCCAAGTTGGAGTTTCCGACACAGGCATTCATCGACGGCAGCTTCAGACCGGCAATCTCGGGGAAAACATTCGAAACGACCAATCCGGCCACGGGCAAGGTGCTGGCGAAGATTGCCTCCTGCGGTCCCGAGGACGTCGCCTTAGCCGTACAAAAGGCGCGCGACGCGTTCGAGGACGGTCGCTGGTCGCGCCTTCATCCATCGGCGCGTAAGGAAGCCCTCATCCGTCTCACCAAGCTCATGAAGCGCAACGCCCATGAACTGGCCGTTCTGGAAAGCCTCGACAGCGGCAAGACGATCTACGATTGCGAGAACGTCGATGTCCCTGAAACCATCCACTGCCTTGCCTGGCATGCAGAATTGATCGACAAGGTCTACGATCAGGTGGCGCCGGCCTCCGACAACCACATCGCGATGATCGTCCGCGAACCCGTCGGCGTCGTGGGCTTGGTCCTGCCCTGGAATTTCCCGCTGCTGATGCTGGCCTGGAAGATCGGACCGGCACTCGCCGCGGGCAATTCGATCATCGTCAAGCCGGCCAAGGAAACGACCTTGACCGCGCTGCGTGTCGCCGAGCTTGCGATGGAGGCGGGCATCCCCTCCGGCGTCTTCAACGTGCTGCCGGGCGGTGGCTCCGAAGTCGGGGAGCCGCTTGGGCGACACATGGATGTGGATATGGTGTCGTTCACGGGCTCGACGGAGACCGGAAGACGCTTTCCGCGCTATTCGGCCGAGTCGAACCTCAAGGAAGTGACATTGGAAATGGGCGGCAAGAACCCGGCCATCGTGCTGGACGACGCGGAGAATATCGATCGCGTCGCCGCCCACGTCGTGAACGGCGCGTTCTGGAATATGGGACAAAACTGCTCTGCCTCCTCGCGGCTCATCGTTCAACGCGGCATCAAGGACGAACTCCTCAAGCGGGTTATCGCGCATGCCAGGGAGTGGCCGATGGGCGACCCGCTGAATCCCGAGAATCGGGTGGGTGCGCTGGTTTCCAAGGCGCACCTCGAAAAAGTCTGCTCCTATCTCGAGAAGGGCCAGAAGGTGCTGCTCGGCGGAAAGGCCAAGGGTGGGTTCGTGGAACCCACGATCCTGGACGTCAGCGACCGCGACGCGAAGGTCGTGCGGGAAGAGATTTTCGGACCGATCCTCACGGTGCTGACTGTCGAGAGTTTCGATGAAGCCATTACGCTTGCCAACGACACAGAGTACGGACTGTGTGCGTCGATCTACACATCGAACGCGAAACGAGCCATAAGGGGAGCACGTGCGATCCGGGCGGGCACCGTGACCGTCAACAGCTTCGGCGAGGGAGACATCACAACGCCCTTCGGGGGCTTCAAGTCTTCCGGCTTCGGCGGCCGCGACAACGGCATCCAGGCCCACGACCAGTACACCAGAATCAAGACCATCTGGCTTGATCTCACCGATGACGCAGACGAGGCGGTCGCGTGACCGTCCACAAGGCTGAAAGGCTGCCGGTCCAACGGGGGCCTGCAGCCTGGAACGCCATCCTCCCGGCCCAACCCTATTCCGCGCCCGTTGATGGGGACATCCGTGTCGATGTCGCCATAGTTGGCGGCGGCTTCGCTGGTCTTTCAGCCGCCAAACGTCTGCGCCAACAAGACGCGAATCTTCGTATCGCGGTTCTTGAGGCCAGCGGTCTCGCCGAAGGCGCTTCCGGCCGCAACTCAGGCTTCATGATCGACCTGCCTCACGATGTGCAGTCCGATGACTATGCCGGAAAGGGTGTCGAGGACGACAAGCAAATGATCGCGCTGAATCGCGCGGCCATTTCCTTCGCGAAGGAGTGCGTCGAAGAGTATGGAATCGACGCCGCCTATTTCGATCCAGCGGGCAAGATCAACGGAGCAGCCAGCGAGACAGCGCGCAACCTCAACGCAAGTTATGCGAAACACCTCACTGAATTGGGCGAAGCCAGCGAGATGCTCGATGGCAAGGCGATGCAAGAGGTAACGGGAAGTCGCCACTACACATCTGGCCTTTACACGCCCGGAACAGTGATGATCCAGCCGGCGGGGTATATCCGGTCGCTTGGTGTAGGCCTTCGACGCGACGGCGTGTTCGTGTTTGAGAGATCCCCTGTCTCAAAGCTTGCAAGAGTGAACCAAGATTGGATACTTACAACGCCCAATGGCCGTGTCGCCGCGGCGAAGGTCATTCTTGCCAACAACGGGCACCTGGAGAGCTTCGGCTTCGCACGCAAGCGACTCATGCACGTTTTCCTGTACGCCTCGATGACTGTCGAGCTCGACGCTGGAGCCCTTTCCAGGCTGGGAGGGCAGCCTCGTTGGGGCATTACCCCGTCCGACCCGATGGGGACGACGATGAGACGCATCGATACGGCACAGGGCGGAAACCGCATCATCACCCGGACCTGCGCCAGCTATCTGCCTGGGATGGTGCCGTCGAAGTCAGCGGTCGCCCGTGCGGCAAAGGTTCATCGGCGAAAATTCGCCGACCGCTTTCCCGCGATCGCCGATGTTCCGATGGAATACAGTTGGGCTGGACACCTCTGCCTGACCTGGAACGGCGTCTCGGTGATGCGCGAACTTGAGCCGGGCCTTTTCGCGGCTTGCTGCTGCAACGGCCTGGGAACTGTGCGCAGTACGCTAACCGGCATCGCCGCGGCCGACACGTTGTTGAACCGGCCTTCGAAAATTTCCGCGCATTTCATGGCTGAACCACAACCATCGAAGCTCGTACCATCGCCTTTCGCCGAGATTGGCGCGAACCTCTATTTCCGTTGGAAAGAGTGGAGAGCGCGTGAGGAATAGCCGTACCGAAATCACTAACCTTGCCGGGCCGACTGTCTAACCGACGTTCGCACGTTTTGCCCCGCAAAAAATATTACCTTCAGATTGGAACGACATGAAAATCAAGGAAGTTCACGTCTTCGCGCATGATCTGCCGGTCAAGAACGGCCCCTACACGATGGGCGGCGTCAAGGTGTATGCGCTCGATACTACGATCGTTAAGGTCGTGATCGACAATGGTCTCATCGGTTGGGGCGAAACCTGCCCCTTGGGCACGACCTACCAGCCGCAGCATGCAAAAGGTGCCCGTGCTGCACTGGACGAGATGGCTCAGGGACTGATCGGAGCCGACCCGCTTCAGCCAGTAGCCCTTCGACGCCGGATGGATGGCCTCCTGAATGGCCACCGATATGCCAAGGCAGCCGTGGATATGGCGGCATACGACATCATGGGCAAGCAGTTTGGCATGCGCGTCGCCGATCTTCTTGGCGGCGCCGTGACCGAACGGGTTCCGTCATATTATGCGTTGGGCATAGGCGAGCCCGATGAGGTTGCGCGTATTGCGGCGGAGCGTGTTGCGGAAGGCTATCCGCGCCTCCAGATCAAGATCGGCGGGCGACCGGTTGAGATCGACATTGCCGTGGTGCGCAAGGTCTGGGAGCGTGTCGGGGATTGCGTCCGGCTCGCAGCCGATGCCAACCGATCCCTGACTGCCCGCGACACACTGCGGCTCAGTCGCGAGTGCCTCGATGTTCCGCTCATTTTGGAACAGCCCTGCAATACGTTCGAAGAGATCAAGGCCATCCGCAATCAACTGCACCACGCTGTATATCTCGACGAAAATACAGAGGACCTTTCCGCTGTGATCCGTGCGATTGGAGAGGGAGTATGCGACGGCTTCGGAATGAAGGTGACCCGCATTGGTGGTCTCCATGCAATGGCAACGGTGCGTGATCTTTGCGAGGCACGTTCAATGCCCCACACTTGCGATGATGGGTGGGGCGGCGACATCCTCGCCGCCGCTTGTGTTCAAATCGGTGCCACCGTCAGTCCGCGCCTGAACGAGGGCGTGTGGATCGCGGCACCGTATATCGAAGGCCACTATGACGAGAAGAACGGAGTGTCCATTGAAGGAGGACACATCAGGCTTCCGAGCGGGCCTGGCCTGGGAGTTGTTCCGCAGGAATCCTGCTTTGGCTCTCCAGTGGCATCTTATGGTTGATCGATAGAGAACGCGGCGTTTCCCGGTCCAACGTCGGACAGGAGTTACGCGAATGCCAGCCGACCCGGAGCAATCGTCCGGCCGCCACTGCCACCAGCATCGAAACCATACCCGCCTCGGCTAGCATTCAAAGACATTCGCATTCCCCAAGCTGGAAGCATTGGAGACCTGAGAAAAAAGATGTCTGACTTTCCATTTCCCGGCTTGAACCTGGCGATCACAACACCGTTTGACGCCTCTGGTCATATCGATTGGACCCGTTTGCGGGGACTTGTCGAACGCTACCTTGCTGCCGGGATAAAGGGCTTCGTGCTTAGCTCCGGCACTGGGATGCATGTGTACCTTTCCAAGGAAGAATCCAAGGAGCTTGCGCAGCGGGGCAGCAGAATCATCAATGGCCGCGCAAAAATCATAGTCCAGACGTCCGCGCTTCTCGTCGAGGAGGTCATAGAGCGTACCAAGCATGCCGCCGACTGTGGCGCGGATGGTGTAATGGTCCTACCGCCGTTTTTCGAAGGGCCGACCGACCACGACGACATCGTGGCCTTCTATTCCGAAGTCTCTAACGGCGGTCTTCCGATCATCGGCTATAACGTGCCTCAGGCCGTAGGCGTTGAGGTCACTCCAAGCCTTATTCAACGTCTCTGCGAGATCCCCAATTTCCACACAGTCAAAGACAGCAGCGGCGATCTCGCCAAGCAGGCGTCCCTAATCCGCACGGGTCTTCCCGTCATAAATGGCGCAGACCCGTTGGTCCCTTACGCTCTTTTCGCGGGTGCTCGCGGCTTGATATGGGGAGGCGCAAACATTGCGCCCAAATCCTGCCTCGGCGTCGTCGAAGCCGCGGAGGCCCAGGACTGGCAGCTCGTCCGCGAGCGATGGAAGCCCCTTGAGTTCATCATGTCGCTCCTTTGGCAGGGCGACTATGTGCAATCGGTTTATGCTGCATCGAAGATCACCGGGTACGACGCTGGAAAACCGCGCCGTCCGCTGCGCGCTCTACCAGCACAAAAGATGCTGGCGCTTCGGATGGCCATCGACGATCTGGCAACGAGAGAGGCCGCCTAACGGTGAAACTTGCGGCGAGGAAGTATTCTGCCTCCACGAGTACCGGCTGCCCCGGTTTCCAAGTCTGATAAGAATGAGCAGGATCGAAGCGATGGCGCTGTTACCCAATGACATAGGCCGCCGGTCATGAAATCAGCACAAGAAGCGCCCGGGCTCAGCCGATTGAAGATCGGCTTTGTGCTGGCTCGTTCGTTCACCCTTTCCGCGTTCGCGCTGTTCGTCGACACGCTCAGATTGGCGAGCGACGAAACCGACAAATCCGGCAGGATTTTGGCCGATTGGCAGCTCCTGGCGAGCACCCGAAACCTGATCACCTCCAGTTGCGGCGTCCAGGTCGCGCCGACCTCGGATTTCGTTGACCCGGCCGAGTTCAACTACATCGTGGTCGTGGGTGGGCTGCTGAACAGTGAATTTCCAGTCGACAGCGAGACGGTCAGCTACCTGAAGCGAGTCGCCGCTAGCAAGGTCCCCTTGATCGGGGTCTGCACGGGAACGTTCATCCTGGCCGAGGCTGGCCTGATGAAGTACCACACGACCTGCGTCAGCTGGCTGCACTATCAGGCTTTCCGCGAGCGTTTCCCGGATCACGAGGTCAGGGCGGACCGTCTGTTCAATCTTGATCGCACCAGGGGATCATGTGCTGGGGGCAGCAGCGCAGCAGACATGGCGGCGTCAATCGTTAGACGCCATATTGGTAGAGAGGCAGAGAGAAACGCCCTCGAAGTGTTGCAGATCGAGAGGGCGCGCGCGCCGTCCGACATCCAGCCGCACAGCCCGACCTTCATCGAGTGCCAGGATCCTCGGCTCAAGGCGGCGCTCATCATCATGGAGAATCACATCGAGAATACGATCTCCATTCCCAAGGTGGCTGCCTTGGTAGGACTGTCCCGAAGGCAACTCGAGCGCCTCTTCATGGAGAAGACAAACAGCTCTCCGGCGATTGTTTACACAAGGGTGCGTCTGGAGCGGGCGAAGCACCTCCTGATGCAGACCCGTGCTCCGATGATCGAGATCGCCGTCGAGGTCGGGTTTGAGAACGCCTCGCATTTCTCGAGGCTCTTCCGTCAGACCTATGGCCAACCGCCCACCAAATTCAGGGCGGCGGTTTCAAGCTAAGTCACTAACCTTGTGGTTGCGCCGGGGGATTCCAAATCTTAGCCTAACCGCGTCCGCCCTCTCTGGCTCAAGGACAGCGGCTCAACTCATTAACGCGGCGTCGAAAGGACACCTCGTGAGCTTCTCACAGCCGCCCTCTGTTATCAGGACCTGCTCTTCGAGTTTTACGCCTTCACGGCCCCCGACGGCACCAATGTAAGCTTCGACGCACAATGTCATGCCTGGCTCGAGGATGTAGTCGAACGCCCCAGGAATAAAATCTTCGGGGTAATAGATTGCAGGATATTCGTCACACAGACCGATACCATGCATCATTACACCGTATCGTTGATCAACGAATTCTTCAGGTAGTTTGTGGCCGCGCTTGGTGAGTTCAGTGAAGGAGATACCTGGCCGCAAGAGGTCCATGTTGGTCGTTACGTGCTCCAGAGCTATGGCATGAAGTCTGCGTTGTTCATCGCTTGGGCGCCCATCGCCGCAAAACCAAGTTCGCGAAAAGTCTGCGCACATACCGTATGGTCCCACCATATCGGTATCGAAGGCAACCAGATCTCCTGACCCTATCCTTCGCGGCCCTGCTTCCTGCATCCAAGGATTTGTCCTCGGGCCAGAAGTCAAGATTCGCGTCTCGATCCATTCGCCTCCGCGCGCGATGTTTTCAGCATGGAGAACCGACCACAATTCGGTTTCTGCAATGCCTGGTTGCAAAACCTCGCGCATTTTTGCGACTGCGATCTCGCATGTTGCAAGAGCGCAGCGCATGGCATTGGTCTCGTCGATGCCCTTTACAGCCCTTGCATGCTCCATGAGTTGCATGCCGTTGCAGATTTCGATGCCGGCGGCGTCCAGTGCGCGCAAGCCGGGAATCTCAATCTTGTCAACTGCAAGTCGGCGGTTCCTGCCTCCATGCGTTCGCAACAGCTCATCAATTTGCCCTGCAAAACCCTTGGCAACGGCTTCCTCCTGGTCGCCAGCCACAAAGTAGTAAAAACCCGCACCGTCCGTGCGAATCTCGTTCACCAATGGTAGATGCTCCGAAAGGTGGCCGCAGCGGTGGAAGTCCCAAAGGACAACGTATCCATCGGCTGAAACAAAAACAGCACGTGATGGATTGTGCGTGATCCAAATATGCATGTTCGAGGAGTCAGTTGCATATCGGATGTTCAGTGGATCGTAGCACAGCACGCCGGCGTAGTCCCGTTGGCGCAGCTGTTGCACGATGCGGGCCAGACGGGTTTTCCTCATCCGTTCCAGGTTGGGAGGCGTGAGGCCCAAGGCTGCCCACTCGGCGAAGGCGACATCTGTCGGTCCGATCTCCACCCGATCGTTTTCGTCTATGGTTCCATCCGGCTTCAGCGCCATTGCCCGGCGCGTCGGATCAATTTTGTTGTTCACGATCGAAAACGAGGACATTTTTGATGGTATCTGCTGCTGAAGATGTCTCGGTGTACCGCCGGATTGCTGGAATTTGGCTCGGGGCTCCGAGCTGCGGAAGGCGGGAAAAATATTGCCCGGCGTAAGATCAATTCATCTGGGAATTGTGAGCCATCAGCCTCGACAGGCACTTGGATTGGCGCCGAAGGCCTGGCGGAAGCATTTCGAAAAATGCGAGGCCGACGCGAAACCGCATGCGATTGCGATCTCGACCATGGGCAATTCTGTCTGTTCAATGAGACGCTTGGCCCGGCTAAGTCTCAAATGCAGGTAGAATCGCATGGGAGACGACGTAATCGACCGCTGGAAAAGCCGTTCGATCTGACGCTGCGAGCGGCCGACGCATTTTGCGATGTAGCGGAGCGGCAGTGGGTCCTCAATATGCTCCTCCATGATTCGAATGACGTCTGCCAGCGACTTGCAGATACCGGTTTCACCAGCGTTGACGGTCGATTGTTTATCTGAAGCGGGGCGCCAATGCCCGGCAGTCGTATGTCGACACACAGCCAATGCCGTGTCTCTGCCAAGGCGCTCGCTGATCAGCTCCATAACGAGGTCGAAGGACGCAAATTCTCCTGCGCAAGTCAGGAGGTGAGGATCGCGAACGAACAGTTGGTCGGTAACCTGGAGGCGGCCAAACTTTTCAGACAGGGCGGCCCTCTTGTCCCAATGGATTGTGCAAGCGGTATCATCGAGTAACCCGCTTTCCGCCAGCAGCCATGTCGCAGTACCCAACGCCGCGATTGGAACCCCGTGCCGCTTGCAAAGCCGAAGAATCTTCGTGAGGGAAGTCGACATCTGCTTTTGGACCCGTTCGCCAGCGCAGACGATGACCATGCTTGGTCCCTTGCCGGACTGAATGCATTCTCCAGTGCCGGAAAAATCACTGCCGACCGAAAAGATGAACCCGCTGGCGCATTCAACCGGCTGGCCATCCGGGCTCGCGATCGTCCAGTCGAAGCAGGATCGGCCGGAGATGGAATTGGCAAGGCGAAGCGGATCCACGAAGGATGAAAGGCCGAGCTGGGAAAATCCCGGAAGTGCAAGAATGACCAGTCGGTACACGTCTTCAGTGTCGATCACCTCCCGGCTGGGATTCCATCCGACGATCCGCGAACGGTCTCCCGCTGAAAATGGCGCATTCATAAGGTCATACATCCTCGTTGACGGTGATCAACATCGAGCGGGGCGTTGGCACCAGCGTCTTGCAGGATGGGCGCCGCCGCCATCAACTGCGCGTGTTGTGCTTGCGTTTCATGAAGTCCTTGGCAGTTTCGACCGCCACAGCCGCATCGCGGCAATAGGCATCGGCGCCGACGGCCTTGCCGAATTCCTCGTTCAATGGCGCGCCGCCGACCAGCACGACGTAGTCGTCGCGGATGCCCTTTTCCTTCATCGTGTCGATGACGACCTTCATGTAGGGCATGGTCGTGGTCAAAAGCGCCGACATGCCGACGATGTCTGGCTTATGCTCCTCAATCGCTGCCATATATTTCTCGACCGCATTGTTGATGCCGAGATCGATGACGTCGAAGCCGGCGCCTTCCATCATCATGCCGACGAGGTTCTTGCCGATGTCATGGATGTCGCCCTTGACGGTGCCGATCACCATTTTGCCCTGCTTCGGCGCGCCGGTGGCGACGAGCAGCGGTCGCAGGATGAACATGCCGGCTTTCATGGCGTTGGCGGACAGAAGCACTTCCGGTACGAACAGGATGCCGTCGCGGAAATCCTCGCCGACGATGCGCATGCCTTCAACCAGAGCCTCGGTGAGCACGGTGTAGGGCTGCCAGCCGCGCTCCAGGAGGATATTGGTGCCTTCCTCGATCTCTTCCTTCAGCCCGTCATAGAGGTCGTCGTGCATCTGCTGCACCAACTCGTCGTCGGAAAGCTCCGAAAGGATGATCTCGTCGTCGGCCATGTCGGGTCGCCTCGTGCATAGTTCAAAGGAGGTCGGTACCCCATGCTCGATGGGGCACCGACCAGGCTTCCGGTTGGAGCCTTGGGAGTCGACTAGGCTGCCAGCCAGACTTTCTGCAAATCCATCTGGAAAGTCTGGTGGATTGCATAGTTCTGAACTTTTTTGTTCATGTGACCAAAGAGGCTTTGCCAGAACGGCTGGATGATGACCCCAGAATCCTGCAGCACGTCTTCGATGTCCTTCATCAATTCCTTGCGCTTGGCGGCGTCGCTTACCGAGAACGCCTTCTTGAGTTTGGCATCGAAGTCGGGGTTTGCGTAGGCAGTCTCATTCCACGCCTCGCCAGTGCGATAAGCCAGCGCAAGGACCTGAACCCCGAGCGGCCGCATGTACCAAACGGTCAGTGAATAGGGATACTTCGCCCAGTCGTTCCAGAAAGTCGAACCCGGAAGCACGGTGCGCTTGACCTTGAAGCCGGCCTCACGCAGCTGCGCCGCAATGGCGTCACCAGTATTCTTCTGCCAGTCCTCGTCGATCGAAATAAGCTCATGCTCGAAGTCAGCATGTCCCGACGCAGTTATGAGCTTCTTGGCACCATCCAAGTCTCGACTCTTCTTGGGAAGAGGGTAGTACTCCGGGTGGATCGGGCTGACGTGATGGTTTTCGCCGACCGTTCCGCGCCCTGCGTATCCCAGCTTAAGCACCGCGTTATTGTCGACCGCCATCTGAAGTGCGTTGCGCACCTTCTTGTCGTCATACGGCTTGTGGCCCGTGTTGGTGCGACACACCAGAGTGGTTGCGGTAGCGACCTCCGATTTGACCACGTCCATCTTGTCCAAAATGTCGATGAAATCAGCTGGTGTCTCCAGATTGACGTCGATCTCGCCGGAGTCGAAGGCGGAGACTGTCGCCTGGAAATCGGTTCCGTAGTCGATGAATTGCACGCCATCGAGCAGGGCTTCGCCGCCCCACCACTTGCCATTCTCGCGGCGCTTGACCTCAGCCTTGCTGCCGACCGAGTAGGATACCAGTTCGAATGCCCCCGTTCCGATCGGCTTTGCGACCGGGTCAGCACCGCCGGCATCGAAACTGCGATGAACGATCAATCCGGGGTAGTCCGTGCAGTTGGCGATGATGGCGATGTCTGGCTCACTCAGCAGGAGCTTGACCGTATGATCATCGACCTTGACGATTGCTCCATCTCTCGCCTTGCCGGTCTTGGCATCGATCAGTCCACCGACGCGAGCGCCCATGGAATTGCCGGAGACACCCTTCTCGCACCAGCGGGTAATGTTGAAGATCACGTCATCGGCGTCGAAAGCGTCGCCATTGTTCCAGGTAACGCCCTCCCGGATATGGAAGACATACTCGGTGGCATTGTCATTGACCTCCCAGCTTTCCAGCAGGACAGGTTCAAACGTGAATTCGTGTGTGTAGCGAACCAGCGGCTCGAGCCAACAACGGGAAATATTGGCAAGTTCCACCCAGTCATAGGTACGTGGATCTTTCTGCGCCTTGACGGGCATGGACACGCGCAGGGTTCCGCCCTTCTTAGCCTCAGCGGCACGTGCTGGCTGCGGCAATGCTACGCCGATCAGGCCGTAGGCCATCGCGGCCGAGGCGCCGAACGTGCTTGCAAGCGCGAGAAACTCGCGCCGGTCCATTTGTCCTGCTTTGACGTCGCTCGCCATCTTTTCGATGGAAGCCGGAACGCGATTCCCATTGCTTTTGAAAAGTCCCATTTTCTTCTCCCTTGTTAGTGTTCCCGTTCGTTGATCTCATTCTTTGATCTCATGGGTTCGTGGCCGCGGCCTAGGCGATGCTTGGCGAAATTTCCTCCTGGCGTTGCGCCACGAATGCATCGAGTTCCTCGCGCACGGCTGGATCCATCGGCGGCTGCTCGTAACTCGCGATGATCGATTTCGCCTTCTCACGGCAGCGCTGCGCCATGTCCTTAGAGCCTTTGACCTTCCACTGCTCGTAGCTGAGGTAGTCGAGGATCTCCGGCGCGAAGAATGCGTCCTTGAAGCGCTTGAGCGTGAAGGAATCTCCGAGATAGTGGCCGCCCGGGCCGATGCGCCGCACGGCCCTGAGAGCCTCGTCGAAATGCTCGAACGAAATCCCCTGCGCGTATTTTTCAATCAGCAGGTTCTGTTCAGCATCGGCAACAAACTTCGCCATGCAGCATACGAGGCCGGCCTCATCCCAGCCGCCCGCATGCATCATCAGATTCGCGCATGCGCTCGCTCCCGACATGTAAGCGATCGCCGACTCGTATCCGGACTGAGCATCAAACGTCTTGGCGGACGACTGGGATGCAGTCGTTCGCCACGGCAAGCCATACCGCCTTGCCAGTTGGCCGATGACGGCGTTGATCAGAGTGACTTCGGGCATGCCGGACATCGGAGCG
The DNA here is from genome assembly GCF_055811755.1 of Mesorhizobium sp. WSM4840. Taxonomy (NCBI): domain Bacteria; kingdom Pseudomonadati; phylum Pseudomonadota; class Alphaproteobacteria; order Hyphomicrobiales; family Phyllobacteriaceae; genus Mesorhizobium; species Mesorhizobium sp. WSM4840. The sequence goes on from NZ_JBVVQD010000053.1 coordinate 21,149, forward strand.
CCGCTGCGCATCGACACCGAGACTGAATATTGTCCATAGATCATTTTGGCGCCGGGCCTGACCAGCTGGGTGTAGGCGAGCGCTGCGAGCGCCTCGGCGTTCAACTGGGCAATTGTGGCCGGGATGTCGGCTGGAGTGTTTGCAGCGCCGAGCACAAAAGGCGACAGCAGGACGACCTGGTTCGCCTCAACGAAAGCGCGGAGCCCTTCCAGCATGGTCGAATCCCAGACCAGCGGCGAGTTTCCTGAGACGTGACCGAGCATCACCGCGTTCTGATCCATAAAGGCCTTGCCGTGGACGATCTGCCCCATGGCGATCGAGTCCTCGGCTCGCTGCTTCCCGGTCGTCAGACCGAAGAAGGGCATGTTCGTTTCCGCCAGGCTCGAATGGTTGATGTGCAGATGGCGCCATGGAACGGCGATGTCGGTCGGCTCACAGGTGAACCCGCCGGCGATATGGAACCCGGGCAGCATCTGGGTCAGCCGGTTCATGTTCCGCAGATCCTCGATCGTGGATGCGCGTCGCACACCCTGAAGGTCCCGGACGTTTGGCGCGCCTTGCATGGCGCCGAAGGTCATTGTGTCTGGCGCGATCTCGAAACGCTGCGACGGATCGCGAGACGTCATCTCAAAGCGGGATGGGGCCTTCGAGATCAGATGCATCAGCATCTCGCCATCGAGGCGCACACGTTGGTCTTGGACATCGGCGCCAGCCTCCTTCCATTGCCGAATCGCCGTTTCATCCCGGAATTCGATTCCGATCTCGCGCAGGATCGCCAACGAAGCCTGGTGAATGCGCTCAAGCTGCTCGGCGGTGACGGCCTCCACAGGCCGAATGCCGTACTTGATGGTCGAGACGCGGGGCCTCTTCTCTGTTTCCCGGGCGGCTACGACCGACGCGCGTCCTCCGCGGCGTCGGATTACGGGGGTATCAGTGTCCATCATCGCGTTTTCCCAGAGGGGCGCAAAAGGTCGCCGTCAAAAGAACTTTCCTCGGTCCGCGTACGGAATGCGGGCCTGCTCATTGACGTTGATGATAGGGGCGAACAAACATCCTGAGAATTCGCAAAAGGTTTCGCTGGCGTTAAATTCAGTTTATATCTGGGTCGACAGCGCAGTCACTCGCTACCTGTTAAGGACAGCCCGAAAAGCGACGCGGAGGTGGGTATAAGAACCGAGGGAGCGTTGACCGGTAGCCGTCTAGTCTAAGGGCGCAATTCCTTCGACTGAGCGAGGAACCAGTCCACCAGAACCTTGCACCTCTTGTTTTTGCCTGCGTCATCATTGGACAAGAGGAAGAAGGCGCGGTCGGTCTTGATCTCAGTCGCGATGGGCCGAACCAGCAGGCGGTTGTTAAGCAGGTGTTGGGCGGTCAGGGACCATCCCAGCGAGATTCCTTCGCCTGCAAGAGCTGCCTGAAGCGCCAGCTGATAGTCGTTGAATACAATGTTCGGTTTGGTCTCGCTGGCATCTCCGCCTGCAAGCTCGACCCATTCGGGCCAGCTCATTCGCTTGCGAAAGGCATCGGACGAATGAATGAGCTGGTGTCGAACCAGCTCATCGACGCTCTTTGGAGCGGGGTGCGCCAGAAGATATGCGGGGGAGCAGACGGGGAAAATGATCTCGTCGCATACGAACCAGCTGTTGGCCCTATCAAAATCCCGTGGCCGCACCCATACGGTGACGTCTACTTCGTGATCGGGTTCGATGTCCCGATCGGTGCCGACCACCTTGATCTTAACGTCCGGATGCTCTTCCTGGAAATGATAGAGCTGAGGCGCAAGCCAATGTGCCGCGAGGGATGTTGACGCAGCAAAAGTGACGTACTTCGTTCCGCGATCGGAAATGGTCTCAAGCCGCTGTTCCAGACGGCGGAAGCTAGTGCGCACCTCATCGTAGAGCTGCCTGCCAGCCTCCGTCAGCTGCACTCCTCGATTGTCACGGGCAAAGAGCGCGGTCCCGCAATGCTTCTCGAACATCTTGATCGAGTGCGAGACACTCGGTTGCGTCACGCTGAGCTCGCTGGCTGCGCTTTTGAAACTTTGGGTTCGGGCAGCCGCTTCGAAGACAAAAAGCGAATGCGTCGAGGGCACCAGGCTGCGAAGCTTTGACATGAAGCAGATCTATATCAGACGCTATCTTTTCCGTCTACGAGACACCCGCCAGGTGGTCTATTCAAACAGGAAACTAACGCGACCGCGGATCGTAGCCAAGCATCTTCACCGGCCGCTTAACTCAGCGAGTTGGCAGTGAATTCGTTCAACCAAACAACGACCAAAGAGCGCAAAGTCGTTCAGCCGCCCCACCCCGAACCGACTATGTCCGGCTGGTACACTGCGGCAGGGCCGGAGTTGGCGCTGGTGCCGCAAGAAGGCGACGTTGCGTGTGACTGCCTGGTGATTGGCGGCGGCTGGATGGGGCTGCACGCGGCCCGTCGATTTGCCGAACTCAACCCGCAGTCTTCGGTTGTCCTCGTAGACGCCGGCCGCATTGGGAACAATGCATCCGGACGGTGCATGGGTTTCGTCATCGATCTCGCGCACAATCCTCGGAAACGCGATTTCGTCGAAGACATCAAGGGGAACAAGGAAGAGCTGTTCGTTAACCTGGACGGCATTGCCTACATCCGAAGCGCCGTCGAGGAGTATGGGGTCGATTGCGACTGGGACGCGCAAGGAAAATACCACAGCGCGGCCACCGCTCACGGGGTGGAGGACCTGCACCGCTTTTCGAAGGCGCTGGATAAGCTTGGGCAGAATTACAGCTGGGTCGAGACCCCCGAAATCCAGGCGATCACCGGCAGCAAGCACTATATCAAAGCCTTGCATCATCCCGGCACCGTATTGGTCCAGCCTGCGAAGTATCTCAAGAACGCGACAAGAAACCTGCCCGCGAACGTCACCGTTCACGAAAACACCCCCATCGTGGCGGTGCAGTTCGGTGCGCCGAAGCACATCTGCGAGACGCCCGCCGGAACAATTAGGGCTTCGAAGGTCATCATCTGCGCGTCAGGCTATCTGACGAAGTTTGGCTTCTTCGACAACCGCGCCATACCCCTGTACACTTTTGCAAGCATGACACGACAGCTCACCGAGCGCGAGCTCTCGCGGGTGGGAAATAAGAAAGCCTACGGACTTATTCCAGCCAACAGCTTCGGCACGACGGTTCGTCGCACGATCGACAACCGGCTGTTCCTTCGCAACGTCTATTCCTATGCGACTGACTTCAAGACCACCACGCACGACGTGATGAGGGCTCGGGTGCAGCAGCAGATCGCGTTCGATCGGCGGTGGCCGGAGCTCTCGCCGATCGGCTTCGAGGCCAGCTGGGGCGGCCTTCTTACGCTCGCGCAAAATGGCGGAATGGTCTTCGGCGAGTTGGCGGAGAAGGTCTACGGCGCCGCATTCTGCAACGGAACAGGCGTCGCGCGAGGAGCAGCCTTCGGCAAGGCCGTGGCGGATCTGGCGTCAGGGCGATCATCGCCGGTGGTCGACATACTGAAGACGCGAGCAAGTCCCAGCAAGCCTTATCCCAAGCCTGTCACAGCGATGGGCGTTCGCATCGTAACCGCGGTCCGTTTCCGACAGGCCGGCGCTGAAGTCTAGATACAACGAGAGAGATCATGGCGGACCTGAAGGGCATAAATCTAGCAATGCAGACACCGTTCGATGAGAATGGTGCGATCAACTACTCGATTTTCGAGGATCTGATCGAGAAGTACGTCGCCGCGGGCGTTCACGGGCTGGTGCTTGGCGCAGGCACCGGGCAACACCCCTATCTTACCGAGGCCGAGTGCAACCGCCTCTACGAAGTAGGCGCAAAGCGAATAGCTGGTCGCTGCAACGTCATTTGCCAGACCTCCGCTTTGAATATGGACGAAGTCATCAGAAGGTCGCGTCACGCGGAGTCCGTCGGCGCCGACGCATTGATGGTTCTGCCACCCTACCTGGAGGGTCCGAGTGATGAGCAGGGAATCTTCGACTTTTACAAAGCAATCGACGCTGAATTAGGTGTCGACCTGGTCGGCTACAACATCCCACAGGCCACCGGCATTTCGGTTTCACCACAGCTGTTTGAGCGCCTGAGCCAGTTGAAGAACTTTAACTACATCAAGGACAGCGCAGGGGACTTTACTGTCCATCAGGAGTACCTGCAGACAAGCGGAACGGTGCTCAATGGCTGCGACACCACCACGCTCTACGCTTTGATGGCCGGGGCCCGCGGCGTCATATGGGGTGGTGCGAATTACATGCCTTCTGAAGCGGTCGAGCTATATAGATTGGTGGACCGCAAGGAATACGAACAGGCGCTAACGCTCTGGCAGCGCATGTTGCCCTCGTTGCTCTTTATCTGGAGGTCTCCCTATACGCCGTCGGTACTTCGAGCGGCGCAACTGCGCGGCTACGGAACAGGTAATGTTCGCAGCCCATTGAGAAAGCTCTCCGCAGATCAGGAAGCGCAGCTTCGCCGTTCGCTGGAACCGTTAGGCGTGTAAGGCGCAGAGAGGCGAGTGCTTCGTGAGAATCGTTCATGTTGGTGCGAGTGGCGTGATCGGCAAGGCCGTGTCGGCCGAACTCGCCAGGCGCCATGATCTCATCGCTGTCGGCCGAAGCGCCGGCGATTTCCAGGTCGATATCGACAATCCCTCGTCCATAAGTCGAATGTTCAGCCAGATCGGCGAGTTCGATGCTCTGATATGCACAGCGGGCGCGGTTCATTTCGCCCCGCTCGCGGACTTCACCATCGAGCAATACGCAATCGGCTTGCAAAGCAAACTCATGGGGCAGGTGAACCTTGTCAGACTTGGGCTTAGACTCCTTCGTGAGGAAGGATCGTTCACGTTGACCTCCGGTCCAACGAACGACGATCCGATATCGCTCGGAACATCATCCGCGATGGTCAATGGCGCGCTCGAGGGATTTGTCCGAAGTGCTGCAATTGAGCTTCGCCAAGATCGTCGGATCAATCTGGTAAGTCCGACTATGCTCGAGGAGTCCTCTCGGCTCTACAGTCCTTACTTCCAGGGTTCGAAGGCCGTCGCGACCACCGACGTGGTGCTTGGTTACGTCAAAAGTGTCGAAGGCAGGCAAACAGGATGTGTTTACAGGATTGGATGGTCACGAGATCGCTGACCTGAATGTCGCACAACGGGCTGACATGCGAGCCGAAGTGTGCATCGGCAGCCGGTGTAGTTGCTCGGACTGGCATAGGCTTATCCGACATAGATTGGTCTGGTAACGGGAGTAAGACCGCTTGATTATTCCGTCCAAAGCTCGCGCCGTTGTCATTGGCGGCGGCGTCTCAGGCTGCTCGGTCGCCTACCATCTGGCCAAGCTCGGCTGGACCGACATCGTGCTGCTCGAACGAAAGCAGCTGACATC
>NZ_JBVVQD010000054.1:0-25865 GCF_055811755.1 Mesorhizobium sp. WSM4840
TCGCTACAGCGCTGTTGAGGGCGCGCTCGCGAGCGGCTTCGCTGCCGCCGACCTACACCACGCGGTGGGACACGACCGCGCCGAGCCGGCCGGATCACCGCCTCCATATCTCGGGCGAGACGGAACCTGGCTTGCCGGGGTGGGTTATTGCCCAGACGCGTCGAGTGTTGGGAAATGCCTTCAACTGCGATTCAAAGCATGAATTACGATCCGGCGACGAGGACCCTCTCCGTATGGTTTGTCCCAAGCGGAAATCGCTACGATTACGACGACGTGCCGCCGCAGACCTACGCTGCATTCCGCAAAGCCTCGTCAAAAGGCCGGTTCTTCAACGCGTTCATTCGAGATCGGTATAATTACCATTTGGTCGAGCAGAGCCGGTCGGGGTGAGACCCGGGGTACTCCTGTCGTCCGCCAAAGGAACAAATCCACGCGCCGCCACGTTGCATTTCCAGTGCAAATGCTTGTGACAGTGAGGCTATTGTCTTGGCGCCGAGAGCAAATTGGAAGGGCTTCCTGAAAATTGGAGAACTCAGCTGCCCGGTAGCGCTCTATACGGCCGCCTCGACCTCGGAGCGGATCGCCTTCCACACGGTAAACCGCGCCACGGGCCATAGGGTGCATCGCGCCTTCGTCGACAGCGATAGCGGCAAGCCGGTCGAGAAGGACGATCAGGTCAAAGGCTATGAGATCAGCTCGGGTGAGTACGTCGTGCTCGAACCCGATGAGGTCGCAGCCGCTGTCCCCGAGAGCGACAAGACGCTGTCGGTCTCGGCCTTCATCGGCTGTTCCAATGTCGACGATGTGTATTTCGACAAGCCATATTACCTCGCCCCGCCGGACAAACACGCGGAGGAAGCGTTTGGGCTGATCCGCGAAGGCATGCGCAGGAAGAAAGTCGCGGCGATCGCCCAGACCGTCCTGTTCCGGCGCGTCCGGACCCTGCTCATCCGCGCTTATGACGAAGGGCTGGTCGCAACGACGCTGAACTTCGATTACGAGGTGCGATCGGCGGAGGAGGCCTTCGACAACATCCCCGATGTGAAGATCGAGGGCGAGATGCTCGAACTGGCCGAACACATCATCAAGACCAAGAAGGGCAAATTCGATCCGACCAAATTCGACGACCGTTATGAGGCGGCTCTGGCCGAGCTTGTGAAGGCAAAGCTCGAAGGCAAGAAGATCGCAATTCCGAAACCGGCCAAGCGAGAGAAGGTCGTCGATCTTATGGATGCGCTGCGCCAGAGTGCCGGCGTTGGCGGAAAGCAGCCCTCGACAAGAAAGCCCGCGGCAAAATCAAAGCCGGCGCGCCACGCGAAGCCGAAGGAGAAAGCGCCGCATCGGAAGGCCGGCTGACCGATGGCGCTCGAGACCTACCGCAAGAAGCGCGATTTTTCCGTCACCCCGGAGCCGCAGGGCCGCAGGGCGCCCAAGACGGGGAACAGCTTCGTCATACAGAAGCATGATGCGAGGCGGCTTCATTATGATTTTCGTTTGGAAATGGACGGCGTCCTGAAGAGTTGGGCCGTGACAAAAGGGCCGAGCCTGATCCCCGGCGAGAAGCGCCTTGCCGTCCATGTCGAGGACCATCCTTTGGAATATGGCGGTTTCGAAGGCACCATCCGAAAGGGCGAATATGGCGGCGGCACCGTCATCCTGTGGGACAGAGGCACCTGGACGCCGATCGGCGACGCGCGTCGCGGCTATGCGAAAGGCCATCTCGACTTCGAACTTCACGGCGAGAAGCTGGGTGGCCGCTGGCACCTTGTCAGGATGGCCGGAAAGCCGCGGGAGAAGCGCGAGAACTGGCTGCTGATCAAGGGTGACGATGACGCCGCGCGCACGGAAGACGACCCCGACATTCTGGACGAGCGGCCGGAATCCATTGCGACCGGCCGCAAGATCGAGGATGTCGCCGGCGAAGAGCCCGGCTGGTCGTCCAAGACGGGACGCATTCGCAAGCGCCGCGGCGGCCGCACGGGGCCCGCTCCACCGGAAGAGCAGCCTGTCACCGTAAGCGTTCCCGAACCGTCAAAGATCAAGGGCGCCAAGAAGGCAGCGCTCCCCGATTTCGTCGAGCCGACGCTGGCGACCCTGGTCTCGTCAGCGCCGTCCGGCCAACGCTGGCTGCACGAGATCAAATTCGACGGGTACCGGCTGCAGGCCAGGGTTGAAGCCGGCCGCGTCAAGCTGTTGACGCGGAGCGGTCTCGACTGGACGAAGAAATTCGGAAAGGCGATCGTTTCGGCGCTGGCCGATCTCCCTGTCGGGACGGCGCTGATTGATGGTGAACTCGTGGTCGAGACATCCGCCGGCGCGTCGGATTTCTCCGAGCTGCAAGCCGATCTCAGCGAGGGCCGCAGTGACCGCTTTCGCCTGTACGTTTTCGATCTGCTCCATCTCGATGGATACGATCTGCGCGACGTTGCGTCGATCCAGCGCAAGGAATTGCTGGAAAAGATCATCGGCAGTGGCAGCGGCATCATCAGCTACAGCGGACATTTTGAGGAGGATGGCCCCCTGGTGCTGCGACATGCCTGCCGGCTGAGCCTGGAAGGCGTTGTCTCCAAGCTTCGCGATGCGCCTTACCGCGCCGGCCGCAGCAAGAACTGGGTGAAGTCGAAATGCTCGGCGCGGCAGGAATTTGTCGTGGCCGGCTATGTTCCCTCGACAACCTCGCGCAATGCGATCGGTTCGCTTGTCCTGGGTGTCTATGACGACGGCAAGCTTCATCATGTCGGGCGCGTCGGCACCGGCTACACGGCAGCCGTCGCCGAGGGCCTCTTCAAGAAGCTCGAGCGGATACGCATTCCATCGAGCCCGTTCGACGAGCGGCTGAGCGCAGAGGAGACTCGGCAAGTCCGTTATGTCAGGCCGGAACTCGTCGCTGAAATCGAGTTCCGCGCCTGGACCGCCGACGGCAATCTGCGCCACGCCTCATTTCGCGGGTTGCGCGAAGACAAGCCGGCGGAAGAGATCGTGCGCGAAACACCGAAGACCAAGGCAGCAGCGAAACCTCAGCGCCGGACCGTCAAGCTCACCCATCCCGATCGCCTCTACTGGCCGGACCAGGGCGTGACCAAGGAAGGTCTCGCCGACTATTATACCGAGGTCTGGCGCTATGCGTCGCCCTATCTCGTTGGCCGCGCGCTGGCGTTGCTGCGATGCCCCAGCGGTATTTCGGGCGAGCAGTTCTTCCAGAAGCATGCCTGGAAGGGCCTCAACCCCAACATCGTGCTGGTCCACGACCCCAAGGATCCGCCCGACGAGCGGCTGATCAGCATCAATGATCTCGATGGGCTGATCGGTCTCGTCCAGTCGGCGGCGCTGGAGATCCACCCCTGGGGTTCGATGGTGAGCGATTGGGAGCGTCCGGACACGATCATCATGGACCTCGATCCCGGCGAGGACGTGAGCTGGGAGGCGGTGATCGCGGCCGCCGTCGAGACCCGCGACCGGCTGAAGGATGCAGGACTGGTCCCCTTCATCAAGACATCCGGCGGCAAGGGTCTGCACGTCGTGGCGCCATTGAAGCCGAAGGCCGAGTGGCCGGCGGCGAAAGCCTTTACCAAGGCGATAGCCGACTCCATGGCCGCCGACAGCCCCGGCCGCTACGTCTCGACCATCACCAAATCCAAACGGCGCGGAAAAATCCTCGTCGACTATCTGCGCAACCAGCGCGGTGCGACCGCAGTCGCACCCTATTCGACGAGAGCACGACCCGGTGCGGCGGTGTCGATGCCGCTTGCCTGGGACGAGCTCGGCCCCGGCATCGGACCGGCCTATTTTACCGTCGAGAACACGCCGACCCGGCTTGCCTCGCTATCGTCGGATCCCTGGCAGGATTTCCGTGCCGCCGCAGTGCCGATCGAGGACCGTGCAAACCGGCGAGAGAAAGCGGCTTGAGGACGGCATTACGAAGTGCATGCATCGGAATAATCAGGCGATCTGCTCAAACGTGCATTGTTCCGGAGCCTTGTCGGGCCGCCAGCGCATGAACTTGGTGCCATGCCGGAAACGGTCGCCGGTGACGTGATCGAAGCGTACTTCTACCACCAATTCGGGCCGGACCGGCTCCCAGTCGCCGCTGCGCTCGGTGCTCCAGCGGCTCGGCCCGCCCGGTGCCTTCCCGGTAAAGCCCGGCGGTTCGCGCATGGCTTCGAGTTTGCGGGTAAGTTCGGCCCTGTCGTCCTTGGCAATGGTCGAGGTGAAGCCGACGTGATCGAGCTTGCCGGCCTCGTTGTACAATCCCAGCAGCAATGAACCGACCTGCGGGCTGCTGCTGAGATAGCGAAAGCCGCCGACCACACAATCGGCCGACCGCAGCCGCTTTACCTTCACCATAGCGCGCACGCCCGGCTGGTATGGATCGTCCAGCCGCTTGGCGACCACGCCGTCCGTCTCGCCATGTCCGGCATCCCCTAACCAGGAGCGTGCTTCCTTCACATCGCGCGTGCAGTGCGAGAGAACAATGTTCTTGCGCTCTGCCGAAGCAACGAAAGTCTCAAGGATCGCTCGCCGTTCTTCCAGTGTCCGGGCCGACAGAACGGTTCCGTGCTCGTCGCAGAGCATGTCGAACAGGACGATGTGCGCCGGGGTTTCCGCGGACAGCTTGCGGATCCTGCTCTCGGCCGGATGAAGCCGCATCTGGAGCGCGTCGAACGACGGCTTGCCGTCGACCGAGATGACGATTTCACCGTCGACGACAAAACGGGCCGACGGCAGTTCCTTCAATGTCGCGACGAGTTCGGGAAAATACCGTCCGAGCGGCTTGCCCGACTTTGCGCGCAACTCCACCGCGTCATCCTGCCGGAATGCCAGGCAGCGAAAACCATCCCATTTGCGCTCGTATTGCCATCCATCTCCTTCGGGAATCGCATCAGCCGCCTTGGCTTCCATCGGCGGCGTATCGAGTGGCAGGGGGAAATCGCGGGTCATCGGCGGGTGCTGCCGAAAGCAGGATCGCGGGGAATGACCTTCATTGTACTGCCTTAGTCCCCCACCTATTTCCGCTTTCCGGCCTCCGAGCCGATGCTCTTGCGCAGCGCATCCATGATGTTGATCACGTTGCTGGGCGGTTGCTCGGCCTTGGCCTTTGCCTTGGTCGGACCCTTCTTGCCCTTCTTCTTCGAGGCAATGATCTCCAGCAGCCGCGCCTGGACGGGATCTCCGGTCATGGCGGGATCCCACTGCCTGGTTCGCTCATCGATCAGGGTCGAGACCATATCCATCAGTTTCGGGTCGGGTTTGACGTCTTCGATGTTGCCGAAATAATCCTCGGGATCGCGAACCTCGTCGCCATAGCGCAGTGTCCACAGCACGATGCCCTTGCCTCGTGGTTCAAGCATGACGGCGCGCTCGCGGCGATACATGACCAGGCGCGACATTCCGACTGTCCCCGTCGACTGCATGGCGTCGCGAATGACCGAGAATGCCTCCTCCCCGACCGGATCGTCAGGGGTGAGGTAATGGGGCTTGTCGTACCAGATCCAGCCGATGCTGTCGGCATCGACAAACATGTCGATGTCGATGGTACGCGTGCTCTCCAGCGCAACTGCGTCGATCTCATCGTCCTCGAGCAGGACGTATTCGTCCTCGCCGCGCTGATACCCCTTCACCTCGTCGTCTTCAGCAACGGGCTTGCCGCTGACGGCATCGACATATTGGCTGACGACCCGATGCCCGCTCTTGCGATTGAGCGTGTGGAACCGGACCTTTTCGCTCTCGGTGGTAGCGGGTGTCATTGCGACCGGACAGGTCACCAGCGAAAGCTTCAGATAGCCTTTCCAGAAAGGACGTGGCGCCATCGAGGATCCCCGACAGGAGTAAAACAATCGAACGCACCAAGGTGATCGATTGTTCCAGCAGCATTTTTCTCGCGCGCCGCCCAAGGCCCGCAGCCAAGAATCCATCATTTTTCCGGTTCGAGACGGAACCGATCAGCGCAAGCGCAGTTCGAGACAAACAAACAGCCCGGCGGTAGCAAGGACCATTTCAATGTTGGAAGCGATCCGGATCGCAGTCGGCGCTCCATTGTCGGGAAATGCGGCAGCGCTTGGCGCCGAGATGAAGCAGGCGATCGAGCTCGCGGTCGAGGAGCAGAACGCCGACGGTGGCATTGCAGGCTTTCCCGTCATGGTTGAGGGTGCGGACGATCGGGGAAAGGTCGAGACCGGACGTCAGGTCGCCGACGATTTTTGCAGCCGGCCGGATCTGCTTGGCGTCGTTGGCCACTACAATAGCAATGTCACCATCGCCGCGGCGGAGATCTATGCCGCCCACGACGTCCCGATGATCACGCCGATCGCTTCCGACACGGCGCTCACCGAGCGCTCTCTGCGGAATGTCTTTCGCTTCACCAACCGCGACGACCAGACCGGGGCAGCCATTGCCCGTCATCTCCACGACGCCATGGGCAAGCGCCGCGCCGTCCTGGTCGAAACCGAAACCATGTACGGCCACAGCATGGGCATCGCATTCTCGCGGGCATTTCTGTCGCTTGGGGGACGTATCGCGGAGCGGCGCACAGTTCGCGAAGGGAGCCGCGATTTTGACCCGCTGATCGCATCTCTGCGGGCCGATTTCGATCTGTTGTTCTACGGCGGCAGCTTCGAGGGTGCTTTCATCCTGCGCGCGATGCGCCGTGCAGGTCTCGGCCAGCTTTTCGCCGGCGGCGACGGCTGTTGGGACGCGGTGAATTTCCTTGAGCCTGCAGGAGAAACCGCAACATTGGGTGAAGGCGTTCTTGTGCTGTCCGCCACGCCCGAAGTGGGTAGGGTCGCTGGTTCAAGCGATTTCGCCGCGCGCTATGCGGCGCTGTTTGGACCGATCGGCAACTATGCCGTGAACTCCTACGATTCAGCCCGTGTGCTAATCGCCGCAATCAAAAGCGCGATCGCTGAATCCAAGGGAAATCGGAGCCGGCGCGAGGTTCTGACTGCGATGCGGAAGCTCCGCTTCAAAGGTATTGCCTATCGCGATCCCGTGCAGTGGGACGAAAAAGGCGACAATCTGGCCGCCGTCACGGCGCTCCATGTGGTGGAAAATGGCCGATTTCGACAGGTTGCGGAAATCCCGCAGATGCAAAGGGTCGGATAGCTGTGGCCTCACGAGGGCCGCGGCAATTTTTACCAGGGTGAGATGAAACAATTGCCTCCGATCGCCGTTTCGTCAGCAAGACGAATTGGCGAGGAGGCGATGATGGGTGCAGCCGGCCTGGAGGTTTTCGACAAGACGCTGCAGACCGCGAACATCTAGGCACGAGCTACGCACCGATGCCAGGTCCCGCCCTTGCAAAGGTGAAGACAATGTTTTTTGACGCGCCGAGATTCAGGGATCGAACGGATGCGGGGCGCCAGCTTGCCGCCGCTTTGACCGGGTTCGCGGCAAGCGATCCACTGGTGCTGGCGTTGCCGCGTGGCGGAGTGCCGGTTGGCTTCGAAGTGGCGAAGGCACTCCGTGCCCGGCTCGACGTTTTGCTTGTGCGCAAGATCGGCGCGCCGGGCCATTCCGAATATGGCATCGGCGCTGTCGTCGACGGGGAAAATCCGCAGCTCGTCCTCAACGAGGAGGCGATGGCTTTGGTCCAGCCGTCAGACGAGTACGTCGAAGCAGAAAAACGGCGGCAACTGCTCGAAATCGAGCGCCGCAGAAACCTCTATTTCGGCAGCAGGCCTGCGGCTTCGGTCCTGGGCCGGACCGTCATCGTTGTCGATGACGGCATAGCGACCGGAGGCACGGTCAGAGTGGCGCTCAAGGCGCTAAGAAAGGATCGGGCCGCGCATGTTGTCTTGGCCGTTCCGGTAGCCCCCCAGGACACGCTGGACCTGATCAGAGCCGATGTGGACGAAGTGGTCTGTCTCGCCACGCCCGAGCCGTTTGTTGCGGTGGGCCGGTATTATAAGAATTTCGCGCAGACCACGGACGCGGAGGTGGTCCAGTTGCTGCAGCAGGCAGAGCAGTTTGAGAGCAAATCATCGATGCGATCTGCCGGTTAGCTCGTCGCCGACAGCCGAAGGAGTACGCCATGGCTAGCAAGGACCGAAAACAGATTGAGATCGTCGAGCGCGGCGATATTTTCTTTCTCTACCGGCCCAGGGTGGGCGAAACCGATCCAGAAAGTCTTTCCGACGTGCAGCGCTTCTTCGTCGTGCTGCGGCCGGAGCACGCGACGAAGGTGCGGCTTCTCGTCGTCGGGCGCAAGCGGCTGCCCGACGCGCATGAGCACGAGCGTCACTGGGGTTTCGTCGGCGCGATCGCGAGTTCTGCCGCCGCGCTGGAGAAGGACCTTCGCGAAGAAATCTATGATACCAAGACGCGCGGCCGGCAGCGTCTGCCTGCAGCACGCCCGGCGGGCGAAGGCCGTTATCTTGTCGCGCTGCTCAATGGACAATTGCATCTCAGCTACGCGCTCGAACTTCCAGAGCGGCCATCCGAGGTACAACGCGCCTTCAACATCGCACCGCAGGCAAGCTTCGCGCTTTCGGTGAAAAATCCCGAAAAGCCCAGCCCTCCCGGCCTTGGATTGGGACAAGCCCAGGAGCCGGATTATCCAGACAGGCTTCAGCAGGAATTCCGCGGCCGCAGATTCGCTCGCGAGGACATAAAGCTGCTTGATGTGCAGGGCGCTGAATTCATCCTTGTCGGCGCGCGAACCGATCCGGAAAAGGCCTATAATGTCGACCTCGATGTCGAGAAGGAGGATGAGCGCCATTCAGAGATGCTGCGCGAACTCAAAATGGCCAAGTCGCGCCATCCGATAGAACCGCTTTTCAGTGGCGAATGGGCCTGAGCCGTACCGCCCTCCCCTTGAGCTTGCAGCCAACCTGAAAAGAGGGCCGCACGACCGCGCCCTCAGCGGCGGGTGAGCCGTCAGTCCCGCAAACGATTGGCAGCGTGATCCTGGCGCTGCTCAGTTGCGACCTGCTTGGAATCCAGACCGCGTTCCTTCGTATGCTGGGCCTTATCGCGGTTGGACAGGACTTGGTTTTCTTCGAGCTTGTCCTTTGGGGTCGTGCTCATGGCGCCTGTACCGGAACCCTTCCCCCGTGAACCCGCTCCGATGTGCTTCTTGCTACCTTTTGCCATAGGCTTGCTCCAATTCTTAATCGTCGGGACGTTTCTTGTGATAAACGCTCTCCTGATTTTCTCCGCGAAGGATGTTGCGGTCGTCAGGGTCGACAAGGTCGGGAGTCTTGGACCTGATTTCCGATCCTTTGCGCAGCGCTTCACGTTCCGCAGCCGATCTCTTCAGGTCCGCCTCTGCGTCGAAATCCTTGCCGGCGTTCTTGGTGTTCTCCCGCTTTTCAATGATGCGCATTTGCTGCTCATGGGTCCTGCGTCCAGTCATTGTTTCCTCCAAAGTGTCTTGCATTCGATTTGGTGCCCAGATCGCTGGCGGCAATCGTCGACTTCCCGGTGATTGCAGGGCCCACGGTCCTTTGCCGAAGCGGACCAATCGTGGGCCGCCACGATCTGAGCCTGTCCTTATGGCGTTAATGGCAGGGCGGCGGGATCGTTCCGAAGCGGCAGTCCAATAAAACTGTCCATCGCTCATCGAGGGAGACGAATTGGCCGTGCTCATCCGCATCTGCCATCATCCGTCAGTCTTTCTCCTCCTCGCGATACAAGCGCTCTATCGCCCGCTCGCTCTCCCTGCGTTCTGCGGGACCACGACGGCGTCGCGTGAGGAGTGCGTAGGCGATCAGGATTGCCAGTATCAGGGGACCGCCTGCAACGACGAGCAACACATGCTGTTCTCAAACATGGACCATCTCCTTTCCCTCACAACCGAGAAGGCGCAAAAACCGTTCCTGGGTTATGCCGCCAGTCGCCAATGTCTGCGATTTGGCTGCCGACCCACCAAGCCTTCGTCATTCCCAGGGCGGAGCGAATGCGAAGCGGAGCACAGACCCTGGGATGGCGAAGGGAGGGTGTAGTTGCGAGCCCGCGAGCCCTGGCCTGAACCTCCAAACGCGGCCTCTTGCGGCGTTTTGCCAAGCAGAGGCGGAGCCCCGCCTCTCAGGCGACGCTACCCGGGTCGCAACGGCTGCCGTTCCGATGGAACATCCCGGCATCTCCGTCGTTCGGCGACTGATCGCCGATGTCCACGTCTGACGCCCCACGCCGCAGCGAGAGCTGCATGCCCAGGCCGAACTCGAGAGGACGGCGGACCTTCTCGCCGCACCCGTTGCCAAGGCTTTGCTCGGCAAAGCCGTCCTGCCGGACGATCACCCGCACGTCATGGGCGGAATAGGAATATTGGGCTCGCTGACCTCGCAGGAGATCATGGAGGAATGCGAGGCAATGCTGATCGTCGGCTCGACCTTCCCCTACATCGAATACTACCCCAAGCCGGGCAAGGCGCGCGGCGTGCAGATCGACCGCAATGCGCAGCGCATCGGCCTGCGCCGTCCCGTCGAGGCCGGCCTCGTCGGCGATCGGCCATCACGCTGCAATTGCTCAATGAAAGGCTGAAGCCAAAGCAGGAGAGATCCTTTCTCGAAGATGCGCAACAGAGCCTACAGCGCTGGCGCAGGATGATGGCCGAGACGGAAAGCCGGGACGACGTGCCGCTCAAGCCGCAACGCGTCGTCAAGGCGTTCGGCGACCGAATGCCGGCCAATGCGATCCTGGCTAGCGATTCCGGTCAGAACACTGAACCTGCCGCCCGTCATATCGATATCAAGGCAGGACGGGATTTCGCCGTCTCCGGCTCGCTGGCATCGATGGCCTGCGGGCTGCCCTAAGCGATTGCCGGCGGGATCGCCTTTCCGGGCCGGCCGGTTTTGGCGGTTGTGGGCGATGGCGGGCTGGCAATGCAGCGTGGCGAATTTTCGACGGCCGTGCGTTACAAGATTCCGCTCAAGCTTCTGGTGATCAAGAACAACATGCTCAACAAGATCGCCTGGGAGCAGATGATGTTCCTCGGCAGCCCGCAATTTGCCTGCGAACTCCAGCCGATCGATTTCGCTTTGGCCGCTGAAGCTATGGGAGGCATCGGCTACAGCGTCACCCGGCCTGAGGACGTCGACGGGGTCCTTGATGCCGCTTTTGCCGCGGAAGGTCCGGTGATCATAGAGGCGGTCGTCGACGCGTATGAACCTATGCTGCCGCCGCGCATGCCGGACGAATATCGCAAGAACATGCGATCAGCGCTGCGGGAAACGCCAGGCCGTAAGGAGATCGAAGCAAACCTCGCTCGGGAGCCGCTGAAGACGATGATTGGCTGACTGCAGGTTCCCCTGGGCGGTCAGTCCTTGACGTAGGCGCCTGGCTGGCGACCGCTCTTCGGAGTTTTGGCATCCTTGGAACGCTCGGCGATCGACGGACCGGCGCCGGATGTCTTTTCGGTCGCGGCACTAGGCGTGGACTGCCGGAGCGGGTTCTGCCCTTGGGACTGACGGGTCTTGTCCTCCGCCTCGTCCTTCGACCGTGTCAGGCCCATCCCGCCGGCAGGCTTCTTGTTGCCGGCCGCCTCTTGGGAAAATTGATCCGACGCGTCTGCATCTTTCTTGGCAGGGTACTTGGTCGCGCCATGTTCGTAACGGGTCTCATTTTCAGTCACGGCGTTTCTCCGATTGCCTCCTGCATTGCGGTTAAACAGTCTTGCGACGGTCCGGGTTCCAACTGTGCTAGAGCGGCGGACGGCCGCCATGTGCGACGCATGCAGCGCCGTGCCGTCAAAACGGGCACGGTGCCGCTGGCGCGGCTGCGGATATTCGGCGACGCTCAGGCGTCCTCCGTCAGTCAGGCCTCTTGCCATGGCGTGCGAATGATATCGGCGCCCGGCTGCTCGTCGAACAGGACCGCGCAGCCGCGCTCCAGCGCCACCGGCGACAGGGCGTTGGCCACGATTTCGTCCGGCGAGATGAAATCCCCGGTCAGCACCCGCAACTCTTCCACGGCTTTGGCCATCGACACCAATCGCCCTACGGCGCGGTCGGTCGTGCAGGCGTCGATGACGGAAACGAGATCGATCATTTCGAAGTGACCCATCATAGGCCTCCGCAAACAGCGTCCCTTTCCGGCTATGAACGTCGCAGCTATCGACAATGTTCCCGGCCTGGCCGAACAGAGCGAGTTTTCCGAACCTGCCGGCCAACCATTCGGTTTCAAGCACGGCGCATCACATCGCTTTTCAGGATTGCCCACCGGTGTTGTCTATCGCGTCCTTGAGCTTGCTCAGGAATGTCACCAGAGCATCCTCCGGCCGATCGGCCGCCTCGGTCAGCATGTCGATGCCCCAGCGTCCGAGGACCGCTTCCTGGACGACGCTCGGTTGCGGCATGAAGACGAACGATTTCGGACGATTCTTCTCATAACCGGACCGCCGCCAGGTTTCCCAAAGCCGATACAGCAACAGACGGATGTTCATGTCGGACATGCTGTAGCCGATGAACAGGATGGTGCGCCCCAGTGCGTCGGCACGAAACTTCACGTCCAATGGCGACTCGAACGACAGCCGCTCGAAATAATCGGATTCCGCCAGAACCAGCGATGCGTCGTCGTCGAAATCGCCGTGGTATTTGATGATCTGAGTTACCTCGTCGCTCGCCTTGGCTATGTCTTTCGCATTGGCCACTTTTACGAACGGACGGTCGTGGATTTCGAACGCAACCTCAAGGTTCCGATCGTAGTTGGTGGTGTAGATGATCGGGAAATCGAGTGACACGATCAGCTCGTGGATCGCCGATCCCTTCACTTTTTCCCGCGAGACGCTCCATTCGCGATCCATCCAGCTGCGCAAGGGGCCGATACTCCCATGCTTCAGCCGGTAATATTCGGCAAGAGCCTGGTAGCTGGGTTCAGGCATATCCACCATGTCGCGGTCGAGGCCGAGTTCATCCTCCATATGCTCGATGAGCTTCTCCCAGGACGGCAGGCCGACGCTCATCGACACCCCCGCTCCAACGAACAAGATCGCTCGTCGCTCTTTCACCGACTGAGCCAGTCGCTCGAGTGCAGACGGCATAGCCAACTCACCAGGCAATGATCCAACACAACTGCGAGAGGCGTCCTCTGTTCCGGAGCGACCCGGAACACCGCCAAGTCTGTTCATAAAATCGGGGGTGTTCAGTAAATGCGGCGCAGGCTGGAACCGCTGAGGCAGATCGAAGTTTGGCTGTCAGGGAGACTATGATGGCCACACAACGAGATCAGACGCCCGCCAAAAAGAGAGGCGATATTCAGGCCGGGGCGACGCAGGATAAGACCCCGGGGTTCGACCCTGCCGCTGCACCCGAAGAGACCGACGCCGAAGCGGCGGATGTGCCGAATCCCGCCGCCGAGGCTCGTCCACGGCGACAGCCAGAGTTCACGAATGAAGCAAGCTTCGGCAATGCGATGCGGCCGGTGGAAAGCAAGCCTGGTCTTCAGCCTGGCAAAAACTGGCCGGTGCTGGTGATTGCCGCAGTCGTTCTCATAGCGGGCGCGGTCTTCGTGATAGCAGCCATGCTGGGCTAGCGAGTAGGTTTCCAGAGCTTATTGGCCCCTGAACATGAAACGGCACAGATATACGTGAGCCATCCCCCGTGAACTTTCGTAAGGATCTGGCCGGATCGCCGGCCGCCATGTCACGCCCGAAAGCATAGCTCAGTTCGGTGAGCGCCGTGATGAACCGGGCCGATCTTGCCGAAGAACCAGCCGATGATGCCGCAGGGTAGATGCCGAACAGCGCCGAGACCATCACGTGGATGGCACCCAAATAAATCGACTCGCCATTTCACAAACCACTCATGATCAGTTTCCCGACCGCCAACTCGCTCGGGAAATAGCCGCTGTATTTGGGCAAGCTATCGGGCATGTCCCGCACACGACGGTGATAAAATATATCCATGCGAACCTGCGGCAGACGGGCCTCGGCTCGAAATTGCTGGCCGGGATGAACATCACCTTGAATGGCCCGACGCCCGCAACCTCCACAACGGGCTTGCCGCAAGTCCGGCAGACCCCGCGATTGAAGTTCGGCGGCGGACGGTATTTCTTGAATGAGATATTGCCGGCGTTTTTCAGCACGACATCCTTGGCGCGAACGGCGACCACATCCGCGAACGGTTTGCCGTTGAACGCCTGACAGATCAGGCAGTGGCACCGGAACCTGGCTTTCGGGGAGGTATGCACCTCGAACGAGCAAGCGCCGCATTCGCAGGAACCGCGCAGCGGCAACGATGTGTGGGTGGTCATGTGCGGATGCTCCTGAGCTTGTTTTGATGACGGCATGCTGGTCACCGGAGCATCATGTTGAGGATTGTATCGATCGGTTGTCTGAAGGGGGCACGCAGAAGGTTGGAGAGGTTCCAACGGCCCTGCTCATAGATCCCCTTGGCATGGCTGAGGGTACGGAAGCCTTCGATGCCATGGTACGCCCCCATGCCGCTGGGACCGACACCGCCGAAGGGCAAGTCATCCTGGGCGATGTGCATGATTGTGCCGTTGATGGTGACGTTGCCGGAGGTCGTTCGGCTCAGCACCTTGCGCCGGTCCTCGTCATCGGCGCCGAAGTAGTAGAGCGCGAGTGGCCGAGGCCGGGCGTTCACGTAGGCGATCGCTTCTTCGATGTCGCGGTAGGGAAAAATCGGCAGGACCGGGCCGAAGATTTCCTCATGAGCGATGCTCATGTCGTCGGTGGCGCCGAGGACGACGGTTGGCGCCAGCGTGTTGAGGCGACGGGATGCATCGCTGGGCTGGTTGCCGACCTCGATGATCCGCGCTCCCTTGGAGCGGGCGTCGTCGATCAGACTCTGAAGCCGGGCATGGTGCCGCTCGTTTATGATCGAGGTGTAATGCTCACTCGTCGGACCGTCAGGATAAAAGGAAGTCACCTTCCGGTCATATGCCTTGACGAATGCGTCGACCTCGCTTTCGTGGACGAGTGCATAGTCCGGGGCGATGCAGGTTTGTCCGGCGCTGAGCAGCTTTCCGTAGGCAATTGACCCGGCCGCCTGGTCGAGGGCGTTGCCCTTGGCGACGATGCTGGGCGACTTGCCCCCGAGTTCGAGGGTAACCGGAACGAGGTTGTCGCTTGCGGCCTTCATCACCGTTCGCCTACTGCGGTGCTCCCGGTGAAGACCAAGTGGTCGAACGGCAAGGCCGTGAAGGCCGCCCCCACGGCCGCATCGCCAGTGACGATCGCGAACTGATCTTCGGCGAAAATCTCGCCGAACATTTTTGCGAGCAGCGCATTGGTGACGGGCGTGAACTCCGAGGGTTTCAGCATCACCCGGTTTCCAGCGGCGATGGCCGTGACGACCGGCATCAGCGCGAGGTTCACCGGATAGTTCCACGGCGACATGACGCCGACGACACCAAGCGGCTGATATTCGATGCGAGCGTTGCCCATTCGCATATGCAGGGCGACGTGGCGGCGGGTCGGCGCCATGAATTTGCGAAGGTTTCGGATCAGATACTTCGTGCCCTCGGCGACCCCTCCGACCTCCATGATCGCCGTCTCATACCTCGAGCGATGCCCGAAATCGGCATTGATGGCATCTTCGATCGCTTTGCGATGCCCGATGATCATGGCCCTGAACTTGGCCAGATCAGCGCGTCGCTGCGCCAGCGAAGGCGCTCCGTCATGCAGGAAGGCAGCACGCTGGCCGGCGAGGAGGCTGCCCAGCCGATCAGCGTCAGTGATTTTTGCGATTGCGTTCATGGTCCACTCCGATGTAGACAGGAGAAACTTACGCCCTTGACATACGCCCTTAAGTAGCCACTGTCAACAATGTATTCACAAGAAACTTTGAGGTACCATGCAGGACGCACCCAACCGCCCCTATCACCACGGTGATCTCCGTCGTGCGGTCATCGAAACGGCGTTGGATATGCTTCGGGAGGAGAAGGGCTGGCAGTTCACGCTGCGGGAAGTCGCCCGCCGGGCAGGCGTAAGCCACGCGGCACCCTACAAGCACTTCCCCGATAAGGCCGCGCTGCTTGCGGAGATCGCTATGATTGGGTTCGACCGGCTGCGCGAGTCCCTATCGGCAGCGAAGTCTGAAGCGCCGAAATCTCTGCGCGACGAAATTACTCCGATAGCTCGTGCCTACGTCGCGTTCGGAACGGACAACCCGGCTCTCTACCGCCTGATGTTTAGCGCGGAGGAGGGAAAAGCGGTGGGAATGCATCTCAATGAGCGGGCGCTGGCGGTATTCGATGTTCTCCTCGAAATCCTCCGGCGCGGCCAGGCCGCGGGGAGCATTCGCAAGCGGCCGATAGAAGGTCAGGCGGCAGCCGCCTGGGGACTCGTCCACGGCATGACCATGCTTGCGATCGATGGGCTCCTGGTGCCCGAGAAGGTGGGATCGGCCCCCTTGGATGCGGCCTTGAGCACGCTGGTGGAAGGGCTGGGGAACCCAGCAGCATGACACTAGCTGACGCCATCCCGTTCGCCCCATAATCCGCCTACCGTATATCTGTGCCCCCTTTATTGTTCAGGGGCCGTATTCGTACCCGAAGGCAAAATCATTGTGCGCATCGGTCGCGGCGATCGCAGCCTGGCCGAAAGCGACTGCGATCTGGTTCAGGGTCCTGACCAGGTCGCCGATGGCATACACCCCATCGAGCGAAGTCCGCTGATGCTTGTCGACGATGACATAGCCCTCGTCGCAGCATTCGATGCCCATTGCCAGCGCGAGTTCGGAACGTACCCGGCATCCCATCGCCGGATAGATGACGTCGAAATGGCGCATCTCGCCGTCCTTGAGGACGGCCTGGTAGCCGCTGTCGGTGGGAACAAACTTTTTGAACGCGTCGCAAACAGCAATGTTCTCTTCCATGGCCACGCGCCGTGTGCTGGTGGAAAAATCGGGAAGATAGCGTGCGAGGATCGTGACGTGCTGCGTATACTGCTTGAGGAACAAGGCCTCTCGCAGTGCCTTCGCCTCATGGCCGATGACCGCGACCTGACGATCTATGACCTCGTAGCCGTCACAAACCGGGCAAAGGCGTACGCTGCCTCTGGCGATGGCCTCGCGCAGACGCGGGATTGCCGGCACGACGTCGACGATACCTGTTGCCAGGAATACCTTGCGGGCGACGATCCGCCCCGCGTTGGTCTCGGCGCCAAACCCGCCTACGGTCGGCTCGATCGATGACGCCTGATCCTGCACCAGTGTCGCTCCGTATTCGGCGGCCTGCGCACGAAGGCGCTGCAGAAGATCGGGGCCGCTGATCCCTTCGGGAAATCCCGGGCAGTTACGGCTTTGCGCAATCAGCATCGCGCGCGATTCACCCGCGTCGACCACGACGACCCGATGACGGAACCTGCCGAGATAGAGAGCGGCCGCCAGCCCCGCAGGTCCGCCGCCAACAATGAGAACATCCGCTTCAGTCGCGGATGAGGCTGAATGTCGGCGTTTGCGCACGGGTTGATCCATCCGCGCCGAACGCACTCGTGGGAAAGATGTTCCCGCGCTGAAATCGAAAGCCGCGACATCCGTCGCGGCAAGCCGTCACCACTCGATCGCCGGTCGCGCGATCATCAGCCAGAAAATCCCGAGGACGGCAGCAAAGGCGGGAAAGCCAAAGGCGAACCACAGCCAGAAAAGCCTGATATATCGGGCCGGCAGCGGGGCCCCTGCTTTGGCGGCTTCGGACGCCAGATTGCGCATCTCCATCTGCATCCATACCACCGGCAGCCAGAATGCGCCGGTGACGATGTAAAGCGCGATGGAAAGCGCGATCCAGCCTTCGGAGAGCGCGTAACCCGCCTGCCAGGCGAGCGCGACGCCGGTTATCGGCTGCGCCACGACGGCAGTTGCCGTGAAGAGAAAATCGGCGATCACCACGATGCGCGCCACTGCCGCAATTGTTGCTGTGTCGCCGGTCCTGTGGGCGAGAAGCATGAAGAAGGCAATGCCGGCGCCGGTGCCAAGCAGCACGCTGGCACCGATGACATGCAGGTACTTCAGCACGAAATAGAGCATCAGCGCTCCTCCAGGATCGCCAGGGCAACGAAGTGAAGGACGATGATCGGCAAGACCTTCAGGAACGGCCCAAGCGGTTCGTTCCACAGGTCCGGGCGCAGGAAAGTGCCCACGACCAGGTAGAACAGCGAGAGCGCGATGCCAGCGTAGAGGCCTTTTCGCGCCGTTGGCCGCCAGGCTATGAGTGCACCGACGACGACGTCGGCAAGAGCGCCGGCGACCACGGCAGGCGCCGACAACATGCCAGCCCCCGTGCTTTGCATAAGGCCGATGCCGTTGCCGTAGCCAGTGGTCAGCGACACAACCCCCGTCATGATCCAGAACAACGGCAGGACGACGAAGATTGCAGGCTTGGCGAAATAAAGCCCGGCAAACCATTTCTCCTGCACCGTTGCCGGATTGGGCGCGAGGAACTGCGCCAAGCTTTGTGGCTGTATGCCGGTCAAGGAAATCCAGTCCGATGGATCTCCGAGCGCCCCTCGCGTGATCTCCCTGGCGGCGTTGGTGCGCATCGGAGGCCGCCAGCCGAGCAACGCGGCAAGATCGCCGAGGCGGTAGAGAAGCCGCGCAACCCATCCCGGCAAGGCAAGCCTGGGTACGGGAGCCCAGCCGAGCCAGCGGCGGAAAGTGCCGACAATCTCGTCCATGGTCAGCTGTTCGGGGCCTGCAAGTTCCAGCGCCAGACGAGACGGACTGCCGGGATTGAGAAAGAAGAGCACCGTCGAGACCACATCCTCGAGCTGCACGACCTGGAGCCGGCCGGTATCTGGCATTGACGGCAGGACCGGCAGCGAGGCCAGACCGCGAAACAATGCACTGGCCCCAAACACAGGCCGGCCGAGCACTACGGAAGGGCGAAGGATTATCCAGTCCAGATCAAGCGCCATGAGGGCCTGATCGCCAGCATATTTCGTCGCCGAGAACGACGAAGGCTGTGCCCGATCGACACCCATTGCCGAGAAGTGGATCACCTTGGCAACGCCGGCGCGCGCGCAGGCGCGAAAAAGAGCCGACGCCGCATCGCGATGAACTTGTCCGGTCTTTTCGCGAGGGCTGTCCTGCAGAACCCCGGCACAGTTCACGACGACATCGATGCCGGCCAGATGCGGCAGCCAATCTTCAGGGCGTAGCGCGATCGCCATGTCCAGCACCAGCAAGTGGTAGTCGCGGGCTGCATTTGCCTGAGGGCTACGGACGATGCCGACCACCTCATGTCCTTCGGAAACGAGGCGGGAACAGACCGATGCGCCGATCAGGCCGGTGGCGCCAGCAACGAGAATTCTCATCGGACCCAGATCTCCGGTGCCGGAGGGATATTGTTCATTCTACGCTCTGACTTGCGAATGTTCGACGTGCCCGCTCGCGCGAGAACCGTCGGGCAGCGCGGAACAAACCATCGATCGCGGGATTAGGAAAGCACCAGGAGGTCTATCATGGACAGGGAAGAGCGTATCAGGCGGCGAGCCCATGAAATCTGGGAGCGTGAAGGCCGTCCGGAAGGGCGGGAGCGCGAGCACTGGGATCAGGCCGTGCAAGAGATCGAGGCAGAGGATTCCGAAGCAGAACGTGGCCCGGTCATGCCTGACCCGACCGTTGGTGCGGGCTCCGAACCCAATACGGGCGGCACCAAACCACCGAGATAACGGGTAGCCGACGTCTTGATCGGCGGTTTCGGCACGGAAAGGAAAATGCCATGCCTCGTCTGATCGCCTTGATCGTGATTGTATTGTCGGTGGTCTTCATCGGTTGGCTTTGGATCGACCAGACCGGCCAGACGAGCGACGGGACTCAGCCTGCGCCGCGCAATAGACCAGGATGGATGATGACGGCAGTTGAACTCCATTCCGGGCAGGACCTGCAAGTTCTCGCAGTGGACGCGATCCTCGCCTAACTCGAGGGCGCGGGATCCTCGTTCCTGTATTCGTGAATGAGGCCAAGGATTTGCGATCGGACCAACCCGCGAGCCTCTGGCTGAACGAACGGCATCAAGAGTTCGACCCGCTCCTCGACTTTCTCGGGAAGATCCGCAGCAGGATCGATGAGGTCGTTGCCGTGCGCATGCGCTCTTTAGTCGGGAAGGCCAGCCTTCCGGTAGCCTTCGACGAAGCGCTGGAGCACTTCCTCGTTGTCGAATGGCTGCGATGTTGCCCAGTGCCGGATGCTGAAATGGGGATCGTTCATCATGAAGAATTCCGCCTCCTGACGGGCTTCATCCAGGCGCCCGAGCTGCGCGAGGGCTGCCGCAAGCAAGCGCCGCGACGTGGTGCGGTAGGTTTCCGGCTTGCGCAAAGCCTCAACCGCGGATTGATAGTCGCCGAGCGCATAATAGGCTTGGCCTGCCATCCAATAGTACCATCCCGGTGGGCGCGGATTGAGCCGCAACGCCCGCTTCACGAATTCGACGCCCTTGACCGCGTCGCCCCTCAGGGTGATGAGATCCGAGCGTATCGCCCAGGCATCGGCATGATTGGGATCGAGCTTGAAGGTTGCCTCGAACTCGGCATCCGATTCCGCGTAACGCCGTTCGTGACCAAGTATGATGCCCAGCCCCCAGCGGTTCCCCGCATCGTTAGGGTCGAGCGCCACAGCCCGCTGCGCTTCCGCCAGCGCGCGTGGCTGGTTGGTTTGCTTCGGCTCGTTCCAGAACAGCCAGCCAAGCCAATGATTGAGGGCCAGCAAGCTATGTGCCTCGGCATAGTCGGGATCGAGTCCAATCGCCTTTTCCAGGAGCAGGCGCGCTTCCCGCGCGCCCAACCCGGTCTGAAAACTGACGCCGCGGGCTCGCACGCAAAGGTCATAGGCTTCGAGACTCGTCGGCCGTTTGCGCGCCGGCTGTCCGGCCAATCGGCCGACAAGGGCTTCGACGATCTTGGCCGTGACCTCGTCCTGCACTGCAAAGATGTCCTCGAGGCTGCTGTCGTAGCGCTCGGCCCAGATATGATCGCCGCCGATCGCGTCGATCAGTTGCGCATTGATGCGCACGCGCGCCGCGGCACGCCGGGCGCTGCCTTCAACCACATAGCGCACCCCAAGATCACGCGCGGTCAAACGCACATCGACCGACCGTCCCTTGTAAGCAAAGGTTGAGTTGCGCGCGATGACGAAGAGGCCGGCGCAGCGAGACAGGTCGGTGATCAGGTCTTCGGTCAAGCCGTCGACAAAGGTTTCCTGCTCCGGATCGTTGCTCATGTTGGTGAAGGGCAAGACCGCGATCGAGGGCTTGTCGGGCAATTCGAGCGATTCCAGTCGGCCGACCGGAGCGGCTCTCGGAACGTGCAGGTTCACGCGATAGCAGTATATCGGCTCGGCTATATTCTTCACACGCTGCTCGCCCATGGGCTCGAACGCAAACGCCAGCTTCTGCCTGACCTCCTTGGACACCTTCTCCGAAACGCAGATGCCACCGGGCTCGGCGAGTTGTTGGAGACGCGACGCCACGTTCACGCCCTCGCCATAGCGATCGTCCCCTTCGACGATCACTTCTCCAAGGTTGATTCCGATCCGGACTTCGAAGCGCTGGTCTTCGGCGACGCTCGCGTTACGCTCCGCCATGCCGCGCTGAAGCGTGACCGCGCATTCGACCGCATCCACCACGCTGCCAAACTCCGCCAGCAGACCGTCTCCCATCAGCTTGAAGATTCGCCCGTGTCGCGTCGCGATTTCCGGCTCGAACAGCTCTTTGCGGCCACGTTTCAGCCGGTCGAAGGTGCCCGCTTCATCCGCCTCCATGAGCGCCGAGTACCCGACAACATCGATGGCAAGGATTGCAGCGAGCTTCCGCTCCATGTTGAGCCTCAGAAAGATTCACGACTCGCAAGCCGCAGGTCAGAGGCAGGCAGGACCGACGCCTCCGGCCTTACCGGCCTATGATACCACAGATCACGCCTCTTGAGACTATTGCTCGCGCGACGCCCCAGCTCTCCAGCCGCAGCGCCACTGACGCGCGAGTCCCACCTATCCCTCCGCTTGTTCGCGGCAGTTGCCTCGCAACCGGACTGTGAACCCCTTTGGCTCAAACGTTTCCCTTGGGCCGTGCTCGTTTGAAGGTCTGAAAAGGTCAGAAGCGGGCATTCGCGAACGTCGACTTTGACCCATTGCGGGCATTGGCCTTCTAATCACTGCCTCACCGAGCCGACTTTGCGAATATCCTGCGGACAATCTCGTCCTCGTTGGCATCAAAGCAGCGGCCGTGGCTGAGAATGACCCGCCGCGGTTGCCACGATCGGAGCTTGCCTATTACTGCCTTTGCTTTCTGCCGCTGCAGGAGAATTGACAGCCGCATGCCGAAGAAGGTCCGCCCGTGGGGATGGTCCATCCGAGTCAGCTTGATCGCCGTGCGCCAGGGTTCATCGATCATGTCCAGTTCGAGATTGATGATCGTGTCTGTGAGGATCAGCGTCTTTGAAGCGTAGTGGAAAAATATGAACTCTTTGAAGTAGCCACCGGGAAACAGCGTCTGGTCCATGTCCCGCCGCCACGCCTCCGGCGGATTGGTCTCCAAATCTCGCGTGAACGTCACATCGGCGTGCCGTGCCAGCGCTCTTTGGCGAACTCTGGGTGATGCCCAGGTGATTGCCTCTGGAAAGACCTTCGACCACTCACCGATATGAGCGTAGTGAAACTGGTTGGGTGAAACGAGGTGGCGGATCCTGCCCAAGTTCCGCAACTCTTCGGCCAGCGTCACAGAGAACTTGATGGGCGAATGAAGGAACAGATCACCGTTCGACAGGCGCACCACCGTCATCCGAGTAGTAAATGGCAGCGGAAGCTTTACTCCGGCTATCGTCAGATATTCAAACGGGCCGTCAACGACGCCAATATCAGGTCCCTGACATTTGTAAACGTTGATGGGGTCGTAGAGGGACGCACCCATGGTCCTCTCCAACTTGTCAGCTGCGGCGCAAGGACAACATAATCCGGTTGGTCATACAATGCGTCCGGCCTGAAAGGCCGCTTGCCATTCAGAAAAGTCCGTCAGACCTGTCCGCTGCAAAAAAGTGAATGAGCTCAAAGCCGACCTTCGGCGCTGACACTGCGGCGGCCAATGGATTCCAAACTACATGTTAATACGATTTCCACGTGCGAATGACCGCTTTGCGCCTGATATCGGCCATTGAGGTGACCGTTGCCACTGCCTGAAAGCAGACATGGTTGGCGACCATTCTGGAGGCCGCGGTTGCGCCATCTGCGGTAGTTCGAGGGATCCCCGATGAACGGTAGCAGTCGGCCCCTTCCAGAAGTTCGTGCGCGAGTGCCTACGGCACATTATCTACACCTAATGTATAACCTAGCCGATTTCGAAGAAATGGGACATAGTTGAGGAGCATATGATCTCTTGTTCATGAATCCGGGCGAGTCGCCCGGCAGCGATTGGAGATATGAGATGGCAGCCAATTGGGACTTTTATCAGACTCTTAACTCCGGCCGGATCGAGTGGCCGAAGGGTGATCAGACAGTCAGCCCAGGGTACACCCCCAGGTGGGTAGAGGCCTGGGCTGTGCAGGGCGGCGGCATGGGCGCAGGGCAGGACTTTCCGGGCCCCAGTCAAAGCACCGCCCACGGTGCAGGTTGGTCAGCTTTCCCGCCCAACCGCTGGACTGCAGACTGGCCGGGGTGGATAAGCGGAACCTTCCAGCCCGGGCCGGCAGTCGGGATCGCGCTCTTGGCTTCGCGCAATGGCGGGGCTTCTGAATACAATTGGTGGTTTGGAGCTATCTGTCTGCAATAGCAGCTCTCGGTAACTGTCGAGCGAGGCATAGATGGAGAGATGAAATGGCCATCGACCAAGATTTCATCAAGAATTTCGAGGATCAGATCTTGGTCCTTGAGAGCATAGAGAAGGCGGTCCAAGAGGGGATCCGAGACGCCAAGCAAAAGCTAGATCGAATCAAAAACGGGGAACCTATGGACGACGTCTTTGGTGTCCCGCCAAAGAAATAAGTCCGGCGGCTCAGGGCGGGCGGCAATGAGAAACTCCCCACTGGCTCCGCTCAGGGCCGCGTAATCCCGTGTGTTCAAAGCCGAGCGTGGTCTTCGGGCGTGCGAACAGCGTCTCGACCGGGCGTATCCGCCATTCGATGCGCACGGCCTCGCGTCTTCATGGACGCTGCGGAGAACGTCGCGCACCGCCGTTTTTGGACAGCAGCGGACTTGAGTTCACAATGTTGGCAGTCTCGTTTGCTGGACCGATTGTTTCCGGTTTCCGCCGTTGACATTGTCGGAGAGTGGGAACGTGAAGTTGCGACGATACTTGCATGAGCGGCTTGCCAACGGGACAGGTGAACTGGTTCTGGACCGAATCGAAGTTGAAGTCAGCGCAGCTGAAGGTCCGTCATCGGCGTTCGCAACGCGATTTCTATGGTTGCGTTACCCCGGCGAACGCCACCAGATCGGCCACCGTGAAGTTTCCAGGCGTGGACGAAGGAAGGATAGGTGTGAACCCACCGGCGACGTTCAGATAGGATGACGCATCTCGCTTCAAGATCCTGACAAACGTCTCCGCCACGATCCTGCCGCCGACCGGGCCCAACTGATTTCCGCCGGCGAGGACGGCAGCCTCGCGAAGGACGTAATACCACAGTGGCGTCTTGTTCAGCAGTAAACCGCCGCTGGAATTCAGCACAGCCATTTCGGCCGCCGGCAGCCCAGATGTCAACTGCGCCGCGGTCATCGGCGCAATGCCGAATGAGTTGGCCATGCCCTGTCCACTCGGCAGACCGAGAGCTAGAGCGCGCCGGAGGTTTCGCGTTGCCAGAATCGCCATCATTCCAGAGAATCCGGGCAACGATTCCAATCCGTTAGCCATGAAGCTATCGATTTTCCGGGCCTTGTTGTGAATCGGTACTGGCACTCCGGTGTCAAAGAACGCGTTGAAGTCAACGACCCAGGTGGAAAAGACCGGCAGCCGTGGATCGCGATTGAACTCAAAGACCTGTCCAAGTGTGGCTTTCGGGAAGTTGAAATTCACCCAGTACGTATCACGGATCATACTGTGGCCGAACCGGTACGCTGCCACGGCGAACTCGACGGGCATTCGGAACGAGCTGCCGATGGGAGCAGATACGCTCGCCATCGCGTTGTTCACGGCAGCCAGTCCGCAGATTCTTTCCAGAAAGTCATGCACCACGGCCCATTGGTAGTGATGGGTCACGATCCGTTTGGCCTCTGCGAAGATGTCGCCCGCAAACGCTACTGCCACCAGCAGATCAACGACGGCGTTATGGAAACGCAGCATAGCGTGCTGGAACTGTACGATGATCAGATTTTCGTCGTTGCGCGGATCGCCGATCGCAGCAGTATTCGTACCCTGCATGCGGGGCACATCCCAGTTCGTCTGCTGGACCATGCCCGATTTGTCACCGTTGTTGCTGGGGCCGCCCGGGCCAATAGGAGTGTTCGAGCCCCTATGCAGCTTGATTGCGGTAGCTGGACCAGATGTAGGAAATACGTAGAGAAATGGATCTAAGCCAGGCCCGCGGCCGTAAACGGAATCCAGATCGAGCGCCGGGCTCCTCATGTTACTGATTGTATTCGCATCGGTAGCGGCGTCGAGAGTCGACGAGACGTCGAACGTGATGTCATGGTCGACAAACTGACCAAAATAAGTGAAGCCTGCTGGTATCGAAGACACGCCCGCATTAGCGGGATTGTGAGACGCAGGATTAGGATCGCGGCCGGGGTCTCCCATCATGTTACCGAGTTGGCCGAGGAGTGCTTGCGTCGCGACATTGAATGGCAACTTCGTTGCCGCACGGGTGGCCGCGGACGACATGTATCCGAAGCGATCTGCACAGGCAGAACTCAGCCAGGGAAACGGGAACCAGTAGAGCGGAATTTTAACGCCGTGAAAACGTCGAATCCCCGGCTTTAGCAGGGCAACGAGTTCAGGTTAACGACGGCGTGTAATTTGTGGCCCGCCGCAGGTTAGCGTGATTCAAAGAGGCT
>NZ_JBVVQD010000055.1:0-24737 GCF_055811755.1 Mesorhizobium sp. WSM4840
GCTGACCTCCAGGTGATGTTTGGCAACTTCACTCTGGCAGAGCGCTGGTCGCCTTTCATCCCCATAGGATCTTCACGTAAGCGGACCGGCAGCTCAGCACACGGATCTCAAACAGCGGACATCCGGGGTCAGCGTGGGCTTCCTCCGAGAGCAAGAGCGTTGTCTATGATCGATTCGACGGTGGACAGCTGCTCGTCTGGTGGACAGAGTATCTGGGAGAAATGATGCGTTGAGTGATTGCTGCGGCCCTTCTCCATTTTTCTGTGTAAGAAAGCCGCTATTGACCTCGTACAGGATACTAAGCGGAAGGGAGCCGGGCTACTGTCTCACTAGTTGAGGTCTCGAAGTAATAGTCGGCAGAGAGCGTGAATTCTGCCATGAGCGTGCGTGGCACGATTGGGGGAGCAACAGATGGAATCAATCGCGTGGCCGCTGGCGGCATTGGTGGGCGCAACAGGCGGGGCTATTCCCGACTTGCTGAAGGCAGTTAGGCTGCGCTTTAAGGGACGTCCCGCCTATATGGGGACGCTATGGTACTGGGGCATGCTGCTGGCGCTGATGGCAGTGGGAGCGCTGGTGGCTGTCTGGCGATCGCCCGCCGACATTTGGGAAGGCTTGGCCTTCGGCATTGCCGCACCGGCCTTCCTGACCAAGCTGATCGCGTCCGACAAGGAGGACGACCTTAGCGACAAGTCCGTCTCTGCTTGGGAACGCATGCGGCGTTGGTGGTCTTGAGGGTTGCAACGACCATCAAGCGAACGTCGGGTCTAAGGCGGCAGGTCGCCATCCGCGAGCAGGGACAGATGACGACGGCCGACAGGTTCATCGATCTGCCCGGCTTCGCCCTGCCGTTTCTTGACCGCGAGGTCGACCTTTGGGATGACCGTGCGCGACCGAAATTCGAGAAGGCCTACTTGCGTGATAGGCGTCTCGAGTCACTCGAGGTTATGCTCTGGAACCGTCCCGAACCCTTCGTACTCAAGGTGTCCGACGACTGCGCGAGTGTTCCGTGGGAAGGATTTCAGCTCTATCTTGATCCGGCCAATCGGCATAAATTCGCTCCGCTTCGCCTCGTCGGCGGCTCCAGCCCGTGGGCGTTCGCGGCGCCGGCGACGCGGCTGACGATACTGAACCTCATCGGGGATTCCGGCCCCGGGCACGAGTTTGATCCCGTGCGCGCCAAGGAGATGTTTTCGGGCATCTTTGCCGGGCTGGACGCCGCGACCAAGACGCGGGTCGCCGCGCCAGATCCTCCAACCGTCATTGTCGCTGAGGAAGGCCTTGATGCCACCGCAGCCGCAGCCAAGAGCGTGCGTCCGAACGTCGTCGTGTTCTTCGGGCACGGCCGCATCGCCTCGGGCCCCGAGCTCAGGTGCGGGCCCGGCGCCGACGGGTGGATCGCGTTGGCTGATCTGGTCGACCGGCTTTTCGCACCCGACGACACCAAGCCAATCTACTGGGTCTTCTGGGCCTGCTCGCTCGCCGAAGATTCTGCGCAACCGGACCTGCATCTCGACGGCCCTGAGATCTTCAAGGTCTTGACCTCTCGGGGCGCGGTGAGCGTCCTCGCCATGCGTTCGCGGATACGAGTACCCTTCGCCCGGGTGATGCTTCGCGCGCTCGTTCAGGCGCTTGCCGCTGGCGAGCCGCTCGAGATTGCGGCGGCTCTTGCGAGAACGGCGGCATGCGCAACCGATGCGGCGATCCAGAGCGGCGGCCAGATGGATTTTGCTGCGCCGGCCGTGTGGTCCGTCAGCGAACCTGTGGATGCGATCACCTGGGGAGGCGAGCCACCCTTCCCGGCGGTCTGGACAAGCCGGCCGTTGCTGGCAGGCATAGACGGCAAGCTCGACGAACTCGGCTCGGGCGCGGCGCCGCTCAGCGAATGGGCCCAATCTTCTGCGGCCGCCTGGAGCCAGGCAAGCAAGATGTTTCTGCATGCGCCCGTGGCCGCGGCCCCTGACGCAATGGCCGCATTCGGCGCCCGCTTCCTCGAGCTGGCCAGCGCCGTGCGTCACCTGACCGGCAAGGCCGTCGTTCCGATCCAACTCGGGCTCGGCTTCGACTTCGACCGGAAGCTCATGGCTTGGGCCACCGAGGCGCATCGCCATCTGGACCCCCGCCACAGCGACCGGGAACTGGCGGTGGCCATCGGCCACATGTCAAGGTCCGGCAGCTTCGGACTGCAGCGGCTGCTGGCCGTTCCAGACGTCTGCGTGATGCTCTCCGAGCCGCCCGATCGAGAAGACGTCTGGCGCCTGTTCGACAGCTTGGGCGAGGGTGTCAGGGTATTCGTCGTCGGCAGTTCGGTCCCTGACAATCTGGTCGGCTGGTCAACGGATCAATGGAGCGAAGTCGCCATGCCAGAGTCTCTGGAAGATGGAGGATTCGACGGTTGGCCGAACAAGGTCCGGGAGGCAGCCGCGATGCTCGCCGTCCTGGAGCGCCCTGTCACCATGGAGGAGGTGGCGCGAACGGTGAAAGCAGACCGGCCGGCGCTGTCGGCAGTTGAAAGCCTCACCATTCCGGTCGGTAGCCGCCGGGTGATCGGCCAACGGGCTCGTCAAAAGATTCTCAGCGACGCGCCCGACGAGCTGATGAAGCTTGGTCACCAGCTCTGCATCGACCTGTTGTCCATCCGGTCGCCGAATGTCGACTTCGGGGCCCTGCTTGAATTTCTGGGGCACCAGCTCGCACTGGGGCGGATGGCGGAAGCAGCGGCGCTTGCCAGTGAGGCATTCGAAAGTGGTGGT
Source organism: Mesorhizobium sp. WSM4840 (assembly GCF_055811755.1). NCBI lineage: Bacteria > Pseudomonadati > Pseudomonadota > Alphaproteobacteria > Hyphomicrobiales > Phyllobacteriaceae > Mesorhizobium > Mesorhizobium sp. WSM4840. The sequence goes on from NZ_JBVVQD010000055.1 coordinate 2,754, forward strand.
GCCGCCTGGTCCGTCTTCCAATTGGGCCAGGTCGCCGCCATGGCAAGCAGCTCGGCGGAATTCCTGGCCGGCTTGAGCGATGGACTGTTGCTGGGCCTGGGCCGGGCCTGCGTGGCGCTCCAGGAAACGAGCCTCGCAAGAGCAATCCTGGAAACCAAAAGACCGACGAGTCTCGCCGATCAGGCATCGTACCACGCGATCCTGTCCGAGATTTACAAGGCCGACACATCGAGCGGTCAGGCTCGAACCAGAATGCGTCGGCACGCTCAAAGGGCAGCGGAACTCATCGTTAGGGCAATCGAAGAGGCGCCAGGCGACGAAGCATTGCAGCGGGACGCGCTGGCGTACGAGCACAACCTTGCTCGCATCTCGCAGTATTTCGATCACGCCTACGACGCGGCTCTGACGGTCTACGAAAACACCATCGCCGAGCTTGAGGACGTTCGGCTGGTCGATCGATGGGCCGGTCATCTGTACGCGGCCGCGTGCCGGAATGCTGCCGAATGCGTTTTCGATCCGGCCGCCAGGCCGCTGGCGTCGGAGCTTCTGGAGCGCGCCCAATTGTTCGTTCACCGCGGACTGGAAGTCGCCAATCACTTGCAGTTCACCGAACTCGTGGCGGAGATCACCTACACCCGGGCGCGCCTTAGCGAGGCCGGCGGCGACAACGCTGCCAGCATTCAGATACTCCAGCGCATCCTGGACACGCCTCGTATCGACCGGTTTCCGATCATTGCCACGCTATCGCGCAATCGCCAGTTCTGGCGTCGGGTCGAGCGGGGCGACCAGCCATTCTCCCTTGAAGACCTGCAGCCGACGCTCCGTGCTTTGGACATCCTAAGCTGGCACGCCTGGCCGGCCCGGGCGGCTGTTCGAAGCCGTCTGCGGGCGGCCAAACGACTGGTCGCAAGCGGGTCGGCGGCGAACAGGACACTCGCTCAACAATTGCTGGAGCGCAGCTCGCGCAACATGATGTCGGCGAGCGGACTCTCGTCGGAGACCGATCGACTGCGATGGGCACAGGTGTTCGCGGGGCTGCATGTCCTAGCTCCAGTGGGACAGCCTGACCCTTGGGTAGAGTTCAGGATTTTGCCTTGGGCAGCAGCCTGGCTTGGCGGTACGAATGAGCCAACACCCGTACAAATCTGGAATGAGGTGGACTGATGGGCACGGGCAGTTTCGGGGGCGGTAGCGGTTCGCTTGGCGGCGGTGGCAGCGGACGTGGCGGAGGAGGTGGCGGTGCTGGTGGTGGTGATGGCGCTGGTGGTGGCGGCGGCGCCAGCGGGTCGCTGCTGCGCGCCATCAACCATTTGCTGGAGCTGTCCAGCCGCTGGCAGCGGGACCCATCACAGCCCCAACTGACCAAGGAGGTGCTGGAGCGGCTCGATGACCGAGCCCGCAGTGCGCATGTCCGGGGCGTGCTTCGCAGCGACTTCACCAATGACGTGCTGGCCGACCTTTTGGCCATCGGCGGCAAGCTGCGGGACGGGGTGGCTTGGGAACAGATCGCTGCCGAGTTCAATGTGACAGCAGGCGCCGGCAGCGCGGCCCAGCTGGCGGACGCCATTATCGACAGGAACCTAGAGGCGCATGGGTTCGCCGTGGATGAACGCTATGTCGATCGATGCACTCTTGCCGTCAGGGCTCTGATGAAGCGGTCATTGAACGATGACCTTGCCGTCTTTACCAGGGGCAACAGCGCGCAGATCGATGCTGCGATCGAGCGCCGACACTTCGAGAACACGATTGGCGGGTTTCTCGGCGGCCTTATCGCCGCTTGTGTCAGCGCCGACACCGTGCACGACATGGGAACAATCCTGCCTTCAGTCACCACCGCGGCGGGAAGCGTCGCCAATGCCGCCTATGATCGCTTCGCAACTCGCGTCTTGAATGAGGGGAAGGCGAGCCCGGAGCAGGCGTTCTCGGTCCTGGCCGACCGTTATCGAGAGTTGGTGCTCGGCAAATGAAGAGAGATCCGTTCGTCGCGACCGTCAAAATTACTCAGGCTCCCCAGCCCGTCGAGAAGGAGTTCAAACTCGACCTTTCAAAGCTGACCTGGCATGGCGCCGGATCGCTGGGCAATGCGGGTCTGCACCCTGTTTCTCGGGACCTGCTGGAGGTCGCGCGGCTGGTCTGGGAAGTGGAGAAGCATACGCCCAAGCGCATCTCGTCTCAGAGGACCCGTAGTGTGAGCGTCAACTTAGCTCTTCGTGCCCCGGAGAAATGGTCAGCAGAGGCGCTGAAGGCGTTGCGGGACATCTTGCGTCTGCTGGGCAACGCCGAATGGCACTTCAGCTTTGACCAACGCCGCGCCGGTGCCAAAAACTCATTGGACCAGATGGCCGAAACTTCGAGCGCCGATGGCGGTGAGATCGACTCCGTGGCGCTCTTCTCTGGCGGACTCGACAGCACCAGCGCCTTGGCATGGCTCCAGTTGGAAAAGCGAGACGTGGCCTTGGCTTCGTTCTACGGCGCCAAGGCCAAGCAGGTGGGAATCCGCGACAGCTTCGCAATCAAGCGCCATTTTCAGGCCATGTGTCAGTGGGCTGGCAGCCAAACCCGGTTCGGTGGCCAGTTCCAGTATCGCAGCCTGCTGTTCCTGAGCCTCGGCGCGGCGGTTGCGGCGTCATACAATGCCAAAACCCTCTATCAGTTCGAAAATGGTCCGCTGGCGGCATCCCTGCCTCCTTCGCCAAACTATCGGATGACCCGCCACGCCCACCCGAAGCTTCACCACTTGATGGGTGACCTGTTCGCGGAGCTGCATGGCCGACCGCTGTTGATCGGCAATCCATTCCTCAGCCTCACCAAGCGAGAAGCGACCGAGTTCCTTAAAAAGGCGGTCGGGACCGGGGCAGCACTGACGGAGATCCTTTCCAAGACTGAAACCTGCTGGAATCTCAATTCGAGGAGCATTGTGGGCGCCATAACCAAGTCGATTGGCCAGGCCTGCGGTCTCTGCATTCCGTGCCTCGTTCGACGAACGGCCATTGGCAAGAAAGACCCAATATCGCACCGGGTTGACTTCCTTGATCCGAAAGACCCTTGGTTCGCCGATCCGGCGGCCCGCATCCACGTCGACGCCTACTTTGCCTGGTCGAGAAAAATACTCAGCCCCGAATACACCGTCGACGATTTCGCCTATGAGATGCCGCGCGTGGTGGAGGAGGCCATCGACGCCTCCTTGGGAGCCTTAAGTCCGTCCTCGGCGCTGGAACTCTACCGGCGGTTCGCCCAGGAGATCGTCGACACCTTCCCTATCCCCAAGCGATCGGCGGTTGGCCATGGCTGAGAACATTCCGCGAGTTGCGCTGAGTATCAAACAGCCCTGGGCCGAGCTGATCGTGTCGCGCAGGAAGACGGTGGAAGTCCGCAGTTGGGTCACCAACTATCGCGGGCGATTCTGGGTCCATGTCGGGAAGCGGCCGGATGAGGAAGCCATGCCGCTGTTCAATTTCTCCCGCCCCCTATTCACCGGGGGTTATGTCGGCATCGCCGAACTTGTCAGTATTGAGCCGCTCAACAGGATAACATGGAGTCAGCTTCGGCAGGAGCACCTGGTGCCCGGCCCTATGAAGGACGGGCTTAGCGCTTGGCACATCTCGGGTGCTACACCACTTCGACAGCCGGTTCCTGGGCTTGGTCAAATGGGCTTGTTCGACGTCCCCGAGGAAGTGCTTGCGATCCTGCAAGCGTCATCGGCGACCTGACCGGGCAGATTCGCGCCTGGCGTGGCCGGTCGGCACCGACCGACATGGAGCGACGCGATAGCGGAGTCGTCGGAAAGACTTCGCCCGTCAGGGCCGCATCGACAGGTTATCGCTCCGGCGGGGGAACAGCACCCTGCAGCGTTCTCGTTATCAAGTCTGCTTTCGGGCAGAGGCAAATCTGGCTTGAACGGCCGACATCGGGCGCAAAGCTGACGCCAAAGCCGGTGCTTGGAAATGTCGATTAGACTAGCTAAGGGGAAATCGAAACAGCACGGTGTTTCCGCAGCGCATCAAGAAGTGCAATCTCATCCGAGCTCATGGACCGCTACGCTCGGCACAACAGCCTTGGCGATCTCACATAGGTGCTGGTGATGCGTAAGATAGATCACCTGTCCAGCTGAAGCCATTTCCCCGAACAGTTTGAAGACCTCCTCCGACCGGACGTGGTCAAAAGTCTCCATGATGTCGTCTGCAATGAAGGGCACGGAGGGCCGAAACTGCGCAAACTCGTAGTACCCCGCAAGCCGCAGCGCCAGGTAGAGCTGAAAGCGGGCGCCCTTTGACAGCGCATCGGCGACCTTGGATTGCCCATCGCGCTGCAGCGCGATGAGCACTTCCCCACCCTTCACGGGTTGAGTTGTCAGGCCAGAGTACTGGCCGCGCGTCATGAGGGCGAATGCGTTAGAAGCTCGCTCCATCATCTCGGAGCGGTGACGCTCGCGGTAGTGACGCAGAGCATTTCCAGCCGATATTATTCCCAATTTCAGCTCAATATAGCGGACGGCCTTTTCCTCGATTTCCAGAAGAACGGTGCGCCGTTCGGCATCTATACGGGCAACAGCGCTGTCCCCGCCAATGGCGTCCAGCTTGTCGGTCGCGCGCGTCTGTCGAATGAGATGCTGGTGTATCGCCTCGTCAAGGTCGTGAAGCCGTTGCTCGGCTTCGGCCTTCTCGATTGCAAGACTGTCGAGATCGACGGTATCCAACATCGAACGCGCCTGCTCGAACCCTTCCACAGCGAGTTCGGACGAAACCTGTTCCTGAAGTTCCGCAACGGCTGTGCGCAGGCGATCCCTGTCGCGCAGCAGTTCGTCGCGTTGCACGACGTCTGCTAGCGTCGCCACGCCAAAGACGCTGAGGACCTCCTTCTTGCGGCGCTCATGCGCCGAAATCTCGGCGTCGAGGATCTCACGTTGATCCTGCAGGCGCCGCAGGTCATTGACGAGGCTTGCCTTGGCCTCGCGCGTGCGTTCGGCGCGCTCCAGGCGCTCGGCAAGCCGAATGGTCAGCTGTTCGGGTTCGTCGTCGGCCGCCTCGCCCGCTTCGGCAGCGACGGCGGTAACCTCAACCATGAAACTCTCCCTGTCGGCCTCCATCTTGTCGATACGCAGCTGCATGGCGTCCCGGTCCTGAAGACATTGGAAAGGTCAGCCAGTTGATCGAGGACGCCGCCAATGCCGGGCGCCGAGATGCCGTTCTCAAGCCAGGTGCCCTTGAGCGCTTCGGCAACGCCAGCCTGCCATTCATCCTCACGCCGCTCCGCGACCTCGATGGCGCGGCGTCTGGCGTTCAGATCCTCTTGCCTTGTGTCAACGGTCTTGAGCGCCTCGGTGCGCTCGGCGTCCACCTTGAATTGCCTCTCAAGGAACAGCTCTGCCACCGCCATGGCCGTTTCCAGGCTGTCACCAGGATCGGAACCCACGCCGACGCTCGCCAGCGTGTCGCTCAGCTCCAGCCGTATCCGGCCTTCCTCATCGACCGCGCGCTCGGTCTTCTTGCGGGAAAGCTCGCTCTCCTCCCATGCCGCGAGCGCATGGTTCCGGGCAGCAATGCTATCCTCGATCACTTCGATCAGCTGTTCGGGAGAAGTCTCTTGGCGGTTTGCGAGCAGGTCACTTGCCGCTGCGCGAATTTCCAGGAGCACGGCCTTCCGGTCGGAGCCGATGCGTGCAAGCTGGTCGCGCGTATGGGCGATGTTGGCCGCAGCTTCAGCGAGGTTGCGGTTTGTGCTGCGGATCTCGGCGAGCTCGCGCGCGTTGGCCAGGCGGCCTGCTGCGACGCTGTCGTCTCGGGTGAGTGCCGCCGCAAATTCATCCGCGGTTTCGCCGGTCAGGTCACCCCGATGCCTTGCCCAGGCGTCGTCCCGGTCGCGCCGAATGGCGCCCGCCGCATCATCGTCGGTGGCATCGACCGAGGCACGAAGGGCATCGAGCCGCGCGGCAAGCATATCGTGATTGCCCTGCTGCTCGGCAAGACGTTCGCAAAGGACACCCCTGCTCTTGGCGAGCTCCGCGGCCAGCGCCTTCCATGCGCCAAGCTGTCCGGCATTCGGAATGGCGATCCGGGCCAGTGCCTGAGCATCGCCCGACCAGGGATGCAAGCGCGCGATCGCGGCCTGCCATCGAATTGCTGCCGCGTCCGTAGCCTCGCGCGCCGCATTGATTTCGCTCAGGTGCCCGCTTGCCCTCGCTGTCGACAAAGCCGAAACCAGCCTTGCCCTGGCAGGCTCGGGCACGGCCCGTTCTTCGCCGACCCGCTCGCGTGCCGTCTGGAGCGCATCGGCTGCTGCCGCTGCCTCCTCGCGCGCAACGCGGACGCTGGTCACAATCCCGGATCGCTGCTCGAGCATGGTGCGCACCGCGCCAATGGTTGCAGCAGGCAAGAGCAGCTTGGCAGGGGCGGGTTCACAGGGCCTGCCAAGAGCGGCAAGGCAGGCCGCCGCGGCATTGTCGAGGATTTGCAGCTCCGTCCTGCGGCTTGGCAGGTCGAGGCCGGCCGAGACGTGGCGCACCTTGCGGTCGGCCAGGCCGCGAACCCGTTCGGAAATCGCAAGGATCACCGCGTCCACATCGACCGAGGCGATTTTCGTCGTCACCCGCTCAAGCTCGTCCTCGCTCGCGGACAGCCGCGTTCTCAGACTGGCGTCTGTCTCGATCATGTCGGCAACGCTGCCGGTCCAGGTCCGTGGCGGTGAGGCGATCTCAGGCAACTCGGCCAGTTGCGCCTGCTTGCGCCTGATATCGGCAAGGACCGGGATCGCACGAAGATACTTCGCGATCGTCTCAAGCCGGGCCGACAGCACCGACCGTTCGGCGATGCTTCGGTCGTATTTTTCCGTCGCGTCGAGACGCTCGGCTTCAAGGCTCTCATAAGTCGACGCCAAAGTGTCGACCGCGTCCTTACCAGCCTTCAGTTCCGCAAGCCGTTTCTTGAGCAGCGCAAGTTCGGTTCCGTGTGCCTGCTTGCGATAGAGCCTGTCCGCTTCGGCCTCGAGCAGGCTCAATGTATCGCTTGCATGCCCGAGGCCGGCGCTGGCCGTGAACAGCAGCTTGCCAAGGTCGCCGCGCGATTCCAGGATTGATTTTCCACCTGCTTCCAGGGTTTCGTCGTCCAACGAGAACATGGTCTCGTATGCGTCGCGAGACAGGCCGGCGAGATGTGCTGTTATCGCCATCTCGCTGATCGGTTGGCCAGCCGCGTTCAGCAGTGAGTTGGTGCGCTGTTTGGTGCTGTGAAAATGTGCTCCGCGCCGCCGAGTTCGAGCACCCCGCCGATGCGCATGGCGCTGTACTCGTGCAGGAAATTGTAGCGGCTGCGTTCCTCGATGCCGAACAGCAGGTCGAGATAGCCCGAAAGTGCTGTCGATTTGCCGGCCTCGTTCAAGCCGAAGACGATATGCAGGTCGGGTCCGGATTCCGGCTTTGGCCCGCAGTCGATCGTCGCGTCGGTGAACTTGCCATAACGGATGAGATCAAGGCGGCGCAGCCTCATTGTGACCCACCGGCCTTGAGGCGCGCGGTGACCAGGTCGGCGCCGTTGGCAAGCACCCTGTCAAGGAACAGCTCCAGCTCAGCCTCGTCCCTGCCCGCGAAATCGCGCCCGTCAGGCGGCAGGTCCGCGATCACTTTCTGGACGAGCGCCCTCGCCTCGGCACGGAAAGCCTCCGAGCCGGCATCGGCGCGCATGGACTGAGCGAGTTCGAAAATCGGGTCGGCGGCTTCCTCGGAGGTCTGGGATGTGGATGGAGAGACATTGAGCTCGAGCTTCTCCACCCAGGTGTCTCCCGTGTGCTCCGCGACATGCTCGGCTTCTGCAAGCAGCAGGTCGCGGTCACGGATCAAGGCCCAGGACAGAGGTGATGCGCCGGTCAGGCCTAGACGGACCACGGCATGACGGGATTTGACAGAGGCGCGAACATCTTCGAGCGCGGAACGGACTCGGCCGACGACATCGGACCACTCGACCGTTTCGGTCAGGTCGACGTTCACCCGCTCAAACTGCGCGATACTGGTCAGCCGGTCTTCGATCTCAATGGTGCGGTCGTCGCGTATCGTCACCAGGGTGACGGATTTCTCCCCGGCCTCGTTGATGTCCCTGCCCTGCGGAATTCCTGGCATCACCACGGTGCTCGCCCCGGGATGGACTTGGCGAACATGGATGTGCCCAAGCGCCCAGTACTCGAAGCCATGGGCATGCAGGTCAGCGACGCTGCAGGGGGCATAGACGTCGTGGCCGGGCGATCCGGCAAGGCTCGTATGCATGATGCCGACATTGACCGCGCCTTCACGCGGAGCTGAATATTTGGGGAGCAGACTGTCCGGCGCCTTGGGGCTGGCAAAGCTCAAGCCATGGAACGCAACGTCTAGCCCGCCGGGCGACTGCAGCACAGATTGGGGACGGCCGCCGAAGATCGTGACCGTGTCCGGGAACACCAGCTGTTTGGATATCCGCGATAGGGCGTCATGATTGCCGCGGATCTTCAAAACCTTGATGCCCGCCTGATGAAGGCGGGACATCTGTGTAGCCAGGAACCGGGCGGTTTTCATCGACGTCTGGTCGCCATCATAGAGATCGCCGGCAATGACCAGCGCATCGACACGCTCCGCCAGGCAGAGGTCAACTATGGAGACAAACGCCTGGCGGCTGGCGTCTCCGACGAGTTCGGCAAGGTCGCCGTTTCGCATCGCCAGCGAACGCAGCGGCGAGTCGAGATGGATGTCGGCGGTGTGAACGAATCGAAATGGCATGACACTGGCTCCGGTCCGAGCATAACGGCGTTCGGCTGCGGCTCGACAGGAAAAATCTCAAGATACGGGGTGTTGGCTCTCGAGCTATAGGTCGCCGTTCGAGCAAGGTGAGTGGCTATCAGCGAACAAGACATCCACTCCGACCTGCCAACGACGCGTCGATGACCCCTACCTCACCCCAAGACCTCGGATGAACTGTCCCGCCTCGAAGTGACCTACGCATGCCGCTACTTCGTCTCACCTAACAGAAGGCGCCGCATCCAGGCGAGAAATCCTCCCTTGCGCGACTTCTCCGGTTTGGATTCCTGCATGGGCGTTTTCCGAAGGCAGTCGCGCTGAGCGTCTGCGGGATACTCGGCGAGCCCGCCGTCAACAAGCTTGCGTGCGGCACGCGCTACGTCCCATGGAATCTCGTTGAGCTCTTCCGCTATCTCGAGCGTGGGTCTGAATCTGACGGTGTCCAGTGCCGCCAGGACCTCGGCCTCAAGAGTGACATCATAGGCCGGCTCCTGGTTGCCCATTTCAAAGCGGTGGCACCAGATAATCCGGCTTTGCCAGACGATGAAGTGGCTCTCGCAGCCGCCCTCGCGCCAAACGGATGGCGAGAGGCTGATCGCGTTGCCCTTGCGGTAAAGACGCCAGGCCTTTCCCGCCCGCTGATCGAGGTTGATCGAAAGAGACCCGCCGCAGCCGTCCGGGCAGGCGATTAGGAGTGAACGGGGCCTTCCCCGATGCACGAGAACGGCGTCACCGGGTTCCCGCAGCAACGGATCGCCGTCGTGCCGATGCTCCACCTCTGCACGGAAACGGATCTCACGAGCAGGAATCTTCATGAAGGGGTGCCGTTTTCGTTTCGGAGGTCAGCGATCAGGCGAGAGGCAACAACATAGCCATGGGCGCGCCGGAACCGATCGGCCGTGCACCCGTCGTCCCACATGCAACGCCGCAACAGACTGACGGCAACAGCCGCCTCGTACTCACTTGAGCAGGATTGAACCGCAATGCCGAGGCGACGAATCTGGCGAACCGCCGAGACCATCCAACAATAGAGCGACGTGGGGTCGCTTGGATCTGGCGGGTGCAGGAAGCTTGCCGGCGCGTATAGCCTGTCGACCACGGCGCGCCACTTCGGATTCTCGTATTCATCGCGCGCCTCTTCAGGGGGCAGTTCGAATGCGAACCAGGTTTCCAGCGCCGCCAGATCGGCGGTTAGGGGGCCAGAGGCGACAGACGCAAAGTCGATAAGGATCGCGTTGCCGTTGCGGACTCGTACGTTCTCGCCGTGCAGGTCGCCGTGGATCGGCGCCTTGCGGTAGATCTGGTCAAGAGCACCGAGCCGTGTCCACAGCTGGTCCGGCGTCACGCGGACGTCCTGCGTTCTCGCGTATTCGAGGTAGCTCTTTTTGATCCGTGAGGGCACGCAGAAATTGGCTTGCTCTAGCGCAGCGGCGACGGAACCTTTGACAGGATCGATGGCATAGGCCTGCTCGCGCCAGCCGCCGAGCGTCGTCTCAAATAGGGACGAGATCGCAAGCGAGGCGACGTTGCGCCGGACCTGATCCCAGAGGGGTTCAGATTTGTCAGCGAAGTCACCGACAAGTAGACCGCGCGTCGCCCCAAGAAAACACCCGTGAACTGACGGCCGCAGCCCGAACGGCACGAAGGGAGCAAAGCTGCGGTAGTTCTCGGCCTCTTTGACAATCCTGTCAGTAGAATCGAGCTTGACAAAGAACGGCTGTGGCCACGCCCCAGCGATCGAGTTCTCAAGGGTCGCGTGGACACTGAATACGCGTGCACGGGAACGACCGCCGCCGAGTTCCGAGAGCACGATCTTGCGGCAATCGTAAAACGCTCTCTGGAAAAGCGGAATGTCCTGGTCGCTGATGGGTTCACGGTTGCCAGCCAGCTGAATCTCAAGGCGTGTGTTCGGGTGGGGTCCTGGCTCGTGGCGCGCCAGGCGCTCCGGCAGTTCGTGGGACTCCGGCGCGGTGCGAGCATGCACGTCTCTCGTACGGGTTACTTCGCCCAACGCTTTCTGCGCTCTGCCAAGCACGCCGTCGCCGGTGGCGAGGATCTCGATTCGCAGCCCGTGATCCACGAGCGCTGGCGCGAGTTCACGCGCGAGCGCACTCACCGGACCGATGTTCGACGCGTCAAACGAAAACACGGCGCCGCAGGCGGCGACAAGCTGGTCGGCGGCTGGCGCACCGGCGAGGATCGTAACTGCGAGACGCCTGTTGCGCAGTTCACGGCGCATTTCAGGGTTCGGCGCAATACCAAACCAGAGCACTCTGCCGCGGAACATGTCAGCCATCGCGCGCTCCGTGCGGGCGGACGGGCAGAGGCCAGAGCGGACCTTTGCCCAAGGCGCCGATCGGAGAACACACGACGCAGCTCGAAACGAGCGAGGCGATCGCCGGCCGCACGGTGCCCTTTAGGCCGTCGTAAAATTGGAGTCGCGCCGCGCTGGGCACGGGCGTCACAGCGCTTAGGAACATGGTGGCGGCCAGCGAGGCGACCGTCGAGTTCAGGGAAATGACGGCGGGCTGCGGCTCGTGGATGCCCTGCACATACGGATCGGCGGCGCGCTGCTCCGGTGTGAGCATCTCGCGCCGGATCTGTTCGCCGTCGAGCGCCTGTGTGCACACGAGACAGGGGAGTCCCGGCGCGAGCATCTGGATGCGGCCGGTCACGTGCGTGATCTCGTTTTCTCGCACGGTAATGCTGACGCCCATGTCGATGCAGGGCAGGAGAAACTGATAGGCGAGCTGTCCGACGACCGCGCGGCTCGCATGCGAGTCCGTGCACAGGAACAGGAAATCCGCGCCATAGAGCGTAGGCAAGGTTGCTTCGTCGACGATGTCGGCCTGGCGAGCCGTGATCTGCGCCTCCGGATTGATGCTGCGGATGTGACGCGCTGCGACCTCTACCTTGGGCCGGTCGATATCTGCTGGCGTTGCACCGACAAGCCTGTTGAGATTGGTCACCTCGACCACGTCGGGGTCGATCAGGATGAATCGGCGAACGCCGAGATGAGCGAGCTGCTGCGCGACCGCCGATCCGGTGCCGCCAAGGCCGATAATGGCCACGGCAATGTGACTGATGATGGCTTGACCGCGCGGGCCGAAGGCGCGGACCTGCCGGTCGTGGACTCGGGTGCTGATCTCGGGCAGTCCGGGGTAGGACAGAGCCCGTGCGCACGCGCCAATTTCCCAGACTGGGATCTCGTCGCCGATGCCGAGGCGCCGCGCCCGGCAACCGTTGGGCCCAATTACCAGCGCCAGATGGGACGCTGCAGGCACCCGCCGTCCAAAATAGTCCGACAGGGGCTGCTCACCTGCGTCGTCTACGGTTGAAAAACGGGGTTGCCCGGTCGCTTGCGGATGGGTGTGCACCAGCGCGACCCCGAGCTTCTCCTTGCGCGCGCGGTTGGCGATCTCGACCAGATAGGCGGGCCTGAGTTCGGCAGATATGCCGTCGCGATGGCTGTAAGCGTCTGCGGGGGCGAGCACCCAGTCGGCAGCGATCCAGGCGCCTTCCGAGCCGCCGCTTCGGGTGAATACGACGGCGCAGGTCTCCTCGTCATGTGCGAGCAGGGTGCGCGCAAGGCGGTCGTATTCGGAGGCGGCGAAACGCAAGCCGGTCATTTCAGTTGCCGAAGGCGGTCGTTCACGGTGTTCATCCACGAGGAGAGGCTGTCGCGGTTAGGATTCCACGGCTGGGAGAGGTGCCAGGAGAACCACAGGCTAGGGGTACCGACTTCCGGGATGGGGTTGGTGGCACTTGCGTTCGCCGGGACGGCGCCACCGGCGAGCCGCAGGTCCCCATCGGCCCAGAAGCAGTCTAGTGCCGCGTAGGGATAGCCCGGGGGCACCAGGAACCAGATCGTCGTGTGCGCCTTTGTCCAGCCCGCGGGCAAGCGCACACCCGGCACGGTGATCAGGGTCGTGCCGCTCGGAAGCCGAGTGGCCGCGACCCCGGGATACCGCTCCGTAAGCTCCGCGAGTTGGACATCTAGGAGGCTCATCATCCAAAATTCGCCTTCGGCACGGCAGAGAAGCGCAAAGGCCCGTGGACCTTCTCAAGCGAGACCTCTTCATCGTCACGGATGACGCGGTCGGGATCGTCTCCGTGCCCCTCCAGAACGAGATCGTGCGAGGAATCCCAGTCAGGGACCTTGGCTTTGATCTGTAACCCGGTCAGCACCGGCTGGTCAGTCTCGAATTTCTCGCGCCCGACGAAGAAGGTATAGGTCTGCGGCTTGTCGGGCTTGCCGCCGTCCTTGCCGTTGCTGGTCTGCTCCAGCACATCGTGTTTCGACATTTCGATCTCCTATCTGGCTGCCCGTAAGGCGGGACTCTTGACTAACTGGCAAATTGGATTCATTTTCGCGACTCAGTCCGTATCTGGACTAATCCATATCTGGACTGCTTGGCAGTTTCAAGTTCGATTTTGGACTTACCGTATTTATGGGGTATGCATGGCTGGACACGCCCAGGACGTATCGATTCAACGAGGTGTCCAAGAGCGAACCGCGTTAGGAACCTTCATCAACATCGCGGACGCGTGGGGCTTAACGACGGATCAGCAGATCGTCCTGCTCGGATCGCCGGCCAGGTCGACATTCTTCAAATGGAAGAAAGAGGGGGGAGCGATCCCCAGCGATACGCTCGAACGGATTTCGCACGTGTTCAGTATTTACAAGTGCTTAAACATCTTGTTTCCGGATCCTCAGCGCGCTGATCAGTGGATAAAACGGGAGAATAAATATTGGCACGGCCGCAGCGCCCTCGACCACATGATGAAGGGGAGAATGGCGGACCTGATTGACGTACGAAGATATTTGGATGCGCAGCGGGGGGGATAGTGTTGAGCGTCGACTATGTAGTGGTCGATAGTACTTGGTATCGCCTCATCCCCTCGCGCTTCCCGCCCATCTCGTTATACGAGCGCGTCGCGCGGGAGGAGGTGTGGCCTGTCGTGACTTCGGTCGAAGATCTCACGAATCCCCGCGCCCAGGTGCGCCGGCTGCTGACCGGAGCTGCCCAGGTCGATGAAGCCTCCCCCAAACTGCAGAACTGGAATCATGCCCCCTTTACCTACCTCAACCCGGAGGGCACGTGGCTGCTGAGCCCGCTCTTCGGCGCAATGGAGTTGTGCGACTGCCTTCAGACCGCCCTCGCGATGTCTGTGCGCAAGCGCGAACTCTTCCTCTCGCGCACCGAGGAGCCGCCCATTGACCTCGACATGCGGGTCCTCGGCACTCGCGTGAAAGGGCGATTTGCCGATCTGCGGGCGCTCGACCCGAATCTGACCCAACCGGCGCGGTGGGAGGTCGGGGAGGAGCTCTTAAATGCCGGCGCCAGCGGGGCATTGTTCAAGTGCCCCGACCGGCCTGCCGGGACCTGCGTCGCGATCTTCAACGGAGACGTTCTCGCGAGAAGCGTTCAGGCCGAGCATTTCCGCTTCGTGTGGGATGGCCACCGCATAAAGTCCGTGTACAGCTTCGACAAGGGAGAGAATTTCAGGGCGGACGACTTGTTCAAGGAAACCGCGATGAAAGCGGCATAGTCTAAGTCCGGCCCATCGTCCCTTCGACAAACGGAGTCGTCAGACGTCGATGTCAACCTCTGGCCGCCGGTACAGCCACGGGTGTGGCGATCGGAGTATAGAGATCCACATATTCAGCGGTACGCAACTTCGCCACGAGACTGTATCGGATTTCTATGTCGGCGCGACCCTTGCCTGGGTTTTCTCGCCACCAGCCGCCAGTCGGCAACATAGCATGGCGTTGCGCTGAGACAACTGGAGAGCATGAGGAACTGTGGGACGGCTGGTTACGGAGGCTCCCTGAGCGGGCCGGAACCGCGCCACAGAAACGCCCGTTTGGTCGGCGCGACGTGACTGCCCCACAAAACCTCATGCTCCCCAAGATCAGCCCCGTCCAAGGACCATCAGACAGAATAAGCCTGATTATCGGAGAAACCGGCCGCTCCCACTGGTCATGGGCGCCTGGTGCGGAACTACTACTCGTTTATGTGCAGTCCGCCTTCATCTGCGATTAGACGATGCGTATTTCTTTACCAGCCATCCTTGACCGGTGGCCTAGCGACATTTATGTCTTGTCCCTAGAGACATATACGTCCGGTTGCGCCCCCTTGCAAACAGCGCAAACGCTGCGCATTTGTGTCCCAGAAGCTAGCAAAAGGACACTACCATGACCGCAAATCCTCCACAAGAAGAAGACGCAACGCCGGCGCCGACGATCAAGACCAACAAAGCGTCCGCCGATAAATGGGGTCAACAGGTAATCGAGCTGGGCTTCTGCCTCGTTCCGTCTCTCTTGCTGCGCGCTCAGCAGCGTATCGGGCTTAATCCGACCCAACTCGCTGTCCTCCTGCAATTGTGCGATTTCTGGTGGGACAAGGAGCGGAAACCTTTTCCAAGCAAGGAGACCCTTGCACAGCGGTTGAGTCTTAGTGAACGCCAGGTCCAACGATACATTGCGGAACTGGAGCAGGCCGGATTGGTCCAGCGGATCGAGCGCCGTAGCAGCAATGGAGGCAAGCTCAGCAATACCTATGATTTGAGCGGACTTGTGAAGCGCCTTCAGGAACTAGAACCTGAATTCCGCGAAATCGAAGAGTCGGCCAAGGCAGCCCGCAAGGCGGTGACGAAGCGTGGTTACAAGGCGACGGCGAAACCGAGCGTCGAGGCCGCACGATGATCCCCTGGAGCCCGATGGATAAAAAGAACAAGAGCGAGGGACTGGCATGAGTTGGGCGCTATTTATTGACGAGTCAGGCCAAGATCGCCGGAATTCGCCATATGAAGTGCTGGCAGGCGTTGCGATCGAGGACCGAAAGATATGGCCCCTCATCCGGCAACTTTCCGACGCTCAGCAGCATATCTTCGGGATACGTCTTTATCAGGCCTACGGCCAGGAGGCGAAAGCCAAGGAGCTGCTCAAGCCAAAAACTTTCAGACACGCTGCACAATTGCCAGCCTTCGAGCAGAATACCCGCAGTCGCCTTGCGCGGGAAATCCTTCTTGATGGGACAGCAGTGACGCGCGATCGGTTGACTGCGCTCGGCCAGGCGAAAATCGCCTATTGCGAGTTTGCGCTCAACCTTGCTCGTAGCCACGGAGCACAGGTCTTCGCAACTATGGTCCCGCAATCAGCACCGCGACCACCAAGCGATGAAGCGATGCGAAAGGACTATGCCTTCCTATTCGAGCGCTTCTATTACTTTTTGAATGGAATGCCAGACGATCCGATGGGATATCTCGTGTTCGACGAGCTCGATAAGGCACAGAGCCATGTCTTGCTTGGGCAGGTATCGAACTATTTCATAAGGACACGAAACGGGAGGGTGCGCGCCCGACTCATTATCCCGGAACCCTTCTTCGTACACAGCGATCTAACGACGCTAATTCAGCTGACGGACATCGTCGCGTATGTGATCAGTTGGGGTTTGCGATTGAATGGCATGACGCTGCCCGCCAGACCCGAATTGGCGGGACTAGCTGATCGCGTGAAGCGAATCCGATTCAGTCGCGAGACCGAAGGAGGTGAAAAAATCTGGGGGATTAAGCATATTCGGGATCTGAGGCCTATCGCTCTCAACCCGGCATAAAAAAAGGCAATGCCCACGTTTCCGCGTACAAAGCCTCCGAGGAGACATCTATGTCATGGGGGGGCGAATGTCAACTTTATAGCAGATCGCGCAGAGTACCGGCGGCGAGACGACATACCGTCGGCGACGGTACGAGAGGTCAAATCACCCCTCAATTGTATGCGCAACCACAAGGCCGCAATATGATCGTTTTCAACGACCTCAAACATGATTTGCTCGAACCGAGCGGAGGCATCCTGATGGCGCCTACGACGTTCGCGGCGACGTTGGAAGCTCATGGTCTCTACAGCACCAAACAATTCGTGCTGCGCTTGAGTCCGCGTGTTCATGAGCTGGTCGACGCCCTCGCCTCAGGCGACTTTGAGAGTCACGACCCTGCAGACCTCATCCAGGCCTACTCGACCTACATCCACGAGACTGTTCACTGGTGGCAGCATGTAGGTTCGACCGCTGGCCTTATTTTCAGCCTCTGCTACCCAGCACAATTTTCAAGCAGTCTCGAACACCTTCAAAAGGCGATCGCGGAAATTGGGCCGAAGAAATCATTAAAGCGATGGGCTGATGATGCGCTACGCCATGGCACGGCGCCCTCGCCCGAGGCGCTCGCGGAAGCGAACATTGCCGTCAACAATGCACTGGACATCGAGTTCTACAAATTCTTCGCGCACAGCCCAAATCGGTCATCCGAGCTTAGGCAGAACCAGCATTTTGAGAACGTCGGTCATTCGTACCGTATCGCCTATGGCAACACGCTGATGGCGCTGCTGCAGTCTTGTGATCTTGCGCCCGACAGCCTGCCTGATCCAGAGCGATGGCAAGCTGAGTTCGATCGCCTCATGCTCACGCGCCATGAGGGCTTCTACCATGGGTCGCCTATCACGCGCGGTGACATTGGGCTTCACGCTATCTTCGAGGGCCAGGCGCGCTTCATCCAACTTCAGTTTCTCGCTGCGTCCGGCGGCCCCTCGACATGTGCGGCTTACGCTGCCGACGGTTATCTGAGCGGCATCTACGTCGATGCGTTTACAGACTTCCTCCGCCTCAGTGAATCCGAATGGCCTGAGACAATCGATAGCCCTCTCGTCGGGCTTTTTCTGCTGATCTGCGACCTTTCGATCAACCCGACCCGCGGCTTTCCCCTCGATATCGAACGTTTCGAGGATTTCATTTCTGACGTCGATCCAGGCGCGCGATTCGCCCTGCTTTGTCAGGCCGCCCGAGAGCATCCTGAAGTGAAGCCAGCGATCCAAGCCTATAGCTCTGAAGAGTATGCTTTCGTTTCGCGCGTCCTCACCGACCGCTGCGGCTATGACGATCCGCTTGTCGCCCTACGCGCAGTCATAGCCGTGTCCGAAACGGTGGCGGGCCAGGCCCTCATGGCCGAATGGGCGAGTTTCGAGTACTCCGCTGGTAACCTGCCCATCCGGGTTATGACCTCACATTTCATGGATCTCTGCAGGAGCAAGCTCACCCATCCACACTTCTTCTGCTGGGCGGGCAAAGCCTTAGCTCTGGGCCATACGACTCAGGTGTTCCAGGAGCTTTTCCTGCGACACTTGTCCCTCTTCACGGATCGCGCTGACACACAGCAAATCTTCACCCGTGCGTTTGCGGGCCGAGAGGGCACCGCCCTGAAGCGCATGCTCGATACCTTCATGGCGTCGACGGTTCTCTACGACCTAACATTTCAATGGGTTCTTCGAGACGGACCCTTTCACTACGATTTTCGATCGCTGACCGGTGGCGGTCAGAACGAGGTCATGGAGATCTGGGCCAAGAACACGTTCAAGGCCGCGTTCGGCCACCACCCAGACGATTTCGAGCAACTAAAGTAGGCCACGGCTCGAAGCCCTCAGGATATCGACCAATCGGCGGCTGGAATCGACGCTGCTCAGCCTGGCACGTTGAACAGCGGAGTTGCATTGTTTTGAGATACAATAAGAGTCAGCTTTTCTTTGGCCCGACTCAAGCCGACATACAGAAGTCTGCGCTTGTACTCCGTCCCTGAAAACGCCGATCTATCGCACATCATGATCAAGGCATTCGCGCACTCAAGGCCTTTGGATTTGTGAATGGTGCTCAGGCATTTGCGTGGTGGTTGCGCGTGCGAGAAGGTTCGGCGCCGAGTAATTTCAGAGAATCCGTCTGAAGCGACATCAAAAGCTCCCATTCGGACAGCGTCGCGGACTTCGCTCTTCAGATCGAACTCGATATCGCTGAAGCCATTTTCCTTTCGTTCTACGAGGCCGATGAGGTGCTCGAGCGCCCTTGCCACGCCACGATGGGACGGCTCCGCGATCAGATGGTTGGCGATTAATTGCAAGTGGCTGGGCATCCCGCGCGCAGGTCTTGCGCACCTTTGTTGTACCTCAGCCTTGAGGCGATTGCCGTGGCTGGAAGCCGAAAATCCGACGCAGGTTGCATAAACGAATATGAGAAAACCGTCGGCGATCACGTCGACATCTCCGGCGTGATTCCGGAGGCAAGCGACCAGCGCCGAAAGATGATTGCGGGTATGGCCCTCCCAAATGCGAATGGACCGTCCAAAAAATGCGTTCAAATGGGCCACACGTTCGTTACCGACGGTCAGCACTAGGAGTTGTTCGCTTGTCCGCAACAGGGAACTGATGGGGGCTCTCTGCTCTCGTGACATGCCGATCGCCTTACGAGGAACTTGGGCTGAGTTCTCAGCGAAAAGGACCCTGAGTCCCCGAGGGAGGCTGCCGGTTAGGTCAATCGAGCCTCCGTTTGAAAGAACGCGACGAGCGTGCAGGACCCATTCTCCGAGTTCCGGCGTGCCAGAACGCCAACGATGGGGCGTAGAGAGCTCCCCCCAACCGCCGATATCTTTCAAGGCGGCCCATCGTGCAACCGACGAGCGAATGCCAGCCTCGTTATCGGCGAATATTACCTGCATTGGGTCACCAAACAAACGAAGTCTCGATCCGGCCGCATGTACCGCCCAAATCGCATTGTGCTGATCAGAACTTGCGTCCTGATGCTCGTCACAGATGATGACTGGGTAGCGTCGTGACGCGGCCCCTGCGACGGTTGCAGAACTTTCAAGCAGCTTACGGCATCGCGTGGCGACCACATCATACCGATCATTTTCGCGAGCCCACGCAGCAACATCGAGAGGAAGATCCAGCGCACGGTGATAGATGCTTGCTATCTCGGTCAGAAAACTATCGATCGTGCGGATTTCGACACGATTTGCGACGGCGCGCGTGCGAGTTGCGAAGACAGAGCGAGCGGCGTGCGTATGCGTTAGGATCAGGACGCGGCCCTTGGACAGCTCTAATGCCGCCTCCATCGCGAACGCGGCGCCTTGATGTGTCTTCCCGCACCCTGCCGGCGCCTCAATCGTCACCAACGGCAAGTCAGACCGGAGCAGCGATGCGACTTCGTCATCCGTCACGGCTTAAGCTCTCCTACGGCGAGAGGCTGCTCTCCAATTGTCGCGCGAAGTGCGTTGATGAAGGGCAGAATCTCCGGCTCCACGCAGGGCCAGACAGACAACGAGATCATCTTGGCACCGAGTTCGAAGCCGCCGGCGAGCGATTTAAACCAGACCTGGCTGTGCTTCGCCCACTCCTTGCTTGCCTGCTCGTCAGGAGCGTCGTCTCTGTTCCCAGTAGCAGCTGCAACGATGACCGAACGCAGTCTCGCGAACCGCTGTTCGGGATTGCCACATACCGCCAGGATGCTCGCTTCGTCCTTGTCTTTGATCGCCAGCCGATCTGCGAGCGTTCGCATTCGGCGGCCGTACGTACCGTCGGGCTCTTGCGCGAGGGCTAGCAGTTGATCATCCCGTACATGGGCAATGATGTTTTCTTCCAAACAGCCGGACCGCCACTGAAACAGTCTAGCTCCGAACCGTTCGCTAATTCGCCGCCAGCGTTCTGGAGATTTTCCTTCGTTGTCGCAAAACGCGGCCAGTACGAGACCGCCTTCGCTAAGCCCTTGCAACAAGCCCATCATGGTCTCATTTCCGCCGCCATCGCAAACACGGATACCGTGATCTTCCGGGGGTGCCGTAAAGGCATTCCTGAGGAGAAATCGAAGAAATCCCACCTCCGTTACCCCCTCAGCGATGACGGGTATTTTTGCCAGAAATGTTTCGGGGTCACGCCGCTGTTGGTTCGCGATCTTGTCCCGTGCCAGTGGCCCGATCTTGGCCTGGGAGTCCATAAACCAGAGAGCGGCCTCCGTTGCCGCTGAGATCGCCACAGCGCTGTGCGTTGTCACAAAGCACTGGCTTCCGTCTTTTATCAGCTTGGCGATCAGCTGCCTCAGTCGGTAAGGTTCCAGTCCGCGTTCAATCTCGTCGATGATGGTGAGCCTTGCTGCGGCCTCGGTCGCTCCAGCCACCTCAAGCGCCGACATACGACGAGTGCCGGCACCCCAGCTTGCGAGCGGCAGCATGACGCCATCCTTGCTGGCGAGCAGCCCGATCAGCGCGCCGATCGACAGGCCTTGGCTGCTCGTGAGGCCGAGATCTAGATCATGGGGCAGCCCGGCCCCACGCATTACGGCCCCAAGCCTCGTCAACGCGTCTTTCTCGTCCTGCAACAGAGCATCCGAAATATTCGAATCGGAAACCTGTTTATTGATCCTTGATTTGAGATTTCCCTTTGACAGGAGCCGGTCGAGGGCGGAGCCCGAGACAAGCCTCAGATCACGGTCGTTACGATCATCGTTGGCGAGGCGAACGACTCCGATCTTCCGCCGCAGGCCTACCGAAAGTGCAACCACGTCCTCGTTGGGTTGAATGACCTCCCAAACTGGCTCAAGTTCATCAGTACCCCGGATTCGGAATTTGAAGACAGGTTGGACGGGATGGCCTTCATGACTCGGATCCGGAAGGACCGCCTTCTGCCCGTCCCATTCCCATGGCCACAGGGCTTGCTGATAGTCGGCAATTCCAACTTCGGCTGGAATTTCGACGACAGCCTCGATCGAGAACCCGTCTTTCGTGGATCGGTTGAGATAGTCCGTCTCAAGCACTTGGATTGTATTTGTTGGGCTAAACAGCAACGCAACTGCATGTAGAACAGTGCTCTTCCCAGAATCACCGCCGCCTATAAGGATGTTTATTTGATCGTCTGGACGCCACTCGAGAGAGTCGATACCCCGAAACTTCGCGATCGAAAGATATTTGATCCGGGGTTGCTCAGCCATCGTCGATCCGAATCGTTGGAGTCAATACTGCGCAGCTTAGGCTTGTTCAATTCGATCCGCCAAGCTTCCAAGACGTGATCAGACCTTCGGTTCGTAGTCACGTTTCGGCAGCAGAATTCGATTGCCGGATAGTACCCGCCATCATGTGATGGCTGCTAGCTCGAAACAGGCAGCCACACGGTGGTCGGCACACCCTGCAGCAAAGCTTTCAGCACCGCTTCCGTCGAACAAGTGGTCCAAAGCACGAGGTCGCTCTGGGCTGGCGGGCCGCACCCGTCCTGAACCGCGCCGATATGGTCCACTACGCGGTTGATGGCCCGGATTTCTATCCGGCGCCGAAATCTAACCTTGATCTAGTGTCCTGATTCCGAAGTTCTGACGATTTTAGCCTGTTGGTCGCCGGTTTTGAGGGTTGCGAGGCAGAAGCGT
>NZ_JBVVQD010000056.1:0-13164 GCF_055811755.1 Mesorhizobium sp. WSM4840
AGAGAAGCTGCGCTTCGCCATCCGTGAAGGCGGCCGCACCGTCGGTGCCGGCATCGTCGTCACCATCAAAGAGTAATAGACGCCGGCATCCGCCGGATCGACAGGGAAGGGCGGTTTTCGGGCCGCCCTTTCTTCGTTGAAGCCTTGCGTGGCGGCCTCGTTGAAGCGGGCACGCCGTAATTTCGAAAGCTGTTGCAAGCCCCGCCATGTCAACTAGTATAGGTTGCATCGAGGGGGCTTTTGCCAAACGTGGTTCCGGGACGCCGTTCAGACAGTATGGCACGGTGGTGGCGCGGGCTGGTTAGTCTGGCGCTGGTGGTCGCCATGGCGATGGCTGGCTTCGCTGCGAAGGCCGAGGATGTCTCCGATCCGAAGACATGGGATCCGAAGTCATGGTACCTTCCGGGCAGTTCGTCAGATGGTTTTTCGGAGATGCAACTCGTCGTCGTGCGCAGCAATGCGACCGGTTGCGAGCCTAATTGTCCGGAATGGATTTCGGCAGAAGGCGCAATCGAGGCCGGCACCCCAGCTAAACTCAAGCGTATATTGAAGACGCTCGGCCGCCGAAAACTGCCGATCATCGTCAATTCCCCGGGCGGCAATGTCGATGCTGCGCTCCAGCTTGGTCGAATAATCCGCA
The DNA here is from genome assembly GCF_055811755.1 of Mesorhizobium sp. WSM4840. Classification (NCBI taxonomy): domain Bacteria; kingdom Pseudomonadati; phylum Pseudomonadota; class Alphaproteobacteria; order Hyphomicrobiales; family Phyllobacteriaceae; genus Mesorhizobium; species Mesorhizobium sp. WSM4840. The sequence continues at coordinate 641 of NZ_JBVVQD010000056.1, forward strand.
AAAACAAGCTCGATATCGCCGTCGGTACGACCAAGTTTTCCGATTGTTGGCCGGGGATGAAGGATTGCCGGGCCAATGACGGCAAGGGCGCTGCATATTTCGGCATTGCGTCCGACGGTGGTGCCATGTGCAACTCCGCATGTCCGCTGATGTTTGCCGGAGGCGTCGGACGCGTGGTCGGCGGTTGGGCCCATCTAGGCGTCCATCAGATCACTACGACCCATTTCCGCACCACACGGCAATATCGAACCACCTATCGGGTTGTGCGGGGCAAAAAATACAAGGTCACCACAGAAACCGTCACTCAAGACAATGTCGGCTACAAGACCTATGAGATGAGCAAGGCGCTTGAGAGGAGGCTGTCGGCCTATCTCAGGGAGATGGGCGTCGGCCGGGGCGTTCTTGACGTAATGAAGGCCACGCCCGCCAGTGATATCCGGCAGATCGCCCTCGACGACATGCTGACCATGAAGCTGGTCACCAGCAGGGACTCCCTCGACATACTTACGCGGGCGGGCAAATGCCGGCGGAGTCCTGCGCCGGCGAACTGCAGAGAGATCCCTGCGAATGCCAAGCCGCCCGAGGCGGCAGCGATCGAGGCGAAGGCCGGACCTTCTCAACCGGCTCAAGTCCTAATTTCTCAGCCGGCCACGCAGGTGACCAATGCCGGCGACGAAGGGTCGTACGGCAATCCCCCGCAAACCCTCATAGCCTGCATCGGAGGGGGATCGCGGGTAGCTGGGGCGAGCTCCACCTGTGATCCTGAGATGGAACCAATGCCGGCTTGGCGTTGGGGCGTGGCGAGTGGCCCGTACACATCATCGGATATGAAGCCATGATCAGCCGGGGTATGCGACTGGTTGCGCCAGCCGGAGATCGAGACAGAAAAGGGCGGTCCTCGGGCTGCCCAACTCGAACCCGACGCGATGCTGCAGCTCGGGCTGACGACGGGTCCTCAATCGGTGGACGAACTGACCGGCGACACCATCTGCAAGTCGCTGCCGAAGCCCGACAATTGCAGGGTCACGCCGTCAGCCAACGCCGAGGCCGCGGCGCCCCCGGAGCTGTAGCTTCGCGCCGGCCAATAATCGGGGCCGGCGTTGCCGGCCGATATCCGATGCGAAAGGGCGGTCTTCGAGCCGCCCGTCTTGCTTTTTGGTTACAGCCGGCGCCTGCGGCGTCGCAAAACCCTGTTGCAAGCCTTCAAAGCTGAACTAGTATAGCTTGCATTGCGGGGGCTTGCCCGAATGGTTCTATGGCACCGTCTGAATGGCCAGACATGGTGGATGCTTGGGGTGATCTGCCTGGCATCGTTCCTAGTCATGGAACACGCTGCCTTCGCGGCGAACACCAAAAAATCCGCGCCGGATCTTGGCCCGACGATGCGGTTTGTCGTCGTCCGCAGCAGCGCGCCTGGTTGCGAACCGACCTGCCCGGAATGGATATCGGCTGAAGGCTCGATAGAAGCCGGCACGCCGGCCCTGTTCAAACGCACACTCAAGGGGCTTGGTGGCCGAAAACTGCCCGTTGTCGTGGATTCTCCCGGCGGTAACGTCGAAGCGGCGCTGGCGCTTGGCCGGCTGATCCGCAAGAACAAGCTCGATATTGCGGTCGGCAAAACCGGGTTCACCGGTTGCCAGCCCGATGCCAAGGATTGCAAGGAAAAAGACGGGAAAGGCGCTCGCTATTTCGGCAATGCCTATGCCGACGGCGCGATTTGCAATTCCGCTTGTCCGCTGATGTTTGCCGGCGGCATCAGGCGCGTCGTCGGTCAATGGGCCTATCTCGGCGTCCATCAAATCACCACGACCTACATCCGGACGAAATTGCAGTACCGGACCACCTATCGCGTGGTGAGAGGCAAGAAGAAGATCCTCAGCAAGAAGGTCGTCGGCCGCAAGAACGCCGGCAGCTACAAGACCTACGAGATGAGCAAGTCGGTGGAGAAAAGACTGGCGGCCTATCTGAACGAAATGGGCGTCGGCCAGGCCGTGCTCGAGACGATGAAGAACACGCCGGCCAGCACCATTCAGCAACTGACCCCCTACGACATGCTGCAGACGAAGCTGGTTACCAGCCTGGATGCCGTCGACCTGCTGACCGCGGCAACCCTATGCGACACCGATCCGGTGGCCGCGAACTGTAGAGAAATACCGGCGCCGGCCGGCGACGTGGTGGCGTACGCCAAGCCCGCTCCCGCCGCGTCGCTCGAACCCGAAACCGTGCACCGGGCCGATGTTGGCGATATGCGCTTCGTTCTGGTTCGAGGCAGAAGTTTTCTCTGCGATCCCAACTGTCCCGAATGGATCTCCGCTGAAGGCATGATTAGCGCTCAAACGCCGGAACGGTTGCGCCAACTGCTGGACACGATCGGTGATCGGCGACTGCCCGTGGTGATCAACTCGCCGGGAGGTGACGTGCTCGGTGCTCTGGCCGCCGGAAGGCTGATTCGAGAACGCAAGCTCGACGTGGCGGTTGCGCGGACGGACTTCATTGGATGCGAGCCGGACAAGGCGGATTGCACCGCCGAGGATGGCGTCTATGTCGGGCTCACGATCGATGCGAGCGGCGAATGTGGCGCGGCCTGTCCGATCATGCTTGCCGGCGGTGTCAGACGCCTTGTCGGTCCGCGCGCGCAGTTGACCGTGCATTCGATGGGGTTGGAGCAGCGGGTCAAAACCTATCTCAAAGACATGGCAGTCGGACCCGGCCTGCTGGTGGCGATGCGGTCGGTGCCGGCCTCGCGCCATCGGCAGCTCGAACCCGAGATGATGCTGAAAGTCGGGCTGACGACCGGGCTTGAATCGGCAGATGAGTTTACCGGTCCGACCATCTGCAAATCGGAGCCAATGCCGGAGAATTGCCGCGTGGTGTCGACGTCCGAGGTTCAGGCCGACGCGCCGGTCAAGTTGTAAGGTGCAGACACCGCAGCCGGCCAGACTGGCCATCGAGGCAGGTTGAGCTCCGCACGATCGTTCCGCTATCGTCGCTGTCAGCTGCAATCGAGGATCGCTGATGAACGAGGACGTCCCGACATTGTTCGAATGGGCCGGCGGCACCGAAGCGCTGAACCGCCTGACCCAAACCTTCTACGGCAAGGTGTTTCAGGATCCGATCGTCGGCCCGGTGTTCAAAAACATGTCGCCGGACCATCCTGCCCATGTCGCGGCCTTCATCGGCGAGGTCTTTGGCGGACCGAAGACCTACAGCGAAGAGCATGGCGGCCACCGCGAGATGGTGATGCACCATCTCGGCAAGCATCTGAGCGAGGAACAGCGCCGCCGCTGGATCAATCTGCTCGCTGATGCCGCCGATGAAGTCGGGTTGCCGGACGATCCGGAGTTCCGCTCGGCTTTCACTGCCTATGTCGAATGGGGGTCGCGGCTGGCGAAGATGAACTCCAACCTTGGCGAGACCTGCGACCCGGAGACGGAACCGATGCCGGCCTGGGGCTGGGGCGTGCCCGGCGGACCGTACAAGCCGCCGAGCGCGAAATAGCCCTCTCGCTAGCCCGCTTGGGGCGAAGCGGGGTGACCCTTCCTGAATGCGCCACAATATGCCGCGACGTTCGAGCGATTCGGCAATGAACGAGGTTTGGTGATGCTGATCGCTCATCTTCCGGCTGGCTACATACTCGGTACTTTCGCGCGAAACCGTTGGCCCGGCAGATCGGGGATCATGGCGGCGGCTATGCTCGGCAGCGTCTTCCCGGATATCGACATGCTCTACTTCCATTTTGTCGATGGCCGCCAGACCCATCACCACGCCTACATCACGCATTGGCCGCTCTTCTGGGCAGCGGCCGGCCTTGTGGCATTGTCGCTCGCGAGATGGCGTGATCAGCGATATCTGGCCCCAGTCGGCGCCTTCTTTGCCGCCGCAATGATGCATATGATCCTGGACAGCGTGGCCTCGCCTATAATGTGGCTAATGCCGTTCGACCGGCATGCGCTCGAACTCGTCACGGTTCCGGCCATGTACCGCAATTGGGTCATGAGCTTCATGCTGCACTGGACTTTTGCTCTCGAACTTCTCATATGCGCCTGGGCGCTGGCCCTCGGATTTCGACGATCGCAGCTCGTCGCGGCCACGCCTAAAAACTCGACTTGAGTTCTTGTCCGCTTTATGAAATAGCAGCGCGCGATACGGGCATAGCTCAGTTGGTAGAGCGGCGGTCTCCAAAACCGCAGGTCGTAGGTTCGAGCCCTGCTGCCCGTGCCATTTTTCGAAATGGCCAATTCATGAAAATGTCTGATCTTCTACGCATCGGCCTTTTGAAAATCGCGCGGTGGCTTGCCATATAGGCTGTTTTGAGGCATAAGAGCGCCCATAGCCGGGACGGGACGACTGGATGGTTCCGATGCGGCGTTTGTCATAAAGCGGACACTTGCCACTTGCGTGGATCAAGAATCGGTTTTATGTAGACGAAACAGACACGCGACGCGTGGAGCTGGGAATCCGGCTTTACGCGTCCGATTTGCATGGGCGAAATGATTGCGCTGATTCGGCGCGAACACAGGCTCAGGCGGCACATCCCGGCCAGCGGGATCATCCAGGAGATCCGGTCAACGGGTCTCGCAGACAGGCGGCACATGGCTTCGAAAACCACAAATCCTTTCGTCTTTCTCCAGCAGGTTCGCGCGGAGACCGCCAAGGTGACTTGGCCGTCGCGGCGCGAAACGATGATCTCGACGGTAATGGTTCTGGCGTTCGCTGTGATCGCGATGATCTTTTTCTTTACTGCCGATCAGCTCATGGGCCTCGCGGTCGAGCAGATTCTGGGCATTGGACGCTAAGTCCGGCGATTACGGAGAAGTCTTGAGATGACTGCGCGGTGGTACATCGTCCACGCCTATTCGAACTTTGAAAAAAAGGTCGCCGAGGACATCGAGAACAAGGCCAAGCAGAAGGGCCTGTCCGCTGACATCGAGCAGATCGTGGTGCCGACCGAGAAGGTCGTCGAGATACGCCGCGGCCGCAAGGTCGATGCCGAGCGCAAGTTCTTCCCGGGCTACGTGCTCCTGAAGGCCAACCTGACCGACGCGGTGTTCTCGCTGGTGAAGAACACGCCGAAGGTCACCGGCTTTCTGGGTGACTCGAAGCCGGTTCCGATCACCGAGGCCGAGGCGCAGCGCATCCTGAACCAAGTGCAGGAAGGCGTCGAGCGGCCGAAGCCGTCGGTCACTTTCGAGATCGGCGAGGCGATCCGCGTCTCGGACGGTCCGTTCGCGTCGTTCAACGGTTTTGTCCAGGAAGTGGACGAGGAGCGGGCGCGGCTCAAGGTGGAAGTTTCGATCTTCGGGCGCGCCGTGCCGGTCGATCTCGAATTCGGACAGGTCGAAAAAGGCTGATCCGAAATCCTTGTCGCCCATGCGGCGGTGAGGGGGGCGGCGTGGAAATCGCGGCCAAAACGGGTGGGAGGCGAATGCGGCTTTAGCCGGCCGCAGGAACCGCACCACCAGACTGCAACCGCCGGTGTTGCCCAGATAGTGGGGCCGGCATGAGATAAAGGCAGGAAAGAGATGGCTAAGAAAATTGCAGGCCAGCTCAAGCTCCAGGTTTCCGCGGGCTCGGCGACGCCGTCGCCCCCGATCGGACCGGCGCTTGGTCAGCGCGGCATCAACATCATGGAGTTCTGCAAGGCGTTCAACGCGCAGACCCAGGAAATGGAAAAGGGATCGCCGATTCCGGTCGTCATCACGTACTACCAGGACAAGTCGTTCACCTTCGTCATGAAGACGCCACCGGTGAGCTACTTCCTGAAGAAGGCCGCGAACCTGAAGTCGGGCTCGAAGGAGCCGGGCAAGGTCAAGGCCGGCACGATTGGCCGCGACAAGGTGCGCGCCATCGCCGAGCAGAAGATGAAGGATCTGAACGCGACCGATATCGAGGGGGCCATGCGCATGGTCGAGGGCTCCGCCCGCTCGATGGGTCTGGAAGTGGTGGGCTGAGATCATGGCAAAGATTGCAAAGCGTGTATCGAAGACCCGCGAAGGCATCGATCCCAACAAGGCCTATGCCTTGGGTGATGCCCTGAAGCTGCTCAAGGACCGGTCCTCGGTGAAGTTCGACGAGACCGTTGAAATCGCGATGAACCTGGGTGTCGACCCGCGCCATGCCGACCAGATGGTCCGTGGCGTGGTTAATCTGCCGAACGGCACCGGCCGTACCGTCCGCGTCGCCGTTTTCGCGCGTGGCGACAAGGCCGAGGAAGCCAAGGCGGCCGGCGCCGATATCGTTGGCGCCGAGGATCTGGTCGACATCGTCCAGAAGGGCACGATCGACTTCGATCGCTGCATCGCCACGCCGGATATGATGCCGCTGGTCGGCCGTCTGGGCAAGGTGCTCGGCCCGCGCGGCATGATGCCGAACCCGAAGGTCGGCACTGTCACCACCGACGTTACCGCCGCCGTCAAGGCGTCGAAGGGCGGCGCGGTCGAGTTCCGCGTCGAGAAGGCCGGCATCGTTCATGGCGGCGTCGGCAAGATCTCGTTCGACGTCAAGGCGCTGGAAGAGAACGTCCGCGCCTTCGCCGACGCGGTGAACAGGGCCAAGCCGGCTGGTGCCAAGGGCAACTACGTCAAGAAGGTGTCGGTCACCTCGACGATGGGCCCGGGCCTCAAGCTCGACGTCTCGACGCTGGCGGCGTCCTGATACGAACTATTTGGATCGGCCGCTAAAGGGCTGATCCGCAAACAGAATTCCGGGCCTCCGACTTATCTTGGCGGCCCGGTACCGGAAGTCGGAAGGCTTCCGGACATCCTGTCCGAGATTGCGGGCGGCCCCAAGCCTTAGTTCAAGGGGGGCCTTAATTCATGTGGGCCTGCATGAGACGGGTGAAGACCGGACAACGGAGCGACTGCTCCAATGAAAGGTTCGAACCGTGTTTGCCTTTTGTCTGCGCACCATTCGGCTTGCCGGCTGGTGTGGCGAAAGGGGGCAGGATCCTCGAGCGTCGTTCGGGAGATCCGTTACTGGATGGCCCGACCGGCAAAAAGGCAACCCGACGCCTGTCCTCGTAATGGGAATGTTCCCGTTAACAGGATTGGGGTCAACTGGAGATAGGCAGTGGACAGAGCGGAAAAACGCGAACTCGTCACGGGCCTGAATGAAGCGTTTTCGGGCGCTGGTTCAGTCGTCGTGGCCCACTACGCCGGTATCACCGTCGCGCAAATGAACGACCTTCGGTCGAAAATGCGTGTCGCCGGTGGCACCGTCAAAGTCGCGAAGAACCGTCTCGCCAAAATCGCTCTTCAGGGCACGGACTCCGCATCGATCATCGACCTGTTCAAGGGACAGACGCTGATCGCCTATTCGGAGGATCCGATTGCGGCGCCGAAGGTCGCGTCCGATTTCGCCAAGGGAAATGACAAGCTCGTCATTCTCGGCGGCGCAATGGGCACCACCTCGCTCAACGCCGACGGTGTGAAGGCACTCGCCACACTTCCGTCGCTCGATGAGCTGCGCGCTAGGCTGGTTGGCATGATCGCCACGCCGGCAACCCGGATCGCCCAGATCGTCAATGCGCCTGCGGCTTCGGTCGCGCGTGTCATCGGCGCTTACGCCCGGAAGGACGAGGCGGCATGAGGCCGTTCCTCGCTATCACAAACACACGTTCGAACCTTATGAAGGAATATTGCAATGGCTGATCTGGCAAAGATCGTAGACGACCTTTCGAAGCTGACCGTCCTCGAGGCGGCCGAGCTGTCGAAGCTTCTGGAAGAAAAGTGGGGCGTTTCCGCTGCTGCTCCGGTGGCGGTTGCCGCCGCTGGCGGTGCCGCGGCTGCTGCTGCTCCGGTCGAGGAAAAGACGGAATTCGACGTCGTCCTCACCGAGGCGGGCGCTCAGAAGATCAACGTCATCAAGGAAGTTCGCGCCATCACTGGTCTTGGCCTCAAGGAAGCCAAGGACCTGGTCGAGGCGGCTCCGAAGCCGGTCAAGGAAGCTGTTTCCAAGGCCGACGCGGACAAGTTCAAGGCCCAGCTGGAAGCAGCCGGCGCCAAGGTCGAACTGAAGTAAGCGTTTGATATCGGCGGGCGGCTTCGCGCCGTCCGCCACTCCCTTGGCGCGAAGGGAGGCTGCGTAACGCGAAGAGTACGAAAACCTCTTTCCTGAGGGCCGTGAACCGGCCTTCAGGAAACGGGTTTTCTCCCGTTTTGGCCGGCCACCGACAGGTGGCGGGTGAACAAATAAAGGCCGCCGCCGAGGTGGCCGAGAATGCAAGGCGAGCCGCGGCGAGGCTCGCCCCGAGAATCGAGCTAAGGAGCGACGATGGCCCAGACACAAACTTTCAATGGCCGCAGACGCGTACGCAAATTCTTCGGAAAGATTCCAGAAGTTGCGGAGATGCCGAACCTGATCGAGGTTCAGAAGGCATCCTATGACCAGTTCCTGATGGTCGAGGAGCCCAAGGGCGGGCGTCCTGACGAGGGACTGCAGGCGGTTTTCAAATCGGTGTTCCCGATTTCCGACTTTTCCGGCTCCTCGATGCTGGAATTCGTGAAGTACGAGTTCGAAGCACCGAAATTCGATGTTGACGAATGCCGTCAGCGCGACCTGACCTATGCCGCGCCACTCAAGGTGACGCTGCGCCTCATCGTGTTCGATATCGACGAGGATACCGGCGCCAAGTCGATCAAGGACATCAAGGAGCAGGACGTCTACATGGGCGACATGCCGCTCATGACCTTGAACGGCACTTTCATCGTCAACGGCACCGAGCGTGTCATCGTCTCGCAGATGCACCGTTCGCCGGGCGTCTTCTTCGACCATGACAAGGGCAAGTCGCATTCGTCCGGCAAGCTGCTGTTTGCCGCGCGGGTCATCCCCTATCGCGGCTCGTGGCTCGACATCGAGTTCGACTCGAAGGACGTCGTGCACGCCCGCATCGACCGCCGCCGCAAGATTCCGGTGTCGTCGCTGTTGATGGCGCTCGGCATGGACGGCGAGGAGATCCTGTCGACCTTCTACAACAAGATCACCTACAAGCGCGCTGGCGACCATTGGCGCATCCCGTTCAACGTCGAGCGTTTCCGCGGCCTCAAGGCGGTTGGCGACCTGGTCGATGCAGACACCAATGAGGTCGTCGTCGAAGCCGGCAAGAAGATCACTGCCCGCCAGGCTCGCCAGCTCGGCGAAAAGGGTCTCAAAGCGATCAAGGCGACCGACGAGGATCTGCTCGGCAACTACCTTGCCGAGGACATCGTCAACTACGCGACCGGCGAGATTTTCCTCGAAGCCGGCGACGAGATCGATGAAAAGACGCTGAAGGTGCTTCTCAGCGCCGGCGATGACGAGATCAAGGTTCTCGACATCGACCACGTCAATGTCGGCGCCTATATCCGCAACACGCTCAACGTCGACAAGAACGAGAGCCGCCAGGACGCGCTGTTCGACATCTACCGCGTTATGCGCCCCGGCGAGCCGCCGACGCTCGAAACCGCCGAAGCCATGTTCAACTCGCTGTTCTTCGACAGCGAGCGCTATGATCTGTCGGCCGTCGGCCGCGTCAAGATGAACATGCGCCTCGAGCTCAAGGCCGAGGATACCGTGCGCGTGTTGCGCAAGGACGACATCCTGGCCGTGGTCAAGACGCTGGTCGAACTGCGTGACGGCAAGGGCGAGATCGACGACATCGACAATCTCGGCAATCGCCGCGTGCGTTCGGTCGGCGAGCTGATGGAGAACCAGTACCGCGTCGGCCTGCTGCGCATGGAGCGCGCGATCAAGGAGCGCATGTCCTCGATCGAGATCGACACGGTGATGCCGCAGGACCTGATCAACGCCAAGCCGGCGGCTGCCGCCGTGCGCGAGTTCTTCGGTTCCTCGCAGCTGTCGCAGTTCATGGACCAGACCAACCCGCTGTCGGAGATCACCCACAAGCGCCGTCTCTCTGCGCTTGGACCCGGTGGTCTGACCCGCGAGCGCGCCGGCTTCGAGGTGCGCGACGTGCACCCGACGCATTACGGCCGCATCTGCCCGATCGAGACGCCGGAAGGCCCGAACATCGGCCTGATCAACTCGCTGGCCACCTTCGCGCGCGTCAACAAGTACGGCTTCATCGAGAGCCCGTACCGCAAGATCGTCAACGGCAAGCTGACCAATGAGGTCGTCTATCTGTCGGCGATGGAAGAGGCCAAGCACCACGTCGCGCAGGCCAATGCCGAGCTCGACAAGAATGGTGGTTTCGTCGACGAATTCGTCATTTGCCGCAATGCCGGCGAAGTGATGATGGCGCCGCGCGAAAACGTCGATCTGATGGACGTATCGCCGAAGCAGATGGTCTCGGTGGCCGCGGCCCTGATCCCGTTCCTCGAGAACGACGACGCCAACCGCGCGCTGATGGGCTCGAACATGCAGCGTCAGGCCGTGCCGCTGGTGCGCGCCGAAGCGCCGTTTGTCGGCACCGGCATGGAGCCGATCGTCGCCCGTGACTCGGGCGCCGCCATCGGCGCCCGCCGCGGCGGCATCGTCGACCAGGTGGACGCGACGCGTATCGTCATCCGTGCCACGGAAGATCTCGATCCCGGCAAGTCCGGCGTCGACATCTACCGGCTGATGAAGTTCCAGCGTTCGAACCAGAACACCTGCATCAACCAGCGTCCGCTGGTGCGCATGGGTGACCGGGTCAACAAGGGCGACATCATCGCCGACGGTCCGTCGACCGAACTCGGCGATCTGGCGCTCGGCCGCAACGTGCTGGTCGCGTTCATGCCGTGGAACGGCTACAACTACGAGGACTCGATCCTCTTGTCCGAGCGCATCGTCGCCGACGACGTCTTCACCTCGATCCATATCGAGGAGTTCGAGGTCATGGCGCGCGACACCAAGCTCGGCCCGGAGGAGATCACGCGCGACATTCCCAACGTGTCGGAAGAAGCGCTGAAAAACCTCGACGAGGCCGGCATCGTCTATATCGGTGCGGAAGTGCAGCCGGGCGACATCCTGGTCGGCAAGATCACACCGAAGGGCGAAAGCCCGATGACGCCGGAAGAAAAGCTTCTGCGCGCCATCTTCGGCGAAAAGGCATCGGACGTGCGTGACACCTCCATGCGCATGCCGCCCGGAACCTTCGGCACCGTCGTCGAAGTGCGCGTCTTCAACCGCCACGGTGTGGAGAAGGACGAGCGCGCCATGGCGATCGAACGCGAGGAGATCGAACGCCTCGCCAAAGACCGCGACGACGAGCAGGCGATCCTCGACCGCAACGTCTATTCGCGCCTGTCCGACGTTCTCGTCGGCAAGGACGCGATTGCCGGGCCGAAGGGCTTCAAGAAAGGCTCGAAGCTGTCGAAGGACACGCTCGACGAGTATCCGCGTTCGCAGTGGTGGCAGTTTGCGGTGGAGAACGAAAAGCTCCAGAGTGAACTGGAAGCCCTGCGTGGCCAGTACGACGATTCCAAGAAGGCGCTCGAACAGCGCTTCATGGACAAGGTCGAGAAGGTGCAGCGCGGCGACGAGATGCCTCCCGGCGTCATGAAGATGGTCAAGGTCTTCGTGGCCGTGAAGCGCAAGATGCAGCCTGGCGACAAGATGGCCGGCCGGCACGGCAACAAGGGTGTCGTGTCGCGGATCGTTCCGGTCGAGGACATGCCGTTCCTCGAGGACGGCACGCATGCCGATATCGTGCTCAACCCGCTGGGTGTGCCGAGCCGCATGAATGTCGGCCAGATCCTGGAAACGCATCTGGGCTGGGCTTGCGCCGGAATGGGCAGGAAGATCGGCGATCTGATCGACGCCTACAAGACGGCCGGTGACATCAAGCCGCTGCGCAAGACGCTCGAAAGCTTCATGCCGGCCAACGACCGCAACGAGCCGATCCGCGACTATGACGACGAGAGTGTCGTTCGCCTCAGTGAACAGATGCGCCGCGGGGTCTCCATCGCGACACCGGTGTTCGACGGCGCGCACGAGGCCGACATCAACATCATGCTGGAGCAGGCGGGCCTGCACACCAGCGGTCAGTCGCAGCTCTATGACGGACGCACCGGCGAGCCGTTCGATCGCAAAGTGACGATGGGCTACATATATATGCTCAAGCTTCACCACCTTGTGGACGACAAGATCCACGCGCGTTCGATCGGGCCGTACTCGCTCGTTACTCAGCAGCCGCTGGGCGGCAAGGCGCAGTTCGGTGGCCAGCGCTTCGGCGAGATGGAGGTCTGGGCGCTCGAAGCGTACGGCGCCGCCTACACGTTGCAGGAGATGCTGACGGTGAAGTCGGACGACGTCGCCGGCCGCACCAAGGTCTACGAAGCGATCGTCAGAGGCGACGACACGTTCGAGGCCGGCATTCCCGAGAGCTTCAACGTTCTCGTCAAGGAAATGCGGTCTCTGGGCCTCAATGTCGAGCTGGAGAACACCAAGCTGGACGACAACCCGGTTCGGCTGCCCGACGCGGCCGAGTGAGCAAGACGTGCGGGCGCGGCGGGCGCCCCCGGGCCCCCCCAAATATTAAGGCGGAGGGCGGGCAAATAGGGGGGGGGGTGTGGCGCGCGGGGGTGGAAGGGGTTTTGGGGGGGCCC
>NZ_JBVVQD010000056.1:13174-23019 GCF_055811755.1 Mesorhizobium sp. WSM4840
AATGTCGAGCTGCTCAACACCACGCTGCACTACACCCGGGTTCGGCTGCCCGACGCGGCCGTGTTAGCAAGAGGTCCGGCCGCGGCTTCCGCGACCGGACGCACCAAATTCTTCGGCCGATGGCCGATCAAGTCGGCGGGCGTTTGGCCCGCGCTAGATGCAAGGGGTTTTCGAGGACCCCGAAAAGGAGAACGGCATGAACCAAGAGGTCATGAATCTCTTCAATCCCCAGGCGCCTGCGCAGGTGTTCGATTCCATCCGGATCTCGCTCGCCAGCCCTGAGAAGATTCTGTCCTGGTCGTTCGGCGAGATCAAAAAGCCGGAGACCATCAACTACCGCACCTTCAAGCCGGAGCGTGACGGCCTGTTCTGCGCGCGCATTTTCGGTCCGATCAAGGACTACGAGTGCCTGTGCGGCAAGTACAAGCGCATGAAGTACAAGGGCGTCATCTGCGAAAAGTGCGGCGTCGAAGTCACGCTGTCGCGCGTCCGTCGCGAGCGCATGGGCCATATCGAGCTGGCCGCGCCCGTCGCCCATATCTGGTTCTTGAAGTCGCTGCCGTCGCGTATCGGCACGCTGCTCGACATGACGCTGAAGGACATCGAGCGCGTTCTCTACTTCGAGAACTACATCGTCACCGAGCCTGGCCTCACCGCGCTGAAGGAGCACCAGCTCCTCAGCGAGGAAGAGTACATGATGGCTGTCGACGAATATGGCGAAGATAGCTTCACCGCCATGATCGGCGCCGAGGCCATCCACGATCTTCTGGCCGGCATGGACCTGGAGAAGATCGCCGGCGATCTGCGTTCGGAGCTGGCTTCGACCACGTCCGAGCTGAAGCAGAAGAAGTATCTGAAGCGGCTTAAGGTCGTCGAGAACTTCATGGAGTCCGGCAACCGTCCGGAATGGATGATCATGAAGGTGGTTCCGGTGATCCCGCCGGACCTGCGCCCGCTCGTCCCGCTGGACGGCGGCCGCTTCGCGACATCGGATCTCAACGATCTCTATCGCCGCGTCATCAACCGCAACAACCGCCTGAAGCGGCTGATCGAGCTGCGTGCGCCCGGCATCATCGTGCGCAATGAAAAGCGCATGCTGCAGGAAGCCGTCGACGCGCTGTTCGACAACGGCCGTCGCGGCCGCGTCATCACCGGCGCCAACAAGCGTCCGCTGAAGTCGCTGTCCGACATGCTGAAGGGCAAGCAGGGCCGGTTCCGCCAGAACCTGCTCGGCAAGCGCGTCGATTATTCCGGCCGCTCGGTCATCGTGACCGGTCCGGAGCTCAAGCTGCACCAGTGCGGCCTGCCGAAGAAGATGGCGCTCGAACTGTTCAAGCCCTTCATTTATGCCCGTCTCGACGCCAAGGGTTATTCCTCGACCGTCAAGCAGGCGAAGAAGCTGGTCGAGAAGGAGCGTCCGGAGGTCTGGGATATTCTCGACGAGGTCATCCGCGAGCATCCGGTGCTTCTGAACCGTGCGCCGACGCTGCACCGCCTTGGCATCCAGGCGTTCGAGCCGATCCTGATCGAAGGCAAGGCTATCCAGCTTCACCCGCTGGTCTGCACGGCCTTCAACGCCGACTTCGACGGCGACCAGATGGCGGTTCACGTACCGCTGTCGCTGGAAGCACAGCTTGAAGCCCGCGTGCTGATGATGTCGACCAACAACATCCTGCACCCGGCTTCCGGCGCGCCGATCATCGTGCCGTCGCAGGATATGGTTCTGGGTCTCTACTATCTCTCGATCGTCAACCAGAATGAGCCGGGCGAGGGCATGGTGTTTGCCGACATGGGCGAACTCCAGCACGCACTCGAGACCAAGGCGGTGACGCTGCACTCCAAGATCAAGGGCCGCTTCCGCACGGTCGATGCGGATGGCAAGGTCGTGTCGAAGATCTACGACACCACGCCCGGCCGGATGATCATCGGCGAGCTTCTGCCGAAGAACGTCAACGTGCCTTATGAGACCGCCAACCAGGAGATGACCAAGAAGAACATCTCCAAGATGATCGACACCGTCTATCGCCATTGCGGTCAGAAGGAGACGGTCATTTTCTGCGATCGCATCATGGCCCTCGGCTTCAGCCACGCCTGCCGCGCCGGCATTTCGTTCGGCAAGGACGACATGCTGATCCCGGATGCCAAGATCAAGCTGGTTTCCGACACCGAGGCTTTGGCCAAGGAATACGAGCAGCAGTACAATGACGGCCTGATCACGCAGGGCGAGAAGTACAACAAGGTCGTCGACGCCTGGGCCAAGTGCTCGGAAAAGGTCGCCGACGAGATGATGGCCCGCATCAAGGCGGTCGAGTTCGAGGACAATGGCCGTCAAAAGCCGATGAACTCGATCTACATGATGTCGCACTCCGGTGCGCGCGGCTCGCCCACCCAGATGCGCCAGCTTGCCGGTATGCGCGGCCTGATGGCCAAGCCTAGCGGTGAAATCATCGAGACGCCGATCATCTCGAACTTCAAGGAAGGCCTGACCGTGCTCGAGTACTTCAACTCGACCCACGGCGCCCGCAAGGGTCTGGCCGACACCGCCTTGAAGACGGCGAATTCGGGTTACCTCACCCGTCGTCTGGTCGACGTGGCGCAGGACTGCATCGTCAACTCCGTCGACTGCGGCACCGACAAGGGCCTCACCATGCAGCCGATCGTCGATGCCGGCCAGGTCGTCGCTTCCGTCGGCCAGCGCGTTCTCGGCCGCACGGCGCTCGACGATATCACGCATCCGGTCACCGGTGAGGTTCTGGTCAAGGCCGGAACGCTGATGGACGAACGCGACGTCGAGCAGATCGAACAGGCCGGCGTCCAGTCGGTCCGCATTCGCTCGGCACTGACTTGCGATGTCAGGGTCGGTGTATGCGCGGTCTGCTACGGACGCGATCTGGCCCGCGGCACCCCGGTCAACCAGGGCGAGGCTGTCGGCGTCATCGCGGCGCAGTCGATCGGCGAGCCGGGCACCCAGCTCACCATGCGTACCTTCCACATGGGCGGTACGGCGCAGGTGGTGGACTCGTCGTTCCTTGAAGCCTCGTATGAGGGCAAGGTCGAGATCCGCAACCGCAACGTGGTGCGCAACTCCGACGGCCAGCAGATGGTCATGGGCCGCAACATGGCGGTGCTGATCCTCGACGAAGCCGGCAAGGAGCGCGCCACGCACCGTGTTACTTATGGTTCGCGCATCTTCGTGGACGATGGCGACAAGGTGAAGCGCGGCCAGCGCATCGCCGAGTGGGATCCCTATACCCGCCCGGTCCTCACCGAAATCGAGGGCAAGGTGGCGTTCGAGGATCTGGTCGACGGCATTTCCGTCCAGGAAACGGCCGACGAGTCGACCGGCATCACCAAGCGCGAGGTCATCGACTGGCGTTCGACGCCACGCGGCAACGACCTCAAGCCGGCGATCGTGGTCCAGGACGCCAAGGGCAAGGTCGGCAAACTGTCGAAGGGCGGCGACGCCCGCTTCCTGCTCTCGGTCGAGGCCATTCTTTCGGTCGAGCCGGGTGCACAGGTTCGCCCCGGCGACGTGCTGGCGCGTATCCCGATGGAAAGCGCCAAGACCAAGGACATCACCGGCGGTCTGCCGCGTGTTGCCGAACTGTTCGAGGCACGCCGTCCGAAGGATCACGCCATCATCGCCGAGATCGACGGCACGATCCGCTTCGGCCGCGACTACAAGAACAAGCGCCGCATCATCATCGAACCGCATGACTCGACGCTTGAGCCGGTCGAATACCTGATCCCGAAGGGCAAGCCGTTCCATCTCCAGGACGGCGACGTCATCGAGAAGGGCGACTACATCCTCGACGGCAATCCGGCGCCGCACGACATCCTGGCGATCAAGGGCGTGGAGGCGCTTGCGTCCTACCTCGTCAACGAGATCCAGGAGGTCTACCGTCTGCAGGGCGTGTCGATCAACGACAAGCACATCGAGGTGATCGTTCGCCAGATGCTGCAGAAGGTCGAGATCACTGCGCAGGGCGACTCGACCTACATTCCGGGCGACCACGTCGACGTGATCGAGCTGGAAGAGGTCAACGAGCGCCTGGTCGAGGACGGCAAGAAGCCGGCCGAAGGCCAGCCGGTGCTCCTGGGCATCACCAAGGCCTCGCTGCAGACGCCGTCCTTCATCTCGGCCGCCTCCTTCCAGGAGACGACCAGGGTGCTGACAGAAGCGGCGGTTGCCGGCAAGACCGACATGCTGCAGGGGCTGAAGGAAAACGTCATCGTCGGCCGTCTGATCCCGGCCGGCACCGGCGGCACGATGAGCCAGATCCGGCGCATCGCCACCTCGCGCGACGAGTTGATCATCGACGAGCGCCGCAAGGCGTCGGGCGTCGAGGTCGCCGATCAGATGCTGACCGACATGGCTTCCGCCGCGCAGTAAGCGCGGCGGTACAGATCTCAGGCAACAAAGCCGTCGGGGCAACCCGGCGGCTTTTTTTGTGTTGAAGTTGGAAAACTTATGCCGCTGGCGACGGAGTGGGAGGAGGCGTCGTCGAGTGTTTGCGACTTATTTCGATCGTCCGGCGCCGCCCCTCATTGCCCTGCCGGGCATTTCTCCCCGTAAACGGGGAGAAAGAAGCTGGCCGCAGCCCTGGCGCTCTTCTGCGACGCTGGAGATTGGCGAAATCTTTGATGACGGCGTCCTTCTCCCTGTTCACGGGGAGAAGATGGCGGCAGCCAGATGAGGGGCGGCGCGACGCTTGCAAGATGGTCAGGACCGGGGCGAAGGCCACTCCTTACAGCTCCGCGGCTTAATCGAAAAACGCTTCCACCACATTGCGCCTACCCAGCATGAAGGCGTCGGCGACATGCTGGAGGGGAGCGAGATCGACATCGGAAACGCCGGCGCGCACGATCTCTGCGAAACGCCTGTAGAGCATCGGGTATTCGGCTTCCGGCTCGTCGTGAACGACGCGGCCGTCGACCGCTAGTTTTGAGCCGCCGCCGGAAAGCACCATCGCGCCGTTGTCCGTCTCGGCCAGGATGTCCCAGCTTTGCGGGCCGGTCTGGCGCCAGTCGAGCTCCATCGTCACCGGCAAGCCGTTCGAGGTGCGGAAGGCGATGTGTGCGGCGATCGGGGCGGCGCGGTTTTCGGGAAAATCGAGGATCGACGAGGTGATGAACATCGCCGGCAATATATGGGTCGCGATCGACAGCGCGTTGATGCCGGGATCGAACACGCCGAAGCCGCCCGGAGCCCAGATCCAGTCCTGGTTCGGGTGCCAGCGGCGCACGTCCTCCTTCCAGTTGATGGCTGCCGATCTTATTGTGGTCGAGCCGAGAAAATCGCGCGCGGCCTTGACTGCCGGGGCATAGCGCGAATGCCAGCTGGCGAACAGCGAGACGCCGTTCGCGACCGCTAGCGCCTTCAAATCCTCGACCTCGCTGACCGTGGCGCCGGGCGGCTTTTCCAGGAAGACATGTTTTTTCGCCGCCAGCGCTGTCCGCGCGGCGTCGTAGCGGAACTGCGGCGGCATGCAGAGCGATACGGCCTCAAGCTCCGGCACCGCGTCCAGCATCGCCTCGATATCAGGAAAATTTGCGATCCCGTCCACCTTGCCGTGCCGGCTGGCGGCGGCGACGAGGCGGTAGTCCCGGTCCTTGGCCAGGGCTGGCAGGTGCTGGTCGCGGACGATCTTTCCCACCCCGACGATGCCGAGCTTGATAGGGTTGCTGTTCGAGGACATGGGAGACTCCACGGATTGGAAAATGCACTGCTCCTGGCAGCGATTGGTTCTCTTAGCAGAGAACCGATGCCGGGCAAGTCGCGGGAGGCTCGCTCGGCGGGCCGAGATAGAGCCCGCTTCAGACTGGCCTTGCTTCAGACTGGCCCTGCTTTGACTGGCCCTGCCTCAGACTGGCACGTCGAAGGTGACGATCGACACTTCGCCTTCGAGCGCGCCTTGATAGGCCGACAGGTGCGGCTCGTCGTCGGGCACGCCGTCAAGGTCGCCGATCTGATCGAGCTCAGCCTCGGCGTAACCTTCGGCCGAGAGCGATTCGAGCGCCCGGCGCACCGCCGAATCGTCGTCGGGCGCGACCAGCATGACGTGGACGCCTTCCGGCTTGCCGTCTTTCCTCTTCCACGCCCGGCCGGTGATGATGGTGACCGGGCGCTCATCATTGTCGTTCACGGGCTGATTCCTCCGGGCGAGGGGATCTGTGCTGTTCATGCCTCTTTTTCGCATGAAGCATGGCCGCGCAACAGCCGAAAGCCGGTCACTTTCTTCCCTCCTCTTGCAAAATGGCGAAAGAAAATTACATGCGCTTTTCGCATGGCTGCCAAGCCTCGGTTTCAGCGTAATATTTGGCGCTCCGGGGTTGACGGGCAACAGGCTTGCGAGTAGAAGCCGCCCAGTCAGAACCGATGTGAGGCTCTCCCTTCCGAAGCGACACGCTTTGGAGTTTGCCTCAAACAGGGTTCGTTTTACGAGCGAAAAGACATTTCCGGCGTGCATGAAGCGGTTTCCGCTTCCTCTGCCATTTGTTCGGGCAAGACCGCGAGGCGCGGTTTGTGGCCCGAATTTGCGTATGGAAATGACGCTTTGAGCGGCCCTGACCGGGCGAGACACGGAATTGAGAGACAAGAGGGTTTAATGCCTACCGTCAACCAGCTGATCCGCAAGCCGCGCATTGCGCCGGTGAAGCGCAACAAGGTCCCGGCCATGCAGCAGAACCCGCAGAAGCGGGGCGTCTGCACGCGCGTCTACACAACGACGCCGAAGAAGCCGAACTCGGCGCTGCGCAAGGTGGCCAAGATTCGCCTGACCAATGGTTTTGAAGTGATCGGCTACATCCCCGGCGAAGGCCACAACCTTCAGGAACACTCGGTGGTGATGATCCGCGGCGGCCGCGTCAAGGATCTTCCGGGCGTCCGCTACCATATCATCCGCGGCGTGCTCGACACGCAGGGTGTGAAGAACCGCAAGCAGCGCCGTTCGAAATACGGCGCCAAGCGTCCGAAGTGACCGAAGCGTAGCCAAGGTCATCCCGGACGGCGCCAGGCGACGATCCGGGATCCAGGCCACCACGCAGAATTGAGGCAGAGAAAAAATGTCCCGTCGTCACAGTGCAGAAAAGCGTGAGATCAACCCGGACCCGAAGTTCGGCGATCTGATCGTCACCAAGTTCATGAACGCCGTCATGTATGACGGCAAGAAGTCGGTTGCCGAGACCATCGTCTACGGCGCGCTCGACCAGGTCCAGTCCAAGACCAAGCAGGAGCCGGTCACCGTCTTCCACCAGGCGCTCGACAATGTCGCGCCGCATGTGGAAGTGCGTTCGCGCCGCGTCGGTGGTGCCACCTACCAGGTTCCGGTCGACGTGCGCCCCGAGCGCCGTCAGGCGCTGGCCATCCGCTGGCTGATCGCCGCCGCTCGCAACCGCAACGAGACCACGATGGTCGACCGCCTCTCCGGCGAGCTGATGGATGCGGCCAACAACCGCGGCACCGCCGTCAAGAAGCGTGAAGACACCCACAAGATGGCAGAAGCCAACCGCGCCTTCGCGCACTACCGCTGGTAAAGCGCGAACGAGACTGAAGAGGCACCTCCCATGGCCCGCGAATATAAAATCGAAGACTACCGCAATTTCGGTATCATGGCGCATATCGACGCCGGCAAGACGACGACCACCGAGCGCGTCCTCTACTACACGGGCAAGTCGCACAAGATCGGCGAAGTTCATGACGGCGCTGCCACCATGGATTGGATGGAGCAGGAGCAGGAGCGCGGCATCACCATCACATCCGCCGCGACCACGACCTTCTGGAAGGGTCGTGACGGCAAGATGCACCGCTTCAACATCATCGACACCCCCGGCCACGTCGACTTCACCATCGAGGTCGAGCGTTCGCTGCGCGTGCTCGACGGCGCCATTGCGCTGCTCGACGCCAATGCCGGTGTCGAGCCGCAGACGGAAACCGTCTGGCGCCAGGCCGACAAGTACCGCGTGCCGCGCATGATCTTCTGCAACAAGATGGACAAGATCGGCGCCGATTTTTACCGCTCGGTCGAGATGATCGGCTCGCGCCTCGGCGCGCATGCCGTCGTCATGCAGCTGCCGATCGGTGCTGAGACCGAGTTCAAGGGCATCGTCGATCTCGTCGAGATGAACGCGCTGGTCTGGCGCGACGAAACGCTGGGCGCTGCCTGGGACGTCGTCGAGATCCCGGACGATCTCAAAGCTCGTGCGGAAGAGTACCGCGAGAAGATGATCGAAGCCGCCGTCGAAATGGACGAGACGGCGCTTGAGAATTACCTCGAAGGCAAGATGCCCGACAATGACGAGATCCGCGCGCTGATCCGCAAGGGCACCATTGCGGTGAAATTCTACCCGATGTTCTGTGGCTCCGCCTTCAAGAACAAGGGCGTGCAGCCGCTGCTCGACGCCGTTGTCGAATACCTGCCGTCGCCGGCCGACGTTCCGGCCATCAAGGGCGTCGACGCCAAGACCGACGCCGAGATCGAGCGTCATGCCGACGACAACGAACCGCTGTCGATGCTTGCCTTCAAGATCATGAACGACCCGTTCGTCGGCTCGCTCACCTTCGCCCGCATCTATTCGGGCAAGCTCACCAAGGGCATCTCGGTCGACAACACGGTCAAGGGCAAGAAGGAGCGCATCGGCCGCATGCTGCAAATGCATGCGAACTCGCGCGCCGACGTCGAAGAGGCTTTCGCCGGCGACATCGTCGCCTTGGCCGGCCTCAAGGACACGACCACGGGCGACACGCTCTGCGATCCGCTGCATCCGGTCATCCTCGAGCGCATGGAATTCCCCGATCCGGTCATCCAGATCGCGATTGAGCCGAAGACCAAGAACGACCAGGAAAAGATGGGCCTTGCGCTGCATCGCCTGGCCGCCGAGGACCCGTCCTTCCGCGTCAAGACCGACGAGGAATCAGGCCAGACGATCATTTCCGGCATGGGCGAGCTCCACCTCGACATCATCGTCGACCGCATGCGTCGCGAGTTCAAGGTCGAGGCCAATGTCGGCGCGCCGCAGGTGGCCTATCGTGAGACGATCACCCGCAGCCAAGAGCAGGACTACACCCATAAGAAGCAGACCGGCGGCACGGGCCAGTTCGCCCGCGTCAAGATCCTGTTCGAACCAAATCCGGAAAGCAGCGAATTCCTGTTCGAATCCAAGATTGTCGGCGGCGCTGTGCCGAAGGAATACATCCCCGGTGTCGAAAAGGGCATCAACAGCGTCATGACGTCGGGTCCGTTCGCCGGCTTCCCGATGATCGGCGTCAAGGCGACGCTGATCGATGGTGCCTACCACGACGTGGATTCCAGCGTTCTGGCCTTCGAAATCGCTGGCCGTGCCTGCTTCCGTGAAGCGGCGCCCAGGCTTGGCGTGCAGTTGCTCGAGCCGATCATGAAGGTCGAAGTGGTGACGCCGGAAGATTATGTCGGCAGCGTCATCGGCGATCTGAACGGCCGTCGCGGCCAGATCCAGGGCCAGGAAGCCCGTGGCGTGGCGGTGGTTATCAACGCGATGGTGCCGCTCGCCAACATGTTCAAATACGTCGACAACCTGCGCTCGATGAGCCAGGGCCGCGCGGCCTACACGATGCAATTCGATCACTACGAGCCGGTGCCGACCGCGGTCGCTCAGGAAGTCCAGAAGAAATACGCGTAACCAGAACGGGTTGCAGCGCTAACTTAATTCAAAGCCCGCACGGGCGAGCAGGAATGGAGACATCACATGGCAAAAGGTAAATTCGAGCGTACAAAGCCTCATGTGAACATCGGCACGATTGGCCACGTCGATCATGGCAAGACGTCGCTGACGGCGGCGATCACCAAGTATTTTGGCGAATACAAGCG
>NZ_JBVVQD010000057.1:0-14620 GCF_055811755.1 Mesorhizobium sp. WSM4840
CGTCGGACTGATCACCCCGTGGAACTGGCCGCTTAGCCAGATCGTGCTGAAAGTCGTACCGGCGCTGGCGGCCGGCTGCACAATGGTGCTGAAGCCCAGTGAGCTTGCGCCGCTGAATGGGGTCATCTTCGCTGAAATCCTACATGAGGCGGGTGTCCCCAAAGGGGTCTTCAACCTCGTCAACGGCGATGGTCCGACCGTCGGCCATGCTCTCGCAGCACATCCGGGGATTGATATGATCTCGTTCACCGGATCGACGCGCGCTGGCATCCTCGTCGCCAAGGCGGCTGCGGATACGGTGAAGCGTGTACATCAAGAGCTAGGCGGCAAGTCCGCCAATATCCTGCTGCCCGATGTCGACTTCGAGCAGGCGGTCTCCAAAGGCACCGCGCAATGCTTCAAGAACAGCGGGCAGACCTGCACCGCGCCGACGCGCATGCTTGTGCCGCGCGACAGGCAGGACGAAGCTGCCACCTATGCCAGGCGCGTGGCAGAGAAAGTTGTCGTCGGTCCTGCCAATGGCCCCAACGTTCAAATCGGCCCGGTGGTCAGCAGGACGCAGTTTGACAAGATTCAGGATCTCATCGAGAGCGGCATCGCAGAGGGCGCAACCCTAGTCGCGGGCGGCGCAGGTCTGCCTCGTGATCTGAGCCGCGGCTATTTTGTCCGTCCCACCGTGTTCAGCGATGTCACGCCGGACATGCGTATCGCGCGTGAGGAGATATTCGGACCCGTCCTTTCCATCATCGCCTACGAAAGCGAGGACGAGGCGATTGCGCTCGCAAACGACACGCCCTACGGGCTCGCCGCCTATGTGCAGGGCGCAGACCTGACGCATGCTCGCGAAGTCGCATCCAAAATGCGGGCTGGGCTGGTCGGCATCAATTATCCCGACTGGGACGCCGTCGTGCCGTTCGGCGGCTACAAGCAGTCAGGGAATGGCCGCGAAGGCGGAGAGTTCGGGATCGGGGAGTTTCTGGAGCTCAAGGCAGTACTCGGCTATAAAGCCCGGCCATCATAGTTGGAGCATCCTATCGGATTTTTTTGCCGCGACCAAACGTTTGGTTTGAAGCGTATTGGAAGCTAAGCCAAGCCCGGCTGTTGCCGGTTCTCGGTCAGGCAAGAGCGCGATGGTTTTAGGCCGCTCCAAGTCGCAGATGATTGTGCCGTAGCGCTGGTCGCGCCTTGGCCGCAGCCAAGGCGTAGGCTCCACCACGGTCGCGGGCTACGAGGTTGATGGGGACTGGTTCGAGAGCTGCGAAGGCTGCCCGGGTGGCGACCGGTGGTACTTGATGGAAAACGCCAGCCGGACATCCGCACCTCAATCGGAGCCGCCACGATCAACCCGGACCCGCTCCCCGCCGCCGAGCGGACCCAATATGAGGGATATCTTCGCCGGGAAGACACCAACGCCGCCATTCTCGGTCAGACCAAGGCCGGGGCTGCGATCAAGGAGATCGTGCGCCGCACCGGGTACAGTCGCGGCCTATCCCGTCAGGTGCCCGCGCGGTCAACGGTCGGACGTTTTCCGCGTGCGCGAGAGCTCGCTAGAAACCGTTACGGTTGCGGTGATCGAGGCGGCGCGCCGCTCCCGGTCAAGGCGCGGGAAATCATCGCCGGTTTCCCGGCCATGATACGCAAGAAATCTCTCGCCGATCTCGAGCTGTGGTTGGGATGTGCCCGATTGGGCTTGGTCGCCTCCTTCGCCAACGGTGTCATCAAGGCCGGGTGGCAGTCAGCGACCGCGATCACTTCGCCCTGGTCCAACGGCCAGACGGAGGGGCAGATCACCAAATTCAAGCTCCTGAAACGCCAGATGTATGGCCGAGGAAAGACTGACCTGCTTCAGGCCCGCGTTATTAGTGCTGGATAGGCCTACCACCACCAAAATTCAGAGCCAACTTTGGGTGCCGATTGACACATTATTTACGTCCGACGATCGACGGTCGGCAGGTTGAGCATAGACCCGGCTTTAGACGCGTCGTCGCCGAGGTGGCCTTGGTCATGTCGGAACGTTCATCCGTATTGAGGTTCCCGTCTCGAACGTTCCTGTCGCGATTGGCATCAGCTTTTGGAATGTAGGGGCATGACGAGCGAAGCCGCATAAACAGGCTCCCCAAACCTTCGCTATCCGAGCGGAAGGCAACGTTTTGGAAGTCTCCCAGGAGGTTGCCGTAGATCGGATGATGAGGAGGTGCAACGGATTGTCCGCCTGGTCTTCGCCGTCTTCGAGAGCGTCTTTCGATATGTTTTCCGATACCTTGTCGATCATGACATCGCGCTCTCAGATCGCATCCGCAGCGGTCCTGAAAAGGGTGATGTATGTTGGAGCAAGCCGAACAACGGGCCGATTGGCGATATCCTTCGTCACGCCGTTTATGCCGGTGGCAATGTTTATGGTGCGTAGCCGCAGCGACCGCCGCCTTTTCTCTCCAACAGAATGCAGAAACAACATCGCAACCACAGGATATGGACTCACACGAAAGTCCGACGCTCAAGCTCTTACAAGAGCACGCAGATCGCACGTCCACATATTTGGCGGTTTTCTTATCGGTCCTGACGCGAATCCAACACTGCACCTCCTGGCACCGGCCGATGGTAGGGTCACGGACCGGCCCGGAGAACCCAATGATAGGGCCATGGACCGGCCCGGAAAAGTTGGGCAAACCACGTTCATAAGGGAGGAAGTCTATGCAGAAACATATTTCAAAACTCTCGCGCCGCTCGGTATTGGTCGGGATGGCCGGATCCCTTGCGGCGCCAATGGTGCTCAGGTCGTCGGGTGCTGCGGCGAAATCGAATACGGTAAACTTTGTCAGCTGGGGGGGGAGCTATCAAGAGTATATCGAAAAGGCGGTGACGAAACCATTCACCGAAGAAACCGGAATCAACGTAAATATCATCCCGGGACCAGACCTTGCGAAAATCAAGGCCATGCAACTTACGAACAATGTCGAGATCGATATTTGGGATGACCAAGGCCCTGGCATCGCGACTGGGTCGAAAGAAGGTCTTTGGGACACGCTTGATCACTCTGTGTTCGATCTGCCTGATTTGGCGATTCCACCGGCGAGCGACTCCGTTGCGTGGACCATGTGGTCTGGGGGAATAGCGTGGGATCCGCAAAAATTTGGAGCCGGAAAACGTCCGTCCACCTTCGCCGAATATTGGGATCTTGAGAAATTTCCCGGACGTCGGCTCATGCGGGAGTGGCCATATGACACGATGGAGATGGCTCTGCTTGCGGACGGTGTGGCGCCGAAAGAGATTTATCCCCTGGACCTTGATCGTGCATTCAAGGTTCTCGACAGGATCAAGCCTAGCGTCGCCTCGTGGGTCAATTCGGCTACCCAAACGGTCTCGCTTCTTCAGACGGGCGAAGTCGATTTCAGCTACTCGTATGCTCATCGCATAAAGCGGACGACGGAGCCGGAAGGTGGGAAGCCGTTGGCATTCTCCTTCGACCAGAACTTGCTGACCACAGAGCGGCTCGCGTTGATCAAGGGGGCGCCAAACAAAGAAAATGCGATGAAGCTGATCGCATATTTCGTGAAGCCTGAAGTGCAGGTTCGCCTGATGGACAATTTCGGAAGCGCACCTGTGTCTAAGGGAGCCGTGCCGAAGCTGTCCGAGCAGAGTCGTAAATGGCAGCCGAAACTTGATAGCCCGAACAACCTTATCATAAATGATAAGTACTGGGCGGACAATTTAGAAGCGGTGTCGCTTCGTCTTAAGCAGTGGATTCAAACGTAACTCGCTGGACTTCGGGGCGGACCTCGATCAGGTCCGCCCCTGGAATTCAATTGTTAGTGTCAACTTTACGTTTGCTCATGAACAAGAATATCAGTATTAGCGCACAGGCAATATTCATGTCGCCGGCTACGTTGATAGCCGTAGGGATTGTGCTGCCCCCTCTCGCCTATGTCGTTTTCACAAGCGTTCAAGGGTCGGCGCTAACGTTTGTCGATTTTCAGGAGATTCTGGCCAGCAGTTATTTCAGGGCAACGTTTATCACAACCGTATACCTTGCCGGACTGTCATCTTTGATAAGCCTGATACTCGGATATATAGTTGCTTTGCATCTAGCCCGTCAATCGGCGCGAATTAGGACGTTTCTCATGGTGCTCGTCCTGCTTCCATTCTGGACCAGCATCTTGGTAAAGTGTTTCGCGTTCACAATAATATTGGGACGTGAGGGAATCATAAACAGCATTCTTAGCTGGGCACTTAGTGCTAATATTCAAATTCCGTTGATCCTAAATCAAGTTGGCGTGCTTGTGGGAATGACCAATTTTCTTGTACCACTAATGGTCTTACCTGTCCTGGCCAGCCTTCTTACAATCGACAGCTCCGTATATCGTGCAGCCGCAATCATGGGCGCCAAGCCAGCCCGTGTTTTCTGGACAGTCACCCTACCGCTGAGTCTGCCAGGTGTGCTCGCGGGGCTGCTGAGCGGATTCGTGATGTCCTTAGGCGCTTTTGTTGTCCCGGCACTGCTTGGAGGGCCGCGAAATCAAATGCTCTCCAATCTAATCGACTTCTATAATCAACGCGTATTGGACTGGCCGAAGGCTTCGGTAATTAGCGTCCTGCTTTTTGGCATGGCTTTAATCCTATCAATTCCGTTGGCCCTTTTGCGCCGGCGCAAGCTTTAGAGGAGTCTCCATGTCGGACATCAGCTACGACCCTCTTTCGCGTCGCTATCAGGCGGTTGGTACAGGCCTCGCCATAGTTGTCTACCTGTTTCTTTTAGCTCCAATCGCAGTAGCGATCCCGATGGCGTTCGGGCCGACGAATGCGCTCGCGTTCCCTCCTTCGAACTTCTCGCTGGATTTGTTTCGGATTTTTTTCAGTTCCCCTGGTTGGGTAGATCCGCTTATTCAGAGTCTCAAGGTTGCAGTGATGGCGATGGCGGTTGCAATGCTAGCAGGCGTTCCCGCAGGCTACTGGCTTGCGCGTCACGAATTTGTAGGCAAGGGCATAATAACTGGGATCATCATGAGTCCGCTTGTGGTCCCCTCCATCGTAATGGGTTTGGGACTTCTTCTCTATTTCTCCTATCTTAGAATTACTGCGACAACACTGGCTTTGGTGCTGGGTCACGTCATGATTATCCTGCCGTTTGTTATTGTTATGATTGTGGCCGGTGTCAGCAAACTGGATCAGAAGCTTGAGTTTAGCGCGGAACTCATGGGGGCAGGTCCAATTCGGATGTTCCTGACCGTTGTTATACCACAGCTTATCCCATCCCTCGTGAGCGCTTCGTTTTTCTCGTTCCTGCTGTCCTTTGATGACGTCATAATATCATGGTTCTTGTTCGGCAGTGACACCATTACCCTTCCAGTAAAGATGTACACGTCGCTTGGATCGGAAGTATCGCCGGTAATCGCTGCGGTCTCCACATTACTTACCGCGCTTTCGTTGATCGTCTGCATCATAGCGATCGGATTAAGGAAATGGACGCCAACCGAGGGCTGACAGAATGGTGTGAACAGTCCCATGGATGGATGGCCCATTTAAGGATGCGAACCAGATGCTGACCCAGATCAGAAAAGATGAAATCATTGAAAAGATGCAGCTACACGGCAGGCCCGAGGGGCTTCGCGAACGGCGTACGCGATATATTCCCAGGGAAGGAGTGAAGCGGATGCAGGACGGCATTGTTCCTAGAGGCCAGGTGGCTCACACGATTGCGCTCAAGGGTATCTCGAAGACCTATGGATCACTGACGGCGCTTCATCCGACGGATCTAGCCGTGGAGACCGGCGAATTCCTGACCCTGCTGGGTCCGTCAGGCTCTGGCAAGACGACTCTCCTCAACCTGATCGCAGGCGCGGTCGCGCCAACTACTGGCAGCATACTGTTGGACGGACGCGACATAACGGGGATGCCTCCTCGTGAGAGAGGGATTGGGATGGTTTTCCAGAATTACGCTCTGATGCCGCACATGAGCGTATTCGACAACGTGGCCTATCCTCTCCGCGTGCGTCGTCAGTCCGCCAAGACGATCCGTTCAAAGGTGACTGAGGTCCTCGAGCGTGTCGGCCTGCGCGGCTTGGAAAACCGCAAACCACACCAGTTGTCGGGCGGTCAGCAGCAGCGCGTTGGCATTGCACGCTGCATAGTTTATTCCCCGGCCATCATCATGATGGATGAGCCGCTGGGGGCCCTGGACAAGAACCTCCGCGGGCAAATGCAGGGGGAGATAAAGCGTCTTCACAAGGACTTGGGTACGACCGTCATCTACGTCACCCATGATCAGGAAGAGGCGCTCAATATGTCTGATCGTATTTGCCTCATGTCGGCGGGCAAGATTGCTCAGCTTGGCACGCCAGATGAGTTGTATTTCCGCCCACGCAATCGCTTTGTGGCGGAATTTATTGGCGAGTCGAACCTTATCAGTGGTCAAAATGCAGGCGGTGGGCGCCTGCTGATAGCAGGAAATCAGTCTATTTCTGTGCCGGGAGTCACTAGGACGGATCGATCGGAAATTCTTGTCATGATCCGGCCTGAGAAAGTGCAGATCAGCGCCATCGACGCCCCCATCGAGAGCGGCAGCGATATGTTGTTGTATGGACAGATCGTCAGTTGTTCATTTGTCGGTGGTACCACCCGCGTGACGGTCCGGACAGAGAGCGGTTTCAACATGACGGCGATCATGATGTCCGACCGCGCCGAGACAAGGCCCGAGCTTGGTGCCAACGTCCGCCTATGCCTGTCATCGGCGGACATCGTGGTTCTTGACGAATGACACTTCCCTCATTTGAGGAGATCTACTGAGCATGCCAGGACCTGTAGTCGTGCCCGTTCACGGAGACATCGACCTACCAAAGGACGTGGACTGCGTCGTCATTGGCGGCGGTATCGTCGGCGCCTCCACCGCGTTGGAACTTGCCGAGAGTGGTTTGCGCGTGGCTTTGTGCGAAAAGGGCGGGATCGGTCAAGAGCAGTCGAGCCGAAATTGGGGCTGGATACGCATTTCACGCCGAGACCCGCGTGAGATCCCGCTGATGGCGGAAGCATTGCGCATCTGGCCAACCCTTTCTGCGCGGACTGGTCGAGACACGGGCTATGCGCGCGCAGGAATTGTATTCGCTTGCACAAGTGAGAGGGAAAGCGAGCAGTACGCAAGTTGGCTTCACCACCTAAAAGACCATCAACTCGAATCTCGGATGATCAGTTCGGCACAGCTGGCTAATATCCTGCCCGGGTCTAATCTCAATGCCACGTCGGCCCTATATACGCCCGCTGACAGCCGCGCCGAGCCACAGATGGCTACCTCGGCAATCGCCGAAGCCGCACGCGAGCGCGGTGCCGCCATTCTTACCGAGTGCGCGGTGCGCGGCTTAGAGATCACGAATGGCGGAGTGTCGGGCGTCATTACGGAACGAGGGTTCATTAGCTGCAAGGCCGTGGTACTTGCAGGAGGCGCTTGGTCTAGCCTTTTCTGCGGAGCACTTGGTCTCCGTCTGCCCCAGTTGAAGGTTATGAATACTGTCTTCCGCACGACGCCGATTAAGAACGGACCGGAACATGCCGTATGGGCAAAGAACTTCGCCATGCGCAAGTGCCAGGACGGCGGCTATACGATGGCGTCTCTCACCAGCAGTGTTGTTGATATCGTTCCGGACTCCTTTCGGTTCATGGGAGCTTTCCTTCCTGCGCTCAAATCGTGGTGGCGGTCTCTTAATTTCCGGCTAGGTAGCCGTTTCATCGAAGAGGCCAACATGGCTACCCGTTGGAGGATGGATGAAGCCAGCCCCTTTGAGTATTGTCGCGTGCTCGACCCAAAACCGTCGATGAAGCACCCCGAGATTACGCTTTCCAATGCTCGCGAGGCATTTCCCTGCTTCAACAACGCAAAGATTGCGCAGCGCTGGGCAGGTTATATGGATGTGACGCCTGATACCATTCCCATCATTTCGGCCGTCGATCCGATCCCTGGCCTTTATCTCGCAACGGGCTTCTCTGGCCATGGTTTCGGCATCGCACCGGCCGCAGGCAAGCTAATGGCGGACATTGTCACTGGGCGGCCGGCGACCGTGGATCCGACGGATTTCCGGTGGTCGAGATTCTCGGACGGATCGAAGATCACGTTGATAGACTCGATCTAGGTAACCGTTCACGAAAGGCTAGAGAAGCTGAAGGCTCCGTGCTGACGGGCCAGCGCACCGATACTCAACCTCTGTCGCAGTTTCTTATGGCCGCGGACCGTTTGAACATCGTGTAGGGCTGAGTTTCGAGAGACGCTCAACGAGACGACGGTCGGGCTAGGCTCAAGGCAATCGGCTTCGCCGAGATTCAGCTCGTCCGCGCTACTAAGCCAGAACGAATGGGACCGTTTTTATCGTCATCTCCTTGATCTGATCCCCCGGAGGGTAGAAAGTGCACGCAATCTCCGAACTTTGCCAAGTTCGTTAGCTGCTTCCTTCCGGCAAGTTGCCTTCTGCAACACAGGAAGCAATAACTCCGCTAATCCTCGACCTTTTAGGTGCCGCGGGCGCAGGCCTCAACTCCCCCTTGGCGACATCCGCCAAAACGTCAGCTCTGGGAGCTTATGGCGAAGGTAACGTCGGCATTTGGTTCACCGGCGAGCGGTCCAGCGTGGCAGGAGCTGCAATGGCTAATAGTGCCGCCGCGAGTGCGCTGGATATCGATGACGGGCATAGAGGAGCAGGGGGGCACCCCGGTGCTGGGGTTATTCCTGCTGCTCTAGCTGTCGCGCAAGCTGTCGGTGCGGCGCATTCCGAAATTGTGGTCGCAATTGCCCTCGGCTACGAGGTTGGCCTTCGAGTGGCTAGCTGCCGGCCTGTTGAGACGGTTGAGATGTATGCCACGGGCCGGTGGGTAAACTTCGGCGTTGCCGCCGCCGCGGCTCGTCTTCTCGGTCTTGACTCCGAGCAAACCGCTCACGCAATCGCGATAGCCGGCTGCGAAGGTCCGGTTATCTATTTGTCTAGAGCCTCGAAATTCGATGGAAGCAGCATTAAAGAGGGGATTCCACCAGCAGTTGTTGCGGGAATTACTGCCGCATACCGCGCGCGCTGGCGCAAAAGGTCCACTTGACATCCTCGATGATCACAGCCGTTTCAATCGAATGCTTTTGACGGGCAACTTGGGATCCTCATGGGAAGTTCGAAAATGCTACCTCAAACCCTACGCGTGCTGTCGCTACATGCATGCCGCGATCGATGCCGTTCTTTCGATGAGAAAGATGGGTAGGCCAGTCCGGAGCTTGCGGATCGAAACGTTTCCCCTTGCTATGCGCCTGGCGAATGAGCGTGCACCGACCACACTCGAAGGCGGCCAATATAGCTTTTACTTTAGTTGCGCTCTCGCGGCCCTGCATGGCCGCGTCGCACTTCAACCCGTAGAGGAGGAGCGTCTGAGAGATAGGGAAGTCCTTGATCTCGCGTCACGTATTGAACTCGAGACGTCACCGCAGTTCGTATCTTCCTTTCCCCTAACAACACCAGCAAGAGTGATCATCGACCAAGGGGATGGCTCAGAGCACATGACAGTACTTCACGCTTTCGGTGATGTTGCAAATCCACTCTCACCCGAGAAAATCATTGCGAAATTCAAGAGCGTTGTTCGCTACACTGTCACTCCACAGTGGCAAGACGAGATATTGACTGCGACGCGAACCATCCATACTGCTGGCTTCGATCCTCTTTTTGCTGTTCTCGTACCGCCCGGAAGCAGATATGCGGCCCCGACTGTACGCATTTCCTGCTAGTTGTGGGCGTATTTTGGAACGACTGGACAGTCGTTTCACTATTTTCGCGGACAGTGGTCTCACTAATTCCGGGAGTGCATGGTGTGGTCGATTTTCGCTTTCCTGGTTGAAGTCATGAGCGATTGTGACCTGATGGGATGGACGGCCTCCGCTCCGGCATCGAAGTGCCATAATGTGGCCGCCGCAAGTCACATGAGGGAGAGCCGTCCATGGAGAAGATTGCCAGACGGTTGATGTCGACGCCGGGAGTCGGTCCGATCGTGGCGCTCACTTATGCGATCGACGACCCCCGGGCGCTCGCTCGTCGAAACGGGCGGGCGAGCATTTCGGTACGCCAAAAAGGTATCAATTCGGCGAGACCGACTATAGCGGCCGCATCAGCAAGATCGGGATGCCGAAGAGCTCAAGGGCTGCACGGAGCTGAAAAGCTGGGCGATGCGGATCGTCCGGCGGGCCGGGATGAAGAAGGCCAAGGTGGCGCTGTCGCGCAAGCTTACGGTGATCCTGCACCGCATGCTCGCCGATGGAACTGTCTTCAACGCGGCGGCCAGGACGATGACGGCCGCCGCCTGAGAAAGGGGAGAACAACGGTATTCGGGCGGGTTCACGACACCAGGCCCTCCCGAAGCGAGGTCCCGTTGCCGGGACGATGGATCAGGTGAGACCGCAACAGCCTGCGTGGCATCGCGATCGGTTACCGGTACTTACATGTGCGAATGGCGACCTCAAGCTGGGATCAAAATTTTACTTAGTTTATTCCAGCGAGATTTGGGTGGCTTGATCATAGCTGCGGTCCGTTGGCGCGCTGGCTTTATGGCACAATCCGGAAAACCCAGTAGTGCGCGTACTCGTCCGCGATGTATCTGCCGTCAGTTAGACATTGGGCTGGCATAACGACGCCCCCATGCTGAAGACGGCGCACCTCGTCTTCAAAGGACGTAGCCTCCAGATACCGCTTGCTAGTGCTTGCGATAACGAATCCGTTCGGGCGCGTGACGCGAGCCAGCTCGCGTAGCCCATCCGGCCGGACTT
Organism: Mesorhizobium sp. WSM4840; assembly: GCF_055811755.1. Taxonomy (NCBI): domain Bacteria; kingdom Pseudomonadati; phylum Pseudomonadota; class Alphaproteobacteria; order Hyphomicrobiales; family Phyllobacteriaceae; genus Mesorhizobium; species Mesorhizobium sp. WSM4840. The sequence goes on from NZ_JBVVQD010000057.1 coordinate 10,772, forward strand.
GCCCGAGCCCGAAGACGCCGCAGCAAACCGTAATGTCATAGCTCGCGCTGGGGTATTCGGACAGCGCCCCGTTAAGATCGACGTCGACTTGGATATTGCGGTAGACGCCGGTTCGCCGGGCCTTTCCGGCCATCTCTTCCGCAAGGTCGAACCCGTCAATCAACTGGAAGCCAAGGCGTGAAAGTTGCACGCCGACGAGACCTGTTCCGCAGCCAGCGTCCAGGACTGTGATGGCTCCTCGCTCGCTCGCCAGATAGGCAGTCTGCACCGCACCCGCCAGTTCCGCCACGACTATCGGTCCGCAGTACCTCTCGCTGCCGACATCCAGATCGTACGAACTGGCCCATCCTCGATAGAATCGTGCCAAGCTACCGGCGTCGCCTTCGAGGTGGGAAATCTCGGCACGTTTTCGTGCGAATTGGTCCAGTACCGTCTCTCGATCGGCAGTGTTCATGACAGTTCCTCAGTGCAGGGGTTGATGGCACTTGGCACAGCCGCGGCTGAGACATTAAGCTGCTCGTTGTTATTGCGGAGCATGGCTGTCTGACCATGTGGGGGCGCCTGTGCTCCAGATAATCACGTCTTGGTTCAGGGAGTCGGTAACATGTGGCACATACGCTTTTCGAAGTTTCGGAGATCACTTATCGAAGAACGGCCGACGAAAAGGTCCGGACTACAGGCTGGTTCGGCGGTAAACGGAGATATGACGTTTGCTCCCTTCGGTGAACGCACCTCCCGCCCAATCTCCCCAACGTTCTACAAGCTTCAGCCCTACGCGCTCGGCCATAGTGTCGAGTTCTTGATGATAAACATAACGGGCGCGATGTGGTAAGCGTCTGACCGATGTACCAGAAAACCAGAGGAGGCTTGAAACCAAGTTCTGGTTCAGTGGATCGTGCACATGCGCATTGAGAATCGTGTTCTCATGATCCACAAACAACGTAGTAATTTTCTGGCCGTTCACGAAACCTTCCAGGGCCGGCACATCGAGTTCGATCACCAAAATTCCCTGATCATCCAGCACCTCCGCGACAGATCGGAAGCAAGCCAATTGAGCTTCGCGCGTGAAGAGGGCCTTGAACGTATTATAGACACAATATACCAGACTGTAGCGTTGCTCCGATCTGAAATCGGCAATGTCTCCCTTCCAGGCCTTGACAAGATCAGTGCGCTTGGCGAGAACTTCCAACATGCTATCCGAATTGTCGATACCTTCGACCCTGACGCCGCGCTCACTCAGCGGCACCGCCACGCGTCCGTCGCCAATACCAAGTTCAAGAGCATTTCTTCCGCTAGAATGCCTCTCAAGAAAATTTACAGTATCGATTACTTCAACTATTCTACCATGCATGCGGACAAATTCTTCATAGTTAAATGCCCATTTCTCGTCGTAAACAAAGTCGTCATACATGTTCGATTATCCTGTCACTATAGTTCTATCTAATTTCACATTTTTACTACGCTATGTAGAGCTTACTTCAAATTACGTCAGATCGACGATCTCCTAGTCGGTCAGCCGAAGCTTTGGCGGTAGCGCGCGCCGCCGCGCGGTTCCAAGCATTTGAACAACGTGTCGCTGCGCCAGTACTAGTGCCTCCCGAGTTTTCAAGTCGGCCGATCACCGTTGCCGGTCTGGTGCAAATCTGACATCCTGCTTTCCTTCCTTCGTTTCATCAATCACGATATCATCCACAACATGAATATCTGTCGGCAACTCTCGCTACGAAGTAATCGCGAAAGTCGTGCCAACTGCGCTAGAGAAGTCTCAGAAAGATGTTTTACATGTTTTTCAACGACTTAAATCGTGATGCGGCGGGAACCAAGTCGAGCAGCCCCGGGTCGCTCACGCGACAAACCCGACAGGAGTGTCGAGGTGTGTCGGGTGCCCGACGTCTTAGCTAAGAGGTCTAGTCGAGTAGCTCAGCCATTCAACTTTCGCCCTTACAGATCGGGCGTAAAACCGTATGTCCGCGTCTGCCGGTGAGATGGCTCGCCCTACACTGCGCGTCCGAGGGTTGCTTCTCTATTCGGCGTGTTGAAGTCAAGCGCCTTTAGAGCTTTCCGCGGCGTCGGCATTGTGCATCTTTCGCGGGGTCTTGCTTCTCTAGGGGATCTGCGCTCTGGCCCTACCCTTGATGGGATTCAGAAGAATGAGGTGGAACGATCTCGGGCGCGTCCTGATCGTTGTGATACGACCGGTACTGCAACCCTCGCGAACTCACCTCATCCTCGTCCCGCAAAGGACATCTTTCCACCGGCAGGTGGAACTCAGGTGGAAGTTTGTCGCCCCTTTCTATCGGGGCCGATAATTGTCACATTTGATCCTCTGGTTTCATTCCCTCTGTATCTCCCGTGTTCGACCGCTGGCGACCATCTCGTCCCCGACCTCGTTTCGGCTCTGCCGGCGCGCGCAGTGGCCGGTCAAGGGTGGCCGAAGGTCAGCGCGCAGCCTGCCCTTGACGGGCCACGAGCACGGGCGGCAGGCTGCAGTGGTCGGCCGTACAATCAGGCGGCCTTCGGCATGATGTTTTGTCGCGTTTAGCGAAACTCTGTGCCGTCGCTTCACATCCTGTGTATGATCACCGCCAGTCGGCGGGCGAGCGCCTTGCGCACGCCCCGTCGTTTGGCGACCTTCTGTCATCGGGCGATGAATATTCCCTGATTGTGGGCATCGAAAATTCCCTAGTTGGCGCTGCTGCCGCCAGTTCCGGGACGCGTCCCGGAACTGGCGGCTTTCGCTCCGGCGTCGATAGTCCGTCCCGATTTGATCGGAATCGGAGCGGCGCTGGTGGTCCAACTTGGAGAACTTCTGATGATATTGGATCTACACCGTCAGGGCCTGTCCGTGACCGCGATTGCTCGGCGAACGGGCCGCGATCCCAAGACGGTCCGCAAATACATCGAGCGCGGGCTCGAACTTCCCGCCTATGGCCCGCGACAGGCGGGGCGGCCAAACAAGATCGTGCCCTTTGTCGACTATCTGCGCGAACGGGTCTCGGCCTTTCCCGATCTGAGCGCCGTGCGCCTGACGCGCGAGATTCGTGAGCGCGGCTATGACGGCGCCTACACCGCCGTGAAGCGCTTCGTGGCCGCAATCCGACCGCAGGAGCAGGTGCGTCCCTTCGAGGTGCGGTTCGAGACTCCGGCCGGATATCAAGCACAGATCGACTTCGCGCGCTTCGTCACCGAGTTCACCGACGCGCCGGGCGTGACGCGCATCGTCTGGCTGTTCTCGCTCGTGCTTGGCCACTCGCGCTACATCTTCGCCCGCTACGTCATGCACCAGGACCTGCAAACGCTGCTGCGCTGTCATATGCAGGCGTTCGACGCCATTGGAGGAGTACCGATCGAGATCCTCTACGACAGGATGAAGACGGCGGTCACCGGCGAAGATAACGAAGGCCACATCATCTACAATCGCTCGCTGCTGGCGCTGGCCAAGCACTTTGGCTTCCAGCCCAGAGCTTGCCGGCCGTATCGCGCTAAAACCACTGATGTGATCGACAAGAGCATTTTGAACGGATTTGCGATATTCTCCTGTTGCGCATGGGTGACCGCGTGGCGAAGAGCAGGGTCCGAGGTGAGAGCCCTGCCGCGCAGCCTCTACAGTCGCTTCTCATTTGCGGCGCCCGTGCGCACCCTCTTCGGACCTCCTGGGTTCCAGCCGGAGACAAAGCGGGCATAGGCGGTTTCGGCCTGTTCCACCCAGCGCCTCTCCTCCTCCCGGTGACTCTTGATGTTGTAGGCGTGGGGGGGGGGGGGGGGGGGGGCGCCCCCCCCCCCCCCCCCCCCGAGATGCAGAAAACCCCACCGACCAGAGAGGGAGGGGAGGCGCCGCCCCGCCCCGCA
>NZ_JBVVQD010000057.1:14630-22932 GCF_055811755.1 Mesorhizobium sp. WSM4840
CCTCTCCCCCCCCCGTGGGCCCCCGCCGCACAAAACGCGGCCATCCCCCCCCCCCCCCCTCCCCACCCCCCCCCCCCCCCCCCCCGGGCCACTTTTTTTGTTGTCGCGGGGGGCGCCCCCTTTTTGGCCGCCCACAGCCTTGCTCCCGGCCTTGAGTTCCACATCGCGCAGCTTCTTGGCATGCAGGGAAGGCCGAGCCCAGGCGTAGCTCTCCCCCTTCGTCAACAGATGCCAGATCACGACAGCGAGCTTGCGTGCGGTCGCGACGGCCGCGACATGCTGCCCGCGCCTGGCACGTACCCGTAGAAAGAAAGCCCGCAGCGGTCCGGGTGCGCGTGCCGCTGCCCAAGCAGCTTCGACGAGCATACCGCGGGCATGTCCGCGTCCCTGCTTGGTGATCCGTCCGTGGTAGGCAGGCCCTGGCCCTGATTGCCGGACACTCGGATTCAGGCCAAGATAGCTCACAAGCTTCTGCGGCTCCTCGAAGCGCGCCACGTCGCCGATCGCCGCCTTCATTGCAAGCGCGACGGTCATGTCGACGCCGGGAATGGTCATCAGACGCTTCACGCCTTCATCTTCAAGGGTCGAGCGGGCAAGATCGCGCTCGATGATCTGGAGGTCGTCGCCCAATCGGTCGAACTCGCGCAGATGCCGATCGATCGCGAGGCGCTCGTCTTCCGGCACGACCTGTTCGCTCAACCACGACCGGCCCTTGGCGCCGCACAGATCGGCATGCGGGCAGGACGGGATGAGGTGGCTATGAAGGATCGACTGGATAACATTCTTCAAGCGCGATCTTTGCCGAACGATCTGATTGCGCCGCGTCACCTGCCGGCGCAGTGCCTGTGTAGGTTCGTCCGGAATCCAGACTTCCGGCAGGAAGCCGCTGGCATAGAGCTGCGCCAGAACGCCGGCATCGATCGTGTCCGTCTTGATCTTGGCATAGGCAATGATGCGCACCTGCTTCGGGTTTGCGATCACCACTTTCTTCACGTGCGGCGCGACAACTGCGGCGGCCGAGGACGCGTTGCCAGTGGCCTCGATCACGACGATGTCGCTCGGCGACAGCTTCGCGGCGAAGGCGTCCAGCAGATCGCGCCGCATGTCGACACGACCCAGCCGCCTGAGCTTGCCGTCCTCCCATGCCACCGCCTCGGCGAAGGCGCGATGGATATCCAGTCCGATGATGCGCATGCGTATTCCCTCCTTCCTGGCTCGGTGAAAGACGGGAGCTGACGGGCAACACGACACTTACTGATCCGCGCTCGCAGCGCATCCGGGAAAGTCGCGAGGGGCGGCCATGTAACGAGCTCGGGCTCTCAGCCCACGGTCTAAAGACGGCCTGCCCGCACTTTCGTGCTCCCGGTGCCCCACGTCCCGGATGGGCTCACCATAAGGCCGTTCCAAAACAAGAACAGCAGGACGAAAAGGCACCACAGATCAAATACCGGATAAGGGCAAAGTCGAGCGACCATTCCGCTATATCCGCGAGGACTTCTTCCTGGCCCGCAGCTTCCGCAATCTCGAGGACCTGAACGAGCAATTGCGAGATTGGCTCGACACCGTCGCCAATGCTCGCCTGCACGGCACCACGCAACGCATCGTCAGCGAAGCCTTCGCGGCGGAGCAGCCGGAACTTCAATCTCTCCCGGCAGTTCCCTTCGACGCGCTTCTCAAGCTGGAGCGTCGCGTCAGCCATGACGGTCTCGTCTCGATCGGCGGCAACTACTACAGCGTTCCCGATCGCACCCGGCGCCTTGTCGAGGTTCACCAGCTTGCCGACTGCATCCGCATCCTGGACGAAGGCCGGCTGGTCGCCAGCCATCCTGTGCTCGAGGGGCCGCCAATATCGGATCGATCCTGCTCATCGTCAGGGATTAGCTCGCCACGCCGCGAGGAAGAGCGCCCCGGATATCATAGTCGGTCGTCTCGGCGACCATGTCGCCCGGCGTTCGCTCGACTTCTATCAGGCCGTCGCCGAGCGACTGGCCGACGCGGGGAACCGGCCATGACCATGCACGCATCCACGATCGACAGCATCAGGAAGAGCCTGGTCGGGCTGCGCATGCCGCGGGCGCTCGAAGCGCTTGACGCGACCCTGCGGCGCATTGAGCAGGGCGAGATCGACGGCATTCAGGCCTTCGACGAACTTCTGGTGGAAGAACTAACCCTGCGCGAGAGTCGGCGCATCGAGGCTGCTCTGATGATGGCGCGCCTGACCACCATCAAGACGCTCGCCGGCTTCGACTTCGCTTTCCAGCCATCGCTCGACAAAAACCGCATCATGGCGCTGGCCGAACTGAAGTTCATCGAGCGGGCGGAGGTAGTCCATCTTCTCGGCCCGCCCGGCACCGGCAAGAGCCATCTGGCAACCGCGCTCGCCGTCGAAGCCGTCAAGGCCGCAAAGAGCGTCTACTTCTCCACGCTCGCCGACATTATCGCCTCGCTTGCCAAGGCCGAGCGCGAGGGACAGCTGCGCGAGCGTATCCGCTATCTATGCCGCGCCTCGCTGCTCGTCGTCGACGAAATCGGCTATCTCCCGGTCGTGCCCGGCGGCGGCAATCTGTTCTTCCAGCTCGTCAACGCCCGCTATGAAAAGGGCGCCATGATCCTCACCTCAAACCGCGGATTTGCCGAATGGGGCGAGGTCTTCGGGGACCCTGTCGTCGCAACCGCACTTCTTGATCGCCTGCTTCACCACGCCGTCGTCGTGCAGATCGAAGGATCGAGCTACCGATTGCGCCAGCACGCTGATCTTGTTCCCGAGCATGTTCGCTCCAAAGCGCTCATCAATCCGCCGCCACCGCCGAAAAAGCGTGGCCGCCCAGCAGGACTGAAATCGACCGATCAAGACGCCGGCTGATCACCGAAACCTTCACCCGCCAGATAGGGAAATTTGGATGCCCACTTTTGCGGAAACTTCGGTGCCCATTGACAACCTTCATCGCCCAGGCCTCCAGCCAGGACCATTTCGCCCACCCCGTCAGCAGGGTCTGCGCGGGCTTCATAGAGCAGCGTTCGCAGCACGCCGTCGCCGCATGAGGAGATGCGGCCGATGCGCCGGCTTTCGCCCGACTCGTGAAGCACCGGTGTCAGCCGGTCCGACCGCCTTGGAGCTGCGGAAGCTAGCCGGAATGTCGATGGTCGAGGTATAGGCCAGCGCCACGACCGGACCCACCCCGGGGATCGTCATCAGGCGGCCCTAATCATTTCCGGAGACCATATCCGCTATGAACGATCCTACGCTGCCGCTGAGTGGTTTGTCATCTGTCGGAGGCAAGTCCGTTGTCGCCCGTTTCGACGGCGGCATGCTGTCGTCCAATAGCGGCGTTCTGGCTTTGGCCGAAGTGGAGAAACGACTGCGGGTGGCGGAGCGTCTGGCGCGCTGCATCGATGATCCGCGCTGCCCGGACCAGGTCGTCCACAGCCTGGTCGGTGACAAGGCCAAGGCGCTCTACGCGGACCTTTACTGCCGGCGCGATGCGGCCGAAAACCACATCAAATCGTGGAAGACGCATCTGGCCGCCGCCCGCACATCTTGCACCAGAGCCACAGCCAACCAGTTCCGGCTGTTCCTGCATGCCGGCGCCTACTGGATGATGTGGGGCCTGTGCGCCGCGATGCCGAAGCGCTCCAGCTTTGCAGTCGCCCAATTCGGACCTGCTGGGTTTGCGTTCATCAAGATCGCCGCGCGGGTGGTCGAGATGAAGACGCAAATCCGCCTGCACCTGCCGAGCCCCGACCAACACATCCCGCGCATCGTCCTCGATCGGATCCCGCGGCTCGTGACATAGCCGACGGGGCGCAGACGCCCCGAAAAACAAACGCGCCGACCGCAACCCCCCACCTGCCATCACCGACGGATCAACCCCGGCGCCCGACGAGGCTTGTCAAAACGTACCGCAACGGGCGACCAGAGCGCCGCCTCAGGCCGCCAAAATCCATCGCCGTGCATCAAGGCGGCTAGAATGTAAGGCCCGCCTGACGGTTTGCCCCGCGCATACGAAGACCGTGTCCAGCCGCGATTGGTTCATCCCTTGGCAGAGAACGATGGCGCCGGACGAGCTCGCGACCGCGGTGCCGTCCAAGGACAGCCTCGTCACATCATAAAGCGATTGGCCTGCCAAGAGGTTGCGCCGCGCAGCGGCTCCGTCGGCCGACGGCTTGGACATCGACGCGAAACCGGGCAACAGTAGGAACCCAATAGTTTGGGTCAACCGGTTGTTTTGCTAGTTCATGGTTTCTACGTTTCATTTTTTGTCCGTTTTGTGAAACTCTTAACCGAAATTTCTCACTATAAAAAAGCCGGACGATGTGGACCAGACCGCGCTGAAATGCTAGGTGATCCGGTGGAAAAAACCCCACTGGACGCTCTCTCGTTCAGGAGTCGCCGTTCTTGCCAATGATCATTCGATGGCATCGTTTACGTATCGGGTCAGCAGGTTATGACCAACTACCCGCTCCTGAAAATCGATCTGCAGAAAATCACCCACAACGCAAGGGTCGTTCTGGAAGCTTTGCAAGAGAACGGTCATTCTCTGATGGTGGTGGTCAAAAGTTGCTGCGGTGATCCTATGGTTGTACAGGCGCTGGCAGACGCAGGTATTACGCAGTTTGGTGATTCCCGGATCAGCAATATCGAGCGTCTCAGAGCAGCGAACATCGAAGGTGAGTTCTGGCTTCTCCGGTCACCGACGCCGGATCAGGTCGATAGAATGCTGACCTTTTGCGATGGTAGTCTGCAATGCGATCTGGATACGATACGGCGGATTCAGCAATCGAAACGTCGCGTCCCACATCGCGTGCTTCTCATGGTTGATCTCGGCACCGGGCGGGAGGGGAGTGCGCCTGACGAGCTTTTACTGGCGTGCCAAGAGGTTGAGGGAATGACCCATGTAGAGCTTTACGGTCTCGGGATTTATTTTATGCATGGAAGTGACCCCGGCTTTGTTGACGCCACGCTGAAGCGGTTTGGCGATTTATGCTCCGAAGTCGAAAGCGCGCTGGGACGTATGTTGCAGGCTAAATCCTTCGCCACTTCACTGGTTTTCGATCATTGTCTCAAGGCCGGGCTGTTTCCGTCAAGTCTCAACCATTTCCGATTGGGGACGGTGCCGATTATCGGGCGTCGGACCGGCGTCGAGACGCCAACCTTGCCCGGACTCGCTACCGACACTGCAGTGCTTGAGGCCAAAGTCATCGAAACCAAGATGCATGGTGGCCACCCGGTTGCGCTGCTGGAAATCGGTGACCTTGATACGGATATTCGCCTCTTGCAACCGGTGCGCGGCGATTTACGTGTCATAGGCAGCAGTAGCGATCACACTATTTTGAAGCAAGCTGCAGACACGCCGAGATTGAAAGTCGGCGATACGGTAGCGTTTACCCTATTTTACTACAGCTTTGCGAGGCTGATGAGTTCTCCTTACGTTGAAAGGCTATATTGTATTGATTCTGATAGCCAGGAGCTGCATTAATAGCGGCAGTCGTTGCGCAACGTGGCATGGAGCTTGCGGAAAGGGCTTCGTTGCCGCCGTGCGGCGGGTGAATTCGCCCTTCCCCGTCGGAAAACGAGCCGGACTATGTGCCCGACTCTGGGGGCATCGCCGTCGAGGGCGTTTGTCTCGATTAGCGGCGAAGGGCTGGCGATCGGAGGAAGCGAGGTCCGCACAGGGCGGATGGGCTCAGCTGTCTACTTCGTCGCCCCATGTACTGGGCGCGTCTTTCGCGGGCGCGCGTCTTTGCGTAGAAGCTGCTTTGGCTTCCTGGCTAAGCACCCGCAGCATCGTACATGAGCTATGCTGGAATTTGGGTGACGAGGCTGATCAAGCGGCGCTCTGCGGCTTCGTTTCGATGACCTCGATTCCGTCCAGGAACGTGGCACCTGCGATGAGTTTCGGCAACTGATTTTGTCCTTTCAATCGTCGCCACGTCCTGGCCGCAGCCATGACCAGCTTGAAGACCATCAGCCTAGCGATTTTCGAGGATAGCGAGCCCTTGGTACGCACCGTGCGGTGGCGAACGGTGGCAAAGACGCTTTCGATGGGATTGGACGTTCGCAGATGATCCCAGTGTTCGGCGGGGAAATCGTAGAACGCCAGCAACGCATTCTGATCTTTCGTCAGGCAGTCGACCGCCTTGGCATATTTCGCGTCATATTTTTCGACGAAGACGGCAATTGCCGTCTCGGCCGAGGCCCGGTTGGAAGCGAGATAGATTTCGCGCAGGTCTGCCTTCATGCCGGCCTGCACCGATTTCGGCACCTTGTTGAGATGGCTGTCTTGTGCACCCAGCATCGCTGGTGCTTGGTGCCGGGAAGGAGCTCATCGAGCGCCTTCCAGAAGCCAAGCGCGCCGTCGCCCACGGCAAGATCGGGCGCGATCTTAAGGCCACGACGCTTGACGTCGACCAGCAGCTCGCGCCAGCTTTGCGCACCCTCGCGAATACCGGTCTGGAAGCCGACAAGTTCCTTCTTGCCCTCGGGTGTGGCGCCGATCAGAACCAGCATGCATTCGGCATGGTCTTCCATCCGGGCCTGCAGATAGACCCCGTCCGCCCACACATAGACATAGTGGCGCGCCGAAAGATCGCGCTTTTGCCAACGATCGTATTCGGCGTTCCACTGTGCCGTCAGCCGCGTGATCACCGAGGGTGACAGGTTCGGCGCCTCCTTGCCCAAGAGGGCCGCCAGAGCGTCCTGAAAATCCCCCGTCGAAACGCCGCGCAGGTAGAGAACGGGAAGCAGCGCATCCAGACTGCGCGTCCGACGCGCCCATTTCGGCAGGATCGCGCGCCGCTGCGAAGCACATCCGTCAGGGGATCATCGATTTCGTCGGGCTGACGAAGGCGAACAATGTTGATAGTCTCGTTCATGGCGTATCGCTCTCCTTGAGAGGTTCTGGCAGGCTTCATCACCCGCCTCGATACGCCGCTCTCCTCAAACCGTCATCACCCAGTTTCACCCATAGCTCATCGTACATGAACGGCGCGTTGAACTCATTTAAGATCGATTTCTTAAATTCGCGGCATCATTTGAGGAAGGGCTTGGTCTGCCGGGTCTCAATGCAGATCACGGGGAGACCAACCGCCGCGTGCATCGTTGCGATCGGCTTTTTTCGGCTGCCCTGGCCAGACCTTCGTAGAGCCATTGCGAATGCTTCAAGGCCAACACGCTCGAAATGCCATCAAGGCTCGCACAGCAGTGCTACGAGATCATCCGGGTGGCTGACAACCTTCCGTTCCCGGCAGATTTTGCCCGTCTCATCAACGATGTATACTGATCTCTCTTTGACCGAAAGTAGAGTAGGCAGTGAGCGCCATGCCGCCTTTCAACGGCTGGTTTCTCACTGCACCGGGTCACCGGAGGCGGTCGCCCGCCCCCGGTTCCCACAGAACGTGGCGTGCGGCTTTCCCGCACCACGCTCTTCGGCAGTTGGTTCACAGCACCGCGAGTGCTTGCAGTTCCCTATGTGGGAGCCGCAGTTTGGGTCGCAGTAGCGGGTTCCGTTCTTTGATCTGGTTGAAAGCGCCCCAACTGAGGCGACCACCATCACGGCTGCGGCTGCACAGCATTCTGCGCCAGTAACGCTCCACGACCTGGTACACCTTGATCAGCGACCGGAGATTTCCGGCGACGCCGTAATAGGCATAGTGGCCGCGCAGGACGCGGTTTATTTCCGCAACCTGATCACTGATTTTATAATGCCGTATTCGCCGCATCAGCTCCTGCAGAGACAGAAGGCTGCGCTTTAGCCGAGATTTCTCGGTGCGCATCCCAACCTTGAAGTTGCCTTTTCGGTTACGCGTGCAGTACAGCGTCAGGCCCAGGAACGCGAACCGACCAAACTCGACCAACTTGGTCTTGGTCGGCTCGAGAGCAAGGCCGAACTTGCCCAACCGGTGACGAAGGGCGTCTGTGACGCGGAGCGCATCCTCACGATATTGGAAGCAGATCACAAAGTCGTCGATATAGCGCACCAGCCGGGCTTCGCCCCGCAACCGGACCTTCACCGCGCGTTCGAACCAGAGGTCGAGCACGTAGTGCAGGTAGAGGTTGCTCAGCAACACGCTGATCGATCCACCTTGTGGAGTTCCTTCGTCGCTTGGATGGACCGCTCCATCTTCCATGACGCCCGCCTTCAACCAGCGCCGGATCAAGCTGATCAGGCGCGGATCACCGACTCGATGTTGAACAAACCGGAGGACCCACTCATGGTCGAGACTCCCGAAGGAAACATCTTCAGACTGCCCGTCACCAGGACCTTCCGACATCGGTGACGATCACACGCGCGGGCCATGCCTT
>NZ_JBVVQD010000058.1:0-21425 GCF_055811755.1 Mesorhizobium sp. WSM4840
GACGAGTACGAGATTGTTCTCATCAAAGGTCTGCCGCCATTGCAACTGAGGAAGGTGCGATATTTTTCGGACCGCATTCTGAAACGCATCTTTGAAAGCCAGACAGGCGCCCTCCCGGAGCCGGTACCCTTGACGGAAGCAGAGGAGGGACTCTCCGCAGAATCTCGACTCGATGAGCCGCTGCGCGGATTGGCGCAAGACTTTGACGATACAGTTTAATGCGAGGCTAGTGTGGACCAGCGAAAAAATCCATCCCGTGTAACAGCTTTGCCGCAGGTGCAGGAGACCGGCTTGGAAGAGGGTCAAGCGGTCCAGGCCCGGCAAGTGGGCGTTGAGCAGCACCTTGCAGAGGCCCGGAGGCTGTTCGATCAAGCTGACGAGTCGCCAGCCAATCCAGAGCAGCTTCTGCGACTGGAACAGGGTTTCAGCGAAGTCATTCAGCGACGGCAGGATCATCAAGCCGCCTCGTCTTTTTTCAGTGGCCCAAGGATGCCCGCTGGACCCGGTGACATCAACAGCATCGTGGCGGACGCTTTCGCAGCGGCCGGCTCTGGGCACGCCGGAGTTGAGGCCGCCGCCCCGCCAGCGTTAGCTGCGAGCCAACAGCAGATCCGGCCCTGGCCGGATGCGCTTGACCAGGGCAATCACCTGCCCCCCGAGCGGGTGAACAATGAACATCCCACGGCTTTGCAGCCAAGGGAGAGGCAGAGGACTGATAATCCGCAAAGCATCGCCATTCAGCAGCCGCTGAGCGAAATCGGCAATTCAGGCGGCCGCGTGCCGATGCAGCCCCCCATGCAGCAGTTGGGTGAATTGCCATTGGAAAGGGTACCCGTTCAAGGCACAGGGTCCGAACACATTGGAAGGCTGCATGCGGAGGCAGCGCCCTCCGCATGGTCTGAGGCACCCCCCGCTGCGATCGAGGGCTCCATAAACGTCTCATTCGCCGTCTCCAACGGCTTCTCCTATGGGACTCAACGCGTCCCAGACGCGATGCTCTCTTTCGTGGACCGCCATGACCCCTTGCCGGATGCGGGCCAAGCCCGGCAAGTGGGGTTTGAGCAGCACGTGGCCGAGCCGCGCCGAGCCGAACCTGTCGCGAGTGGCGCCCGCTATCCCCATCTGTCCGACGAACACCGGGAGGTTATTGATAAGGCGATCACTTACGCTGCGGCTCAGCAAAAATATAGCGAGAGCACGCTCCGAAAATACATGTTTTCACTTTGACGCATTCGCCGAGATGCGACGCCTTGGCAATGCGCTTCAACGGTATCCTCCGGAGCAAGAGGTCGGAAACACTGGACCCCTGGATCGACGATGCGATCGACTCCGACATCATTCCGATCATGCGATTCGCCCGTGTTGCGCAGAGACATTGATGCCGTCAACAACGCCATCGAGCTGCCCTGGAGCAACGGACAGGCCGAAGGTCAGATCAACCGCCTTGAGACCCTCAAGCGCGCAACGTACGGCAGGGGCCCCGAACTGCTGAGAGCACGAATGCTGTCCAATTAACTGCCAAGTGACACGGCGGGTACGAAGGCGATAGTCAGGCAAACCATGCAAAAGGACACCCACGCGTGGGCGGCGGATTCGCCAGTGGCGAGCTCCACCTGCTTCGTCGCAAAGAACGCTGGCAGTGCAAGTACCATTAGCAATAGCGGTAGATAGCTGCGCCAACGGAAAAGGAAGTCGCCATCGCGTCCCAGACGATCTCTAAGTTTCGTAGGTTTCCCCCATGCGGTTTTGAAAGCGGGGTGTCGGCCCGAACTGTGGCTCCCGAAGGGCTGCCGAAATCGGGATCTGCCAAGGGTCAGGCCTATTGCAATCGGCTATCGAGCTTGCCATTAAAACCGAGCAGTCGCCGCCAGGAAAAGGGACAGCGCGTCACATTTCTGACAGTCGGTCGGCATTGGATGCACTGCTTGGCGCGAGCCCCCGAAAAAGCCTTTGTCGAAGGAACCATGATGTCCGCTTCCATTGCCCTGCAACCATTTAATCAGCGGAAGAGACTTTTGATCGTCCGGGCCTTGAGCATAGCGGCGATTGGCTCGCTGCTATTCTCTCGCCCCGGTTGGGATGAAGCATCTAGCCTTCACGAGGTCATCGAGATGATCGGTTTTGTTCTGATCCTCGTCTGCATATTCGGGAGGTTGTGGAGCATCCTCTATGTCGGGGGGCGGAAGAACAGCGAGTTGGCAGTCAGCGGGCCGTACTCGATCACTCGCAATCCCCTATATCTATTTTCGACGATCGGAGCATTCGGCATCGGCCTCATGTTCGGATCGCTCATCGTTGCATCCGCTCTGGGGGTGTGCACCTATGCGGTTTTCGGGATGACTGCCCGAAAGGAAGAGACGTTTCTTCGTGACAAATTTGGTCCGGAGTTCGAAGCATATGTGGCAAGGACGCCGCGGTTCTGGCCCAAGCCGTGGCTGCATCAGGACAAGCATCAGCACACGTTCTCCACGAACGCATTAAGAAGCACATTCTTCGATGCCCTCTATTTTCTGGCGATCTTTCCAGCCATCGAAGGCATTGAATACCTCCAGGTAGCTGGCTACCTGCCCACCTTTTTTTGGCTGTTCTGATCCTAAAGACGGAGCAATAAGCCGCCGCGAATAGCCCTCCTGTTAGCCTTTGTAGCGTACCAGAACCGCGCCTGTTGCGATCAAGGCAACCCCTGCCCAGTTCGACAACGACAAGTGTTCCTTGAGGAATGTCACTCCGAACACCGCCACCAGCACGACGCTCAGTTTGTCGACAGGGGCAACGCGTGCTGCGTCTTGGAGCGCGCGAAAGTAGCAGATCCACCCCCGGATTGTCCCTGCGTCACGTAATCGTCCAGGCACTCGGGAAGCAGCGCCGCTGCCGGCGATCCTCGCCCTCGACAAATCGCTTCAGCCCGACTCACCTCGCTGATCGGGAATCACGTTATCAAATCAACGACTTTCCACGACAGGCTGGACCCGTTCCGGCCATTGCCGTTGTGAGCCACGAAGGGTCTTGCAAGGATTGTTAAGTTCCTCACACCTCTTGGCGATCACCGGAGCAGACCTGGCATTCCTAAGATGTTGTGGCACGGCGGCTTTGTTAGCGCACCGGTATGGTGGGTGTGGTCCTGGACGGAGGCGCGCGTCGCTTCGGGTTTGGCGGGCGATGCACACCGAACCGGCCGAGTGCCAGCGTGCCGTTGTCAAGAGCACTTGGAATTCGGCGTGAAATATCGCGCCAGTGTGAGGCATATTGATAGACGGCTACGGTGTCTTCGACCGCGTTGTGGTCGACGGCGCTTTCAGGTTGCACCTCCTCACCCTTCATCTGGACGATTTGCTTCTTGGGCTCAAGGATCGTCGTGCGGCCATGCAGGATCATGGCCACCTTCTGGTAGTTGGAGATGTAGACCGGCCGCTCCGGTTCGTCCGCTTCGATCAGGTCGTCGCCGAAAAAGCGGCTGCGATAGCTAGCCTGCAGCAGGGCAAGCAGCGACGGCGCAATATCCACCTGGCTCGCCAGCCGGTTGATCCGGCGGGGCTCGACAAAGCCCTGCGACCAGATGATGCACGGTATGTGGTATTTGTTCATGTCGAGCTCGACCTTGCCTGCGACGCTCGCCGTATGATCGGCGACAAAGACAAAAACGGTATCCCTGAACCACGGTTTCGCCGATGCCTTCTTGACCAGTTCCCCGATCGCGTAGTCGGAATATTTGACCGCTCCGTCGCGCCCGCCCGGCGATGGGATGTCTATGGCGCCACCTGGATAGGTAAAGGGCCGGTGGTTTGACGTGTTCATGACGAAGCTGAAGAAGTTCTTGCCGGCTTTCGCCGAGGCGTCGGCTTGGCGGATCACCTCGTCATAGAGATCCTCATCGCTGACGCCCCACGCGTTGGCGAAATGCACATCGCTTGCCGCCATCGTGGCGCGGTCGACGATACCGAAGCCGTTACCGGAAAAGAACGCGTTCATGTTGTCGAAATAGCCGTAGCCGCCATAAAGGAAGCGCGTATCGTAGCCCGAATCCTGGAACACCGAGCCAATGGTGAAGAGATTGTCGCTGCCGGGGCGACGCAGGATCGATTGCCCCGGGGTCGGCGGGACTGAAAGCGCGATCGCTTCAAGCCCGCGCACGGTGCGCGTGCCGGTCGCCCGCATTTCCGTGAAAAGCAGGCCTTCAGACGCCAGCCGGTCAAGGTTCGGTGTCAGTCTTTTCGGATTGCCGAATGTGCCCATGAACTCCGCACTCATGCTTTCCATGCCGACCAGGATGACGTTCTTGCGCAGCATCGGCCCCTCGGCTCGAATGTCACGCGTGATGTCGTTCAAATCGGTGCTTTCGAACGGCTCGTGATCTTCCGCTAAAAGGTCGCGTGTCCGTTCGGCCGCCTGTTTCTCGGGCATGGTCCGATAGAAATTCGCGAAATCGATCTCATTCGAGAAGAATGCGCTAACCAAACCATAGAGTCCGTTGCCCCCGAGTTCGCGGGCGATCGCGCTCGGCATCGGCCGTGTGATCGAATCGGGCGTCACCAACACGCCGGCGGCGGCCATTCCCGTTATCGTCGCAAAGACCGCCAGCCGCTTCATGAACGGCGGATGCGGCGCGAAGCCTGCCTTCACCTGGCGGCGGAGCAGATAGGCCCCGCCGACCGCCAACAGGCCGATGCCGGCAAGCAGCGGCACGACCGGATAGCTCTCCATGATGTTCTGGATCACTTCCTGCGTGTACACGAGGTAGTCGACCGCGATGAAATTGAAGCGCGTCGTGAATTCGTCCCAGAAGAAATACTCGCTGACCCCCTGCACGACCATCAGAAACAGGAAGATTGCGAAGCCCGAGAGCCCAACTGCGCGGTCAAACCGCTTTCCGGCCCACGAAACTGGCAGGAGCAGCGGGAAGAGGAGAAAGACCGCGAGGATTGGAAGCAGCGTGACGATATCGAACCAGAAGCCAGTGAAGAAAGGAACCAGCCAGTCGGCCGGATGGAAAGACAGGTCTTTGGCCGAAACCAGCGACAGCGCCAGCCTGACCAGGAACTGAGTCAACAGGAAAAGCAGTATGAATGGCTTCAGCCGACGAAAGAACGCACCGACCGATTGAGCAAAAGTCATAGCAAGCCTCCGAAGCAGCTGGATGTCTGGGCAATTATGCCTCGTTTTCAACCTTGGCAACCGTTGGGACGAGATCGATCGCATGGTCTGCGATGCCGGGATGCAAGGTGGTTCGATCCGGCACTGACCCTTAAGCGGGGGGCTGGTTTGAGCTGATGCCGGACCGAACCGTCTCAGGGCAACGCCGGCTTTCTCGCGGGAGATTGCGACAACGTCGCGGCTAAAAGCTGGCGATAATGTGTCGCGGAATCACCGATTCCAACACGAACTTCGCAAATGTGACTAGACGTTTTGGGAAACGGCGCAGCGCAGCTGGCTTGGCGAGAGGTCTGCAGTTCGGCCGCGAAAGTGCGACTTTGCTGTGGGAAGAGGACTGACCAATTACAGCGATCGGATGGAGGATAGGGAAACACTCACAACAGTGATTCGGTAGCACGACGGGCGACATACACGGCGACCAGCCGGTGAACCGGCGCGAACTCGACCAGATCCTCAGGCCTTAAGACTCACAGTGGCACTGATGCGATCATCTTGCCGGTTGTCCCAGCCTCCCCGAGCGACGCGGATGATCGCCACACTTGAATGTTCAGGTAAGACGCCGTGACCCCATCGCTCCCTGTCGCGTCGACCCAGGTCCTCACAGGAATGGTGCGTTCTGGGCGGCGGCCGCGACGAGATGCTCATCGAAGATCGACCAGAACTCCTGAATGCTGAGACGATCGCAAGTAATGAGTCGATGGTGCGCTGTGTTTGCGCTCGTCGACATAGCCGCCCATCTTAGCCGATGGGCGCGACCGGCTCGATCTTCGCGAACGTCGCTGTCGATCAAGCGAACGAGTTAGCGCTGGCAGCACCGGCTCGACTATCCCCAACCGCCCGAAGGTGCCGGCGAGCACAAGGACCTTAGCGGGACTGCCATGCTATCGCCATGCTGGCGCCGGACCACCCGAAGATCACGGCAGCAGTCGAGGAGCTCAAGGCGAAAGGCATTCCGGTTTTCTCGCTTTCCGACTTCGCCGCCGGCGTGCGCGAGGGCTATATCGGCCTCAACAATCGCGAGGTCGGGGGGACAGCCGCTTGGATGTTTTCCAAGGTCGCAAAACGGCCCGGCAAGGTGGCGGTCTTCGTCGGCAGCCACCGCTTCCAAGGGCACGAGCTCCGCGAAATCGGCTTTCGCTCCTATTTCCGTGACAACGCGCCGAGTTTCGAGGTGCTCGATACGCTCGTGAACCTCGAGAAGCGGCAGATCACATACGAGACCACGCTGAATCTCATGCGCGGCAACCTGAGCTCGTCGGCTTCTATATGGTCGGCGGGGGCAGGGGGGCCATCAGGCGCTCCGCGAGGAGGGCAAAGGTCAGGACCTCGTCGCGATTGTGAATGAAATCACGCCGGAGTCGCGGTGGGCGCTGGCGGATGACATCATCGCGATGGCGGTCGCCACGCCACTGCGCCAGCTTTGCCAGGAGCTGATTTCGCTGATGGCCCGGGCCATCAGCACCGGCACCGGCGACGCCGGGGCAGACATTTCTGCCGTTCGATATCATCTGCCGGAGATATATGAAACTGATGGAATTCTATCATGAGCGCCGAGTTTCCTTTCGCAAATGAAAGAAAGCTCGATTGACTCTCCTGCCCCATTCCGGTCTCCTGAATCAACGTGCGGTTGCGGCGTGCAGAAGCCAGTCGACGGTCGCGATTCATGAAAGGAAAGCCATGCGCCAGGCATCGCCCGCTGTGCACTCGACCACGTCGCGGCGCCCCGACTTATGGCCAAGGCGTTTTTCGCGCTTGCCTGTGGCCAGGTGACCGACCTCAAAATCCGCAACTCTGGCGCCTGCCAGCGCAGCCTCTTTAAAGGTGCGAGTAAGTGAGATCGCGAGCGTGTCATCGCGGCCATGGAGAGATGTGGCTCGGTGCAGGCAACGGCGGCGCCTGCTTGGACTGACGCCGCGCCAGATTGGGTACACGCTGAGGAAATACGGCATCGAGATCAAGCGTCCTTGAAAGGACGACCGAGGCAAATATCAGGGACAAATCAAGCGTTGGTGGTTTGGCGGGGTCTTGGCCCGATGACGAGTGGATGCGGACCTGAGCGTCGGCGCCAATTCGACCCGGGAGGACAGCCCGCCCGACCTCACGGGTCAATGTGCTGACAAAGGCGGTGTGAACGCACCGTCGGTCGGCCATGTGCTCTCGACCATCAGTTCATCCCGGATTCCCTCTGCGACTGAAACGGAGAAAAACATGTCCGACGCAAAACTGCAGAGTGTGCTTTCGTCTCTTTCGCAAGTGGCGAGACAGTTAGATGCTCTGCCATCCGATAGACCAGCGCCGGATTCAGGTTGGGTAAAACTAAACACGAATGAGAACCCATTCCCGCTTCCAACAATCATAATGCAAAGTGCGATTGCGGCCCTCGAACGGCAGTATCTATATCCAGAAGACGATAACATCAGCTTGAGGGAAGCAGCCGCCAATGCCTACAGCGTCTCCATGGATCAGGTGATCGCCGGTAACGGATCGTCTGAACTGCTTGGACTTGTCTACAGAGCTTTCCTTGCCCCGGGGGATAGCGTGGCGATGATGTCGCCAGGGTTTTCGTTCAACCGCAAACTTGCCACGTTGCAGGGTGCTCAATTTCTCGAAATCGAATTTAGCAAAGATCATTCCCTGCCGATGGAGCAATTGCTCTTCGGTCCTGCAAAGGACGCCAAGTTCATTCTGTTAGCCAATCCGAACAATCCGACCGGAACGTTCGTTCCGGTGGCCGATATCGAACGCCTGGTAGCGAAATCGGACCGCTTGATCGTGCTGGATGAGGCCTACGTCGACTTTGCACCCGAGAATGGTCTACGCCTCATCAATCGCTATTCGAACCTTCTGGTCTTAAGAACATTTTCGAAAAGCTATGCTGCCGCCGGCATTCGCGTCGGTTTCGGTTTCGGTCACCCTGAAATTATCGGCAGGCTACGCAACATCCAGAACGTCTTCAACATGAATGTGGTCGGGCATGCGGTTGGTATCAGCGTCCTTGCGCACCGCGCCGCCTATGCAGACAACCACAGACACATCAAGCATGAACGACAGCGAGTGACGTTCGCGCTGTCGCAACTTGGATTTTCCGTAACCCCTTCCCACGCAAACTTCTTGCTAGCCCGCGTGCCAACGGGACAGGACGGCTCATGGTGGCAATCAGCCTTTGCAAGGCAAAAAATACTTGTTGCCGTCTTTCCCGATAAAGGTTTGGTAAATTATATCCGCGTCAGCATCGGCACAAAAGAGCAAATGGATGCATTTCTTTGTGCCGCTAGTCATATTAATAGAATATTTAATATGTCAAAATTCCCGCCTTAGGTAGCATAAGGCTCTGCCTTAGCGTTGCACAGGCAATAATCCGCGCGATTACACAACGGCGAGATCTTTGAATTGCTTGGAACATGCAAGCAATGGGACTTGTTGCGTCAAACTTGGAGACAATATCATGAATAAGGCCTTTCCTTCAGATCTAGCTGTCGGCATCTTCGATCATCTGGACGAGAACGGCCTCGATATCGCCCGACAGTACGAAGATCGCCTGATGTTAGCGGAGGCGTGCGATCACCTTGGGTTCTATGCATATCATCTCGCAGAGCACCATTGTACCCCACATGGGAGAGGTCCATCACCGAATCTGTTCTTGTCGAGCGTAGCCCAGCGAACCCGGCGCCTTCGTGTCGGCCCATTGGTAATGCTGCTTGCCCTCTATCATCCGCTACGTGCGTTCGAAGAGATCTGTATGCTGGACCAATTGAGCGGTGGCAGGCTCGAACTTGGGATAGGGCGCGGCTCGCTCCCGATCGAATTGGGTTACTTTGGGATTGGCTCGGACGCGGCGCCAGACCACTATGCGGAAGCCAGCGAAATTCTTATCAATGCGCTGAAAGGCGGCACGCTATCCTATCAAGGCCGCCATTTTGAGTTGAACAGCGTTCCGCTGACGCTAAGAACTCATCAGCGTCCACATCCGCCGACTTGGATCGCCACGAATCGACCGGAATCGGCAGCCTGGGCCGCTGCGAATGGCGTGAACATCGCGTGCGTGGGACCTTCCTCTTCTGTTCGCAGAATTACTGATGCCTTCTGCGCCGGTCGAGAGCACACCAGTGACGCGGACGACCAAGCGCCATTTCTTGGATTGCTCCGAATGGTCGTGATTGGGCGTTCTGAAACAGATGCACGTTCACTCGCCGCACCTGCTTACGAACGGTGGCTCAAGAGCTTTAAATTCCTTTACGATCTCAATGCCATGCCTACTCCACCAAACCTGCCGCTGACCTTCGATGCAGCAATCGAGAAGGAATTATGCGTAGTAGGAACGGCAGCTTCTGCGGGACAAGCTCTTCTTGATCAGCTGGAAGAGGCAGGTGCAAACTACCTCCTTTGTCAACCGGCATTTGGGAATCTGTCGTTAGATGCCTCCCTATATACCGCAAAGGCGATTCAATCCGTAATTATGGCTCGAGTTGGCTGACCTCGGTGCGGCAGCGCTCCTTAACACGCGTCCATCACAGACGGCACCCATAGACATGCCGGCCACAGGTCAGGTCTGGGAGCCGGCTTGGAGAGGCACCCAGTTCCTCGTCGCGAATGTCGTCGAACGAGGCTTAGTTGAGATTGTAGAGCTCGCAGTAATATCCACCCGCGCCGTCATGGTTGCTTCAGCGGTGACGTTGGCGTGTCCGCCGCGCAGCCCCGTGTTTAGCGGAGCGGCGGACATGGCGGGCCGCGTCTCAGGCAGGGCTGTTCGGGGAAAGTTACTCATATATGAAGGCCATCTGATTGGGAGAGGTTCGGTCTCTTGGTCGGCTTGGATTGACCGGTGGCGGCTTGTGGATGGTGTTTGAGGAGAGGGAGCCGATGAGACGTGTGTTGGAATGGACGTCCACCGCACCTTTGCGGAGGTGGTTTGGGAAGACGGTCGGCTGCGCCATCACGGACGGGTCGACATGACCCGCTCGGGACTGGAAGGGTTCGGCCGCAGTTTGCGACAGACGGATGAGATTGTCGTCGAGGCTACGGGCAACGCCATGGCAGTGGTGCGGGTTCTGTCGCCCTATGTCGGCCGGGTGATTGTCGCCAACCCGATGCAGGTGAAGGCGATCGCCCATCGATGCCGGCGTTCTGGCGCAGCTCCATGCCAGCGGCTTTCTGCCGGAGGTCTGGGTTCCCGATGAGCGAACTGAGCGGCTTCGCCGCCTCGTCGCGCGGCGCAACCAGGTCGTGCGGCATCGCACGCGCGTGAAGAACGAGGTGCATGGCGTCCTGCAGGCGCACCTCGTGCCGAAGTGCCCGCATGCCGATCTGTTCAACCGTCGGGGTCGCGCCTGGCTCGAGTGGCAGGTGCTTCCCGACGACGAGCGGGTCGCTATCGCCCGCCACATCCGCGAGATCGATCGCCTGGCCGAGGATTTGGCTGACCTCGATCGCCACATCGCCCGGGAAGCGGTTGATGATGTGCAAGTCCGGCGGCTTCAGACGATCACCGGCGTCAATGCCATCGTCGCGAGCGGTATCATCGCCGCAGTCGGTGACATCCGGCGGTTCCGCGAGCCGCAACAGGTCGGGGGATTTCAGATGGCGCACCAACGGTTGGCACAGAGGCATCCGGTTCCTCCTCAAAGCGGCGTGTTGTTCATAGGCGAACGCGACCGTGTATGCCGCATTCCCACCCCTCGGATAGGGCCTTCATGTCCTGGGAGTGGACCCACGGTCACCTCCCAGACTTGATCGGAGCATTGGATAGGTTCGGCCCGATCAGCTTTTCGGCCCGATGTCCTTCGATCCGGCAAGCGCATCGAAAACATGTTGCTTGGCTTGGCGCACGCTTGCTTCCAGCGACGCTCCAAGAGCAAGCGAGGCGGCGACTGCGCTGGCCATCATGCAACCCGTTCCGCGCATCCCACGCGGCAAGCGGGGCGCCTCGAACCTAACTGCAGGGTGGTCCGGCTGCAACAGCACATCGACGCAACGGGTTCCTTGTGCATGGCCGCCCTTGACGAGTACGGCGGTCCTCACCGTCCTAGACAATTCGACAGCTTGACGCCAAGCGCTTTCTTCGTCCGAGGCCGGAGCCGATCCGGTCAACCTAGCCAACTCGCTCAGGTTGGGCGTTACGAGCCTGCAGCTCGGCATCAGATCGCGATGCAGCACATCAATGGCATCGTTCGCCAGCAGCACTCGTCCCGAGGTAGAGGCCAGGACCGGGTCGAGCACCACGGGCACTTGGCGGTTGCTGGCAAGTACAACGCCGACCGCCTCGATCGCAGCCGACGTCCCTAGTATGCCGATCTTGACCGCCGCGACCCCGTTGGCAGAGAAAGCGGCGCGCATCTGGGCGGCGACAAGCTCCGGCGGCATAAGCTTGACGTGCTCGACAGCGGCGTGCGTCTGGACGGTCACGGCCGTGACGGCGAGACAACTGCGCAGCCCGAAGGCGGAAACCGTCTCGATGTCTCGAACAATTCCAGCCCCGCCGCTCGAATCCGAGCCGGCGACGATGAGGACGTGCGGCGTCATCGCCACGGGGCCGTCGCCGCCAGCCATTTGAGGAGACGAACCTCGGGACGCGCGTTGCCGAGGATGTCGGTGACAACCGCGGCGCTCTGGGCTCCCTGGGCGAAAATCCCGGTCGCGCGCTCGACCGTCAGGCCACCTATGGCAACGAGCGGAAGGTTGCCGACACGCTGCTTCCAGGCAGCTATGCGATCGAGCCCCTGCGGGGCCCATTTCATGATCTTGAGCACGGTCGGATAGATGGGGCCGAGCGCCACATAATCGGGATCAGCCGCAAGGGCGGTTTCGAGCTCGGCGGCGTCGTGGGTGCTGAGGCCTAGTCTGATGCCTGCCCGTCGGATCGCCCTCACATCGGCCCGTGGG
Source organism: Mesorhizobium sp. WSM4840 (assembly GCF_055811755.1). Taxonomy (NCBI): domain Bacteria; kingdom Pseudomonadati; phylum Pseudomonadota; class Alphaproteobacteria; order Hyphomicrobiales; family Phyllobacteriaceae; genus Mesorhizobium; species Mesorhizobium sp. WSM4840. The sequence goes on from NZ_JBVVQD010000058.1 coordinate 12,031, forward strand.
AGATCTTCCTGGCCGAGATGGACGAAGTTGCAGCCCTCCTCGATCGCAACGCGCCAATAGTCGTTGACGACGAGCTGGCAGTTGTGGCGTTCGCATATCGCTTTCGAAGCGCGGATCTCCTGGCGTAGCGAAAACTCGTCCTTGTCCTTGATGCGCAATTGCACCAGCTTGACGCCAAGCGGCACGAGACGCTCGATCCAGGCGCTGGAATCGACGATGAGGTAGAAGGGGTCGAGCTTCACGGGAACGCCGCCTTACCAATGACCGGCGTGGACGGAATCGCCGAGTCGCGCGGCTCAAGCAGCCCAGCGCGATATGCTTCATGGCCTGCCCTTATCGCCTTGCCGAAGGCCGCGGCCATTTGAACGGGATCGCCGGCCTTGGCTATCGCCGTGTTGAGGAGCACCGCGTCGTAGCCGAGTTCCATGACGGCGGCCGCATGCGACGGTCGGCCGATCCCGGCATCGACGATCAGCGGAATGTTCGGGAAATGGCCACGCAAGCTTCGCAACGCATCGAGATTTTGGGGCCCGCGCGCCGAGCCGATCGGCGCGCACCATGGCATCAGCGCCTGGCAACCGGCGTCAAGCAGATGCTCTGCCACGACAAGATCGTCGGTGGTATAGGGAAATACCGCAAAACCATCCTCGCACAGGATGCGCGCCGCTTCGACCAGGCCGAACACGTCCGGTTGCAGCGTGTCCTGGTTGCCGATCACTTCGAGTTTGATCCAGCTCGTGCCGAACACTTCGCGCGCCATCTTCGCGGTCGTGACCGCTTCCTTGACGGAGTGGCACCCGGCAGTGTTGGGGAGGATTCTCGTGCCGAGCGAGCGGATCAGCGACCAGAATTTTTCGCCAGCCCTGCCGCCTGCCATCTCACGCCGCAAGGAGACGGTCACGATGGACGTGCCCGACGCCTTGACCGCATCGGCAAGGATGGCCGGCGAAGGATATTGCGCGGTGCCGAGAAGCAGGCGGGAAGGAAGCGTCGTCCCGAGAAGCTCGAACATGCTAGCCTCCCTGCATCGGCGAGAGGATTTCGATCCGATCGCCGTCGCTCAACCGGAATTCCGCCCGGTTGGCTTTGTGCACGAGGTCGCTATTGACGGCGGTCGCAAGCCAGTCGCCTTCATAGTCGAGCGCGGCAAGCAATTCGGCCAATGTGGTGGCGGCAACCTCATGCGCTACGCCGTTGACGGTCAGTTTCATGAGCAAGCTCCACGGATTTGTCGTGACGGAAGATGAGTTCGGCCGCCTGGCGCGCCATGGCAGGGGCGAGCAGAAAGCCATGGCGATAGAGGCCGTTGATCGCGACGGTGTTTCCGCGTGCTTCGACACGCGGCAGGTTGTCTGGAAAGGCCGGACGAACGCCGGCACCAGCCTCAACGATCTCAGCCTCGCCGAATGCCGGATGGAGCGCGCAGGCGACGCTGAGCAACTCCATCATCGAACGCGCCGTGACCGGTCCAGTGGACTGGCTCTCGATCATCGTCGCGCCCACCATGAAACGGTGGCCGGTGCGCGGCACCACGTAGAGCGGAAAGCGCGGATGAAGCAGCCGGACCGGGCGCGACAGCGAGACATCGGGCGTGCGCAGGATCAGCATCTCGCCTCGAACGCCACGCAGCCGGTCGTCGTCCGTCGCGATCCCGGTGCAGTCGATCTGGCGATCGAAACCGGAAATGTGCCGGGCATCGGCGCCGAAGCGGAATTCGACGCCCATCGCCACCAGTCTGTCATGAAGTGCCGCCATCGCCTGGCGCGGGTCGAGATGCGCTTCGTCAGAGAAGAGCAATCCGCGGCGCAAGCGGCCGGCGAGGTCGGGCTCCAGCAACGCGATTTCATCTTCATCGACACGCCGGTGACCCGATGTGCGGCTGGCGAACCGCTCGAGTTCGCCCGCATCGCGCGGCGCGGCCACGACCAGTGTTCCTGCCCGCGTCACCTGACCGGGCAGTACCGCATCCCACCAGTCGGCGGCATCGCGGCCAAGGTCCAGCACCGGCTGCTCGGCGCTTTCACGCTCGCACCATGGCGCCAGCATGCCGCCGGCGAACCACGACGCATTGCCGCCAAGGCTATCCCTTGTCTCGGCAACGGTCACCGTCGCGCCGCGGGCGGCGAGTTCGAAGGCGGCGGTGAGGCCGGCGACGCCGGCCCCCTTGAGCAGCAGCCTCATGACGGTTCCGGCGCCTCTGGCACGAGCGGTACGCCGGTCTCGTCAGCGGGCATGTAGAGATCGCCGCCCTCGCGGTATTTCGCTGCCATCGCCGCCATGCCCTCTTTCTGTGCCTCGGCGCGGATTTCGTGGGAGATGCGCATCGAGCAGAATTTCGGTCCGCACATGGAGCAGAAATGCGCCAGCTTGTGCGCCTCCTTCGGCAAGGTCTCGTCATGGAAGGAGCGCGCCGTTTCAGGGTCGAGCGACAGGTTGAACTGGTCTTCCCAGCGAAACTCGAACCGCGCCCGCGACAGTGCGTCGTCACGCAGCTTCGCTGCCGGATGACCCTTGGCGAGGTCGGCGGCGTGGGCGGCTATTCTGTAGGTGATGACGCCGGTCTTGACGTCGTTGCGGTCAGGCAGGCCGAGGTGCTCCTTGGGCGTGACGTAGCAGAGCATGGCCGTGCCGTACCAGCCGATCATCGCCGCCCCGATGCCGGAGGTGATGTGGTCGTAGCCCGGCGCAATGTCGGTCGTCAGCGGCCCGAGCGTGTAGAACGGCGCCTCGCCGCAGACTTCGAGCTGCTTGTCCATGTTCTCCTTGATCTTGTGCATCGGAACATGGCCCGGCCCCTCGATCATCACCTGGCAATCCTTGGCCCAGGCGATCTTGGTCAGCTCGCCAAGCGTTTCCAGTTCGGCGAATTGCGCCGCGTCGTTGGCGTCGGCGATCGAGCCGGGACGAAGGCCGTCGCCGAGCGAGAAGGACACGTCGTAAGCTCTGGCGATATCGCAGATTTCCTCGAAATGCTCATAAAGGAAGCTTTCGCGGTGATGATGCAGGCACCACTTGGCCATGATCGAACCGCCCCGGCTGACGATACCCGTGACCCGGTCGACCGTCAGCGGGATGTAATGCAGCCGCACGCCGGCATGGATGGTGAAATAGTCGACGCCCTGTTCGGCCTGTTCGATCAGCGTATCGCGGTAGACTTCCCAGGTCAGGTCCTCAGCGATGCCAGCGACCTTTTCGAGCGCCTGGTAGAGCGGCACCGTGCCAATCGGCACCGGCGAATTGCGGATGATCCATTCGCGGATGTTGTGGATGTTGCGGCCCGTGGACAGGTCCATAACGGTGTCGGCTCCCCAACGGATCGCCCAGACCATTTTTTCGACCTCTTCGGCCATCGAGGAGGTGACCGCGGAATTGCCGATATTGGCGTTGATCTTCACCAGGAAATTGCGGCCGATGATCATCGGCTCGCTCTCGGGGTGGTTGATGTTGGAGGGGATGATTGCTCGCCCGCGCGCCACCTCGTCGCGCACGAATTCCGGCGTGACGAAGTCGGGGGTCGTCGCGCCGAAGGCTTCGCCGTCGCGCTCAAGCTTGCCGCGCAGGATCTCGCGACCGAGGTTCTCGCGGCCAAGGTTCTCGCGGATCGCGACGAACTCCATTTCGGGCGTGATGATGCCTGCCCGCGCATAGGCAAGCTGGGTCACCGCCTTGCCTGCCTTGGCTCTGAGCGGCCGATTGCGAATGGGAAATTCCGGCGTCAGGCGCTCACCTGTCGCGAATCCGTTGTCCCCCGGCCCGACACTGCGGCCATGGTGGAATTCGACGTCGCCGCGCGCCGTCACCCATTCATCGCGAAACCTGGCGAGGCCCTTTTCGATGCTGGTTTCGACAGCCGCGTCGGTATAGGGGCCGGACGGATCGTACACCGTGACGGGTGGCTCGCCGGCCGTTGGATGGACGGCGATTTCCCGCATCGGCACCCTGATCTGCGGGTGGATGGCACCGGGCTTGTGGATTTTCCGCGAGGCGGGCAGTGGTCCCGTCGACACGGTGGGGGTGAGGGCATTCATCGTCAGGCTCCTTTGCTTCATGCATTGGAGACCCAGTTCTGTGCCGGAAGGATGAAGACGCTTCTTGTCGACCTGCCGAAACAGGACCTCGGGCGTAAACCTCCCGCAAAGCGCTTGCACCGTCCCTACGCCAGTATGAACTGGATCAGGTTCAACGGGTCACTGCGCCGCGATAGCCAGCAGTATCTCAGCCCCTTGCCGGGACTCCCCTGGTGAATGCCTCAGGTTGAACGGGCCGGCGCTAACTTGTCAAGCGCATTCGGCTCGCGGCGGTCATCGGCGATCGGTCAAACCCGAGGGACGCTCGCGCATGTGTCGGCGACAAATCACGCTCCGGAACCAGGGGACGGATCAAGGGGGACCGCCATACCGTCGGACTAAAGATCAATCCACGCCATCGGGTGCATACGTCGGACGGTGCCTCCGGGACTGCGATCTCGCCCTCTCAGATAATGGTAATCAGATCAAAACTAGCCTTCTCGAGGTGCACCCCGAATACCTGTCAAGAAGCTGATGAAGCCGATAAAGCACAGCCCCCCATGCTTCGGAGGGCTGCGCTCATGCTCCGGAATGTCACAGGCGTCGCACTTGATCCCAAGGTCGATGAATCCCTCGCCGGGCTCGCCGCCGCAATGGGCGTTTCAAAATCCGACCTCATCAAGAAGATCGTCGGCGCGTGGCTTGTTGCCAACGCGTATTTGCCGGTTCCTTATGCCGAAAAAGCGCAAGCCCCGCGACGCCGCCACCACCCTACGGGAAGACCGCCCTGGACGTCCTCTCAAGGCACTTGGAGCGGCCGAGTGCCCATCGGGACAAGGCGCTGACGGTCCAACATCTCTCTGTTTCATCCCGACTGTTGGGTTTGTCAGATCCGCGACACCGGAGTACGGCTGCGCCTTGCAGCCGCGAATTCGTTAACTTATTGAATAATATCCGGAAAATCTCCCGGAGGTTCCTTCTGCTCAGTTGGCACGACTTTTGATGCTCCTCCAGAGGCGACAGGAGATACCGACTGGCGTTCATTCGTGGGTGACATCGCGCGCAATGCAACAAGGAAGACAATATGTCAGGTCCGCGTGAGAACCGATTTTATGCAAAGAGGATTGCCTGTAGCGCAAGGCGTTCACGAACCGCAAATCCACAATGGCTTCCGTGCAAAACACAGGGAGATCATTTGTGAAAATCCTATTCACTACGGTGGCTGTCGCCTTGCCGGCCATCGCTATTGCTGCGCAAACGATCCCCGTAGACCTCAGAGAAACGGCACGCGCCACCTTCAAGGCTCTACCATCTATCACGCCGACAGTCGCCAACAACCCGATCACACCGGAGAAGATAGCCTTGGGCAAGGCAATGTTCTTCGATCCACGCGTCTCGGCGTCAGGCGTCTTGTCGTGCAATTCGTGCCACAACTTGGCCACCGGGGGCGACGACAATCATGAAAGCTCGATCGGTCATGGTTGGCAGAAGGGACCGCGCAACGCGCCGACGGTACTGAACGCTGTCTTCAACATCGCGCAGTTCTGGGATGGTCGTGCTGAAGACCTGAAGGCTCAGGCCAAGGCACCGATCCAAGCCGCTGTCGAAATGGCCAACACACCAGGTCAAGTCATCGCCACGCTCAAGTCGATGCCGCAATATGTCGAGTGGTTCAATTCAGCTTTCCCGGGTGAAGCCGATCGCGTCACCTTCGAAAACGTCGCCAGGGCAATCGAAGCCTTTGAGGCGACACTAGTCACGCCGGCCCCCTTCGATGCCTTCCTCAATGGCGATGACGCCGCCATGACTTCCGAACAGAAACAGGGCCTTACGCTTTTCATGGACAAGGGCTGCTCGTCCTGCCACGGCGGTATCAACGTTGGTGGGGAGGGCTATTACCCATTCGGCCTCGTTGAAAAGCCCAGCGCCGATGTCCTGCCGGAAAACGACAAGGGCCGATTTGCCGTCACCCATGCAGCCGACGATTCCTATGTTTTCCGCGTGGCGCCGTTGCGCAACGTAGCACTCACCGCGCCATACTTTCATTCGGGCAAGGTTTGGGATCTGAAACAGGCCGTCGCCATCATGGGGACCACCCAGCTCGGCGAAGAATTGACGGAAAAAGAAGTCGACCTGCTCGTTGCCTTCCTCAATTCGCTGACCGGAAAGGTACCGGAGGTCGCCTATCCCATCTTGCCCGCCGAAACGCCGACAACGCCTCGACCTGTATTGCATCTCCTCGGGCAATGATTGGCCGGAGCTGGCTAGGGAAAGTCGCAATCAGGAATGATTGCGACCATCACTAGGACGACACGATCGTGACTTCCGGCGAGGCCTCTCCAACTGGAGCTAGGTGGGCTTTCATTTCCGAATTCAATTGAAACGCTAAGTGAAAAGCTGACCCGTCGACGCCCACTTGCGTCACGACAGCATGACCGCCTTACCGGCAACGTCGATCAGTTCATGCTGGCACAGACGGCAGCGCAGTCTGAAACGAATGCCGCAGAACGAGTGAAACGGTCGGAATAGCACCTTGCTGCTCTCGGCATGTCCCTCGATAGGACCTGAAAAGGTTGCGATCGGGCAGGCGTGACGGCAGTCACGCTGCCGACAACAGTGACTTCAGGGAGGTCGTCCAGATGGTTCGTCCGATAACGCTCATCAAGCCCGCAGTCCAGCCGCAACAGGTCAATGAAACGCAAAACGCAGCACAAATAGCGCGGCGGCGTCACCGGTAGCTCACCGGCTCTTTCCGGAACGTTTGTCCTGCACCAGTTCGTAGCTGACCCTTCCGACCATCGTTGAGGCCCCGATCGCGCCGTGCTCGCGCCTACGCCAATTTGACCGCCATGATCTTCGGCACACCGCCGGACTTTGGCCAGATACTGGCATCGATTTGAGCAGAACATCAACGGACGCTCCGACTAGCCGACTGTGTCGTGATGTGTCGTTGCATGCGGCCCCGCTTGAGATTCGCTGACAAGCTCGGAACCATCTGGTCGTGCCATCGCGGACATATTCCGCGCGGCGTTGGCGTGCGCCCAGCAGAAACCGCCATGCCGTCACATCCATCCCTTCAAAAACGTGCGCGATGGCTTTGCGACGCGCGAGCAGCTGTTCCAGCTCTGCAAGCGCATCGATATGAAAACAAAGCTGCGACTAGCCAGCGACGTGGCTCGAGCGAGCATTTGTCAATGCACTCGCAATCGGATCGTCGTCCGAAGGCGAACCGCAAGTGCCGCTTGCTCTCGGGCTATCTCATCCATATAGCTCGGCGCAACAGAGGAAGCGCCAGTTGTTCAGTCGTCGTCAGCCGCGACCTCCTGTGCAATTCGTTCTAACAAGGAAGAAACTATGAGGCGGCAGACCCGACCGTTCACTGTGGAGGTCAAACAAAAGCGCAATTCTCAAAAACGGGGCCGTTCCATCTGGAGCGATGTCGATCTCTCCGTAGCTATAGCCGACACAACAAGGGAGCTCAAAGAAATGGATCTGCTAAATGGTCGGCTGATTGACTCTAATGTCATAGCCCTTGATGCTGAACACGGTCTCAAACCGCGAGCGGAGTATCTCATGGCAAATCCCCTAGACGCTGCATCAGTAGAAACTGCAACCGAACCCGCTCCCAAAGGAACTGAAACGAAGAAGAAATCCCCACCGTCGCGGAAGGCGAAGGCTGAGCCTGGTCGCAAGAATGGCGCCAATACGGCGTCCCCGGCGAAGGAAGCAACAGCAACAGCAGCGGCCGTGCGGAGCCCCCGGAAGGTCTACTCCGGAAAAGAGCGCGCCCAGAAGCTCGCTCAGATCGAGACGTCGATCAGCGGCAGCGCCACTCTCAAGAGCGCCGTAAAGCAGGCCGGTATATCGGAACAGACCTATTATCACTGGAAGAAGGCCGCGGCGCCTACATCCGATGGCGACGATCTGAAGGATCTGCTCGCCCTAGAGCAAGAAAACAAGCGATTGAAGAGCCTGCTCGCGGAACGCCTGCGCAAAGAGAACGCGGAACTGAAGAGAAAGCTGGGGTTGCAATAACGCTTCAGAAGTCTGCTGATTCGATGCCGGCATTCGGCCGGACGGATCGTAGAACTGTGACGGGCGGCTCGCCGGCCGTTGGATGGACGGCGATTTCGCGCATCGGCACCCTGATCTGCGGGTGGATGGCACCGGGCTTGTGGACCTTCCGCGAGGCGGGCAGTGGTCCCGTCGACACGGCGGGGGTAAGGGCATTCATCGTGAGGCTCCTTTGCTCATGCATTGGAGACCCAGTTCGGTGCCGGAAGGATGAAAAGACGCTTCTGTCGACCCGCCGAAACAGGATCTCGGGCGTAAACTCCCGCAAAGCGCTTGCACCGTCCCTACGCCAGTATGAACTGGATCAGGTTCAACGGGTCACTGCGCCGCGATAGCCAGCAGTATCTCAGCCCCTTGGCGGGACTCCCTTGGTGAAGGCCTCAGGCTGAACTGGCCGGCGCTATCTTGTCAAGCGCATTCGGCTCGCGGCCGTCATCGACGGCCGGTCAAACCCGAGGGACGCTCGCGCATGTGTCGGCGACAAATCACGCTCCGGAAACCAGGGGGCGGATTAAAAGGGAGCGCCATACCGTCGGACTAAAGATCAATCCTTACGATGACCACACCTTCAATCGGCGCCAAAGGTATGCGCGTAGATCGCCTAGATCCGCCCTGCCTCGTCATTGGTCAGCGCGGCGAATTCCTTTTCGCGGGCGCGGCTCGACAGGTGGCCACCATTCTGGTGAAGGAAACGGAAGTGCAAATCGATGAGCCGCTCATGCATGTCGATAAAAGCATCCACCTGTTGCAGGAATTGATCGTAGCGCTGCAGAAAAGCGGTTTCGTCGGGAAGGTCCCGCTCGATCGTCCTCTGAACACAGGCATATAGGAATTCCGCGTGCGCGGTTGCATCGAAGAACCGGTAGAAATCCCCGGTGTCATTCAGCACCCGAACATTGAATTGCGGCGTCGGTTCCCATTCGACCAATGGCAGAAGGCGCTGCGAATAGCTCTCGAGCACGCGCCTATACTCGTCGATCTGGTCCAGTATCGCGGCCGAAACAGGAAACACCACTCCCGGCGGATTGAAGCGGTGCATGGCAAGCAGTGGTGGAACAGGTAGCGGTGAATGCGGCCGTTACCGTCCTCGAACGGATGGATGTAGACAAAGCCGAAGGCGAGGATTGCGGCGGCGATGACAGCATCAAGGTTTTGCACTGGGCCTTGATCGAAAGCTACCATCCCGTCGATGAGCCACGGCAGATCGTCAGGGCGAAGTCAATGGGACGCGGATGCTGCCAGGGCAACGAGTTCAGGTTAACGACGGCGTGTAATTTGTGGCCCGCCGCAGGTTAGCGTGATTCAAAGAGGCTT